>JAJPZT010000054.1 GCA_021204175.1 Clostridiales bacterium | reverse complement strand
ACAGCCCCTTATAGGGGCAGAGCAAGCCACCGGCTAAGCCGGTGGTCTTGACTTATTTGGGTATGTTTTTCACAGCCCGTTTTTTATGTGCTCTTTAAAGGAGCTTTTTTAATAGCTTTTTAAATTGCCGTAGCTTATTTTGCCGAAATAGTTTGCAGTTTGAACTGAGCTGTATGTCAGTGTACTGCTGATTGAAGCGGTTTCGTCTGTAATATTTTCTTCGCTTTTAACCGAAAGCACTCTGATTTCGGGCTTTTCATAAATTTTTTTCATATACGTTCCCCTCCTTAAGCATTTTCGGAATCCGTTTCGATTTCATTAAGATAAGCTTCATAAGCAAAATCCGCTGCTCCGCCGGAGCTTTCTACCTGAACTATATAAATATATGTGTATTCATCGCCTAACGCAGAGGGCTGAATTATAAAGCCGTCAACAACTGCCGCAGCATATACCGTATCGGTTGAAACGCTGGCTTCACCGTCAGCAGTAACGGTTACGGTCATATCGGAATAATTCTCAAACTCACTGCTTGAAATTGCAGTGCCTGCTACAACATAGCTGTCGCTGCTGTCTGTAAATATATAGCCGCTGCCGCTGCTGTCTGTTTCAACACTTGCCCCTACCATTACATTTACGGCGTAAAGGCTTACTGCGTTTTCAAAAACAATATAATATGTTCCTGCAGAGGGAAGCTTGATTATTTCGCTGACTTTAGTGTTGTTTTTTCCGTTTACCGTCATTGTTCCCAAAAGTTCGCCTGCGGTTCCATTTGAGTCATATACACGGGCGTATCTGTCGCTGTCGTCGCCTGAAGCAACGCCGTAAAGCTGAACAACCCCTGCTCCCGATGTGGCAAACTTAATTGCCCTTGCAGTGGGAATATTATTTGTATAGGCTGAAGTTCCGCCGGATTTCAGGCAGTAATCATATGTAACATAATCCGCAAAGGTTTTGCTGCTCTTTGTGCTTACTTTTAAAGTCTTGCTTTCTGTAGCAAGCAGTGTGAAATAATCGCTGTATGCAGTGCTGTCTGCATTAAGCTCTTCATCGGCGGTTCCGCTGTTTGTAAAGGTCAGTGTTGCCGTGTCGGTAATAACACCCGGGAAGGAAACGGTTATTGAAGTAATATTCAAGTGATCGCTTGCTGCTAAGTAATAGCTGCCTGCCGATAATGTGCTTGACGAGGGTATTTCAACAGGATCGGTAGTTTTATTACTCTGAGCATAGGTTATTTCACCGCCTGTTACCGCTGTGTCAGTGCTGTCATAAAGCGTAAGGGTTCTGTCATCTGCTTCGCTGTTGCTGCTTGCGTGTGCACCTACAACAGTAACAACCGCTCCGTCAATTCCCGTAGTAAATGAAATCTTGCCTGTACTTGTAATTCTCATAACCGAACCATTGACATAAACTCCGGATGATGTATCATTTATTTGGAAATAGCTTGTTGAACCGAGGTTTGAAACGTCAAGGGTCTGCTCTGAGGTTATTGTGCTGTCTGTCTCGCTTCCTGAATTATCGTCTCCGCTGTCGGATGAAGTGCCAATAATATCATCATATGTTGCGCTGTTTTTCAAAACGCCTGACTGAGCCGTTACATAGGTTTTGGCAGCTTCAGCGTCTGTAAGGTATGAAACATTCGACGCACCGTCTGCATAGTAGAAATTAGTTGAATCAACATCAAAGTTAATAATATATGTATCTGTTGAAAGGTGCTGATTGTATGAATCTATGCTTGAAACCTTAATTGTGTCTGTTCTTGATGAAGCCTGTACAATATAGCTTGACCAAGAAGGTGTAGTGTTTGAAAATGTATCATTATATGACTTTATGAAGCCGCAGCCGTAGGTTGTGCTTGTTTCGCTGCCGAAAACAGTTGTTACGCTGTCATAATAATTTGCTTCTGAGAAAACAAAGGCTGAGGCTCTGGCGCTTATAGCCGTGCCTGCACCGTAGGTATAGTTATTATAGCTGTGTACGTTTACGTATCTCGTAAGAGGAAGTCTTGAAGAACAGCTGTTATAATAATTGTGGTGATATGTGTAGTTATACTGCTTTGTGGAGTCGCTGCCGCCGTTTAAGGATGTTTTGTGGCAGTTGTTATATATATTATAGGAGCAGGTAACATTGTAGTCTTCCGTAAAGTCGGTGCTTCCGTCCCCTTCGTGCTTGTCCTGTTCGTATGTAAGGTCGCAGTGGTTTGCACCTACGTCAAATGTACATCTGTGAATCCAAACATAATAGCTGCTGTCTGCACTGCATGCATCTTCGGGTGAAGAAACAAAGTGAATGTTTCTGACCTCTGCTCCCGTACATCTTGTAAGGGTAATTCCCTAGTTTTTAGCCACCGTGTCAGAGCCTATGCCCTCGATTGTCAGTTCCGGAATATAAACGGGAGAGGTGCTGCTTCCGCCTTTAAAATCCATCATATTAAGTGATGTGTCTTCGTCTTTAGCACTTGAAGCTGTTGAACTCGTTGTATCGATACTTGCACTTGAACCTTCAAGTGTGGTAACAGATACTGAATTAGCTGACTGATAAAGCTTTACTTTTGTGTTAAGATTTTCTATAGCAACACCTGTGTTTGTTGTGTCGGCATAGTAATTATTTACACCTTTCCAATCTTCATAATAACCGGCGGATTTACCTGCACTTTCGTTTATATAGTATGTATTATCGCTGTAAGATGCGGCTTCCCAAGATGTGGTGTCAACCTCGCCTAAAAATCTTATATCAATAGGACAAACCGTATCTCTGTATATGTTGCTTGCAATCTTTCCTATGCCTGTATATTTTTTATCTGTTGAATCATCGACCCACACAACAGAATTTTTGTTAGCTTCCGTTACATATATAATATCAGCGTCTTCTTTAAGTGTGCCGTCGTCGTTATATGCGCCTATGTAGCTATCACTTGCTCCGAAATGAGCATAGCCTGAGCGGTCTTCCTGAAGTATATCAACAGTATCTTCATATATTGTGCCGTCGGAAGCAGCAACCTTTATGTCAAAGCTGCCGTAACCTATGCCCATTATGTCAACTCTGCCTGTGCCGCTGTCTGTTTGTCTTACAACACATTTTTTATAGCCTGCTGCATTGTCATAGCTGCTGCCGTCATAAACGGAAAGAGATGTATTAACAGCGTCAGAAGATGCGTTAAGTTGAACATAATCGCTGTCATCTGCTCCCTCTGCTTTGTAGTATACCCCTGCCCCTACAGCGTTTGTGTCGCTCCACGTTGCGTAGGCGGTTTCATACCAGCCGCCGATTGTTGAAAATGATGAAGCTTCATCGGCAAGGGCTTCAACCCCCAAAACCCCAACGCCCGAAAGGCTCATACAAAGAGCCGTGGCAAGGGCTGCCGCTTTCTTGAACAGTTTCATAAAATACCTCCTTAAAAATTCTTGAAAAAATTGATTATTTTCGATAAAACTAAACTCCAAATCACAATTATTATATCACATTTGTTCACATATATTCAACTGCTTTTTTAATTATATTTTAATTAAAATCTCAAAATTAAATTTGTTGCAATCTGTATTTTTGAGATATAATACTTTATGATATTATTAACATTGTGGTTATATACAAATGGGGATTTACTATGTTAAAAAACAAAACCGCTGAAGATTACACAGGAGCTGAATTGAAAAGCCGTCTGAATGCTATTCCCGAAGCCGAGCCTGACGAATGGGATTAAAAAATGATTGAATAAATCAAAAACAACCCCGATTGCAATGAATTTGTTTATCAGCAATAAAAATTTTTTAAAATTGCCCCCGGTTCAAACCGAGGGCAAAATTTTATTAATATTTACTTCTTAATTCCTTAGCGGCGGCAACAAGGTTTTTAAGACTGGGGACTGTTTCCTCAGTGCCTCTTGTTTTAAGACCGCAGTCGGGGTTGACCCAAAGCTTTGAAACCTCTGTTTTTTCGGTCATTTTGTTAAGAGCCGAAACGATTTCTTCCACCGAGGGAACTCTGGGGGAGTGAATGTCATAAACTCCGGGGCCTACCTCTGTTCTGAAATTGTTTTCCTTAAGAGAATCCAAAATCTGAAGGTCGGAACGGGACGCTTCAAAGGTGATTACGTCGGCGTCCATATTGTCGATTGCCTTAATAATGTCGGTAAACTCACTGTAGCACATATGTGTGTGAATTTGCGTTTCGGGCTTAACACCGCTGTGAACCAGACGGAAGGCGGGAATTGCCCAGTCGAGATAATCGCTTTCCCAGTCGGTTTTTCTTAAGGGCAGCTTTTCCCTGAGAGCCGCTTCGTCAACCTGAATTATTTTAATTCCGTTGGCTTCAAGGTCTAAAACCTCGTCACGAATTGCAAGAGCTATTTGATAAGCGCATTCCTTAAGGGAAATATCTTCTCTGGGGAAGCTCCAGTTCAAAATAGTAACAGGACCTGTAAGCATACCCTTCATAAGGTGGTCGGTTTGGCTCTGAGCGAAAACAGACCATTCAACGGTTATGGGTGCTTCTCTTGAAACGTCGCCCCAAACGATAGGGGGTTTAACACAGCGTGTTCCGTAGGACTGAACCCAAGCCTTTTCCGTAAAGAGGAAGCCCTTAAGCTTTTCGCCGAAATATTCAACCATATCGTTTCTTTCATATTCGCCGTGAACCAAAACGTCAAGGCCTATTTCTTCCTGTAATTTAATACATTCCGCAATTTTTTCCTTGTTGAAGTTCTTATATTCCTCTTCTGTTATATTGCCCTTTCTTCTTGCTGTTCTGTTTGCTCTGACATCTGCTGTCTGAGGGAATGAACCTATTGTTGTAGTGGGGAACAGGGGCAGATTAAATCTTTCCTTCTGAATTTTTTCTCTTTCCGCAAAGGCAGGCTGACGGGTGAAATCGCTGTCTTTAATTGCGGCAACTCTTTCCTTAACCGCTGTATCAAGTGCTTTTCTGTCGTCTGCGAAAACGGCTTTGTTAGCCTTAAATTCCGCTGTAGCTTCATAATTTTCAGATGAAAGAACTGTTTTAAGCTCTCCCAATTCCTGAAGCTTTTCCTCCGCAAAGGCGAAGTGGCGTGTATATTCCTCGGTCAGTTTTGTTTCGTTCTTTAATGTGTAGGGAACGTGAAGCAGTGAACAGGAGGTGTTTAAAACAACCTCTGCTCCGAGACTCTGAAGTTCCTTAACGGTTTTAACTGTCTTAGAATAGTCGTTTTTCCAAATGTTCTTTCCGTTTACAACTCCGGCAAAAAGAGCTTTGTCTTTGGGGAAGCCGTTCTTTTTAACAAGGTTTAAGCTTTCCTTTCCTTCTATGAAGTCAAGACCTATTCCGTCAAAGTCAAGGGCACAGACTTCATTATAGCAGTCTCTTATGTCGCCGAAATATGTTTGAAGAATAATCTTAACGCCCTTTTTGGATGCAAGAACAGTTTTATAAATTTCTTCGAAAAGTGATATTTCTTCTTTAGTCAAATCCTTAACAAGACAGGGCTCTGAAATGCTTATATACTCAGCCCCCAAATCTGCAAGCTTTTCTATAATTTCGCTGTAAACCTTAGCTGCGTCCGCTGCAAAATCCTTTTCCGTTTTCTTTCCCGTATATCTTGAAAGCTTTAAAAGAGTAAATGCGCCTATTAAAGCAGGAACTGTTTTGATGCCTAAATTTTTGGCTTCCGTAAATTCGTCAAAGGGCTTTGTATCGTTAAGCTTAAGCTCTGTTTCGTCGTCGATTTCGGGAACAATATAGTGGCAGTTTGTGTTAAACCACTTTTTCATAGCCAAAGCCTTAACGTTTCCGGCTTCTCCCTGATAGCCTCTTGCCATAGCGAAATAAGTGTCAAGGGGCGAAACATTAAGCTCTCTGTATCTTTCGGGAATTATGTTTAAAAGCACAGCCGAGTCAAGAAGGTTGTCATAAAACGAAAAATCGTTTGAGGGTATAAAGTCGATTCCGGCAGCAGCCTGTGCGTTTAAATTGGCAGCTCTGATGTAAGCGGCGGTTTCCCGAAGTTCATCAGCGGAAACGGCTCCTTTAAAATATTTTTCGGATGCAAATTTAAGTTCTCTTAAGCTGCCTATTCTGGGGTAGCCTATAACAGCAGTTTTCATATTATCAATTTTCCTTTCACAGTTTTGTTTTTCATAAGTATACCAAGCGAATAGGAATAAGTAAAATACCAAAAAACAATAGCTTGATATAGTTAAAAACTATAGCGTTCCCGTAAAAAAACGCCTGCAAATTTTTTCAAATTGTTCCAGTGCTTTAAATATATCTGAATTGTTGAAATATATTGAGAAAAAGGATTAAAATTTGAAAATTATAATGCCTCATTTTTTTATGACACCGGAACGCATAGATTTTCATAATCCTTATCCGTCAAGAGATATTTCTGCTCTTTAAGGCGAGCATTCTTTTTCAATTAATTTGATTTCTTCCGGCAAATCGTGAGCATCTCTGACGGATACGGCAAATTTCACAACCGGTCTGTCAGATACGGTGACCATATGAGTTTTCGTTGTAAGTCTGTCTCCGGATCTGCCAATTGACTGCTTACCGCTTTATGAGCAAAACCGAAACGTCGTTTACGTTTGTGCCTGTGGGTCCGGTGATAATCAAACCGCCGATTTCCTTCAGGGCATTGTAAGAATCGTTGCTTTTGAGAACGTCAAATATATTTATGTTTTTGGCTTTCAGCAGCCCTTTTGAATTGCTGTCGCAGAAACCGCCTGCCGCATCGGTGGGGCCGTCTGTTCCGTCGCTGCCTATGCTGAACAGCGCGGCATCTTTAAGCCCTGAAATTCCTTCCGCAGCCGAAAGGGCTATTTCCTGATTTCTGCCGCCCTTACCCTTGCCTGTTAAATGAACCACGGTTTCGCCGCCGGCTATAAAGGCGAGGCTTTCCCTTGTGCCTTGATGACTTTTGGCTATGGATGCCATAAATGAGCCTGCCTCTTTGGCTTCGCAGCAAAGCATATCCGTCAGAATAAAGGGCTTATATCCCAGCTCCGAACAGGCTTCAGCCGCTGCCCTGCAAAGATTTTTGACACTGCCTGTTATTACGGTTTCAACACTGTTAAGCTCTTTGGGGGTTTCGGTTTTGAGAAGCTCCCTTGCTTTTTCACTCATTTTAAGACTGTATTTTTCAGCCAAAGCAGCGGCTTCTTCACTTGTGGCGGAATCGGCACAGGCAGGCCCCGAAGCTATCATATCGAGTAGATCCCCTAAAATATCGCTTAAAACTATGCTGAAAACCTTTGCCGGCTCGCAAAGCTTGGCGAATTTTCCGCCCTTTACGGCAGAAAGCCTTTTTCTTATTGTGTTTATCTCCACAATATCGGCTCCGCATGCCAAAAGTTGGTTTGTTATACGTGAAAGCTCTTCTTCGGAAATAAGGGGCTTTTCAAAAAGGGCGCTTCCGCCGCCGGAAAGAAGAAACAAAACCGTATCCTCTTTATTTAAGCCGGAAACCATATTCAAAACCGCCTGTGTTCCCTTAAAGGAATTTTCATCGGGAACGGGGTGACCGGCTTCAAAGCATTTGATATTGGGAATTTCGCCCTTTACGTGACCGTATTTTGTAATAACAATTCCCGTGTCAATTGACTGCCTCAAAATGTCGGAAGCCGCCTTAGCCATCTGCCATGCGGCTTTTCCCACAGCTATGGTCACAATTTTGCCCTTTCCGAAGGCTTTGTCAGAAAGTGCCCGGGCAACAGCTTCATCAGGCAGAACGCTTTGAATAGATTTTTTTATAATTATATCGGCATCTTCTCTTAAATCCATAAAATCATTCTCCTTACTCTTCCGATAAGCCGGAAACCACTATAACAAATATCATAATAATTTTTCCAAAAGGTAATATATCCCTTTTTCCCACTCAACATAGCCCACCTTTTTATAACCTCTGCCGAAATATAAGGACTGCGCCGCAGAATTAAGGCTGTAAACATCGAGACGCACTGCTTTTACATTTGTCTTTCGAAGCTCCTCCTCTATGTGGGCAAGAGCTTCGGCGGCTATGCCTCTGTGCTGATAAGCCGGATTTACACATAACCTGTGAATGACACGAAAATTGCCGCCCGTATATTCCCAGTTTCCGTTTTGATAGTCATCTTCGGATTCTTTGTTTACGGCATATACTATTGCAATATGATTTTCAAGCATACCAACATATAGCTGCTTTTTTCCTATGTCATCAAGAAAATTTTCTCTTGCAGGGTAAAAATCATCCCACTGAAAATTATTGTTTTCCTGCATTTTATGAACAGCTGCCTTCACTAAGCCGCATATCCCGTCTATATCACTTTCTTCTGCCAATCTGTAAATCATACTTTTTCTCCTTTATTATGACACACTTCAAATTCCGATTTTCGGTTTTTACAGCTGCTCGACAAACAGGAATCAGTCTTTTTTCAAAAAAACAGCCGACAGCAATTCTGTATTAAGTCCTTTCATATCTGTTTTTTCAGCAGCCAAACTCGCAAACGCTTCGCTTTTTGTTCGTATCCCTCGCTCCGCTCGGTCATTCCGATTTTTCGATTTGTATTAACACTTCGGCAAGCCGAAAGTTATACCGCCCTCGCTCTGACTCTGAGCATTGTGTAATCAATCACCCAACCATCTTTGGTATAAAGCTTCGGACGTGCATTATCTTCGATTTCTTTATATATTTTTTGTTTCAATTCGGCATCCATTGATTGAAACGGCTCTTTAATAAACATTTCTATCCAATCAACAAAACCCCGCTCGGTTTTCTGAATAGACAGACGAAGAAACAATGCTGCATAATCCACAGCAAATCCGTTTTGCTCCAATAATATCGAATACTCCGAAATTGTGGGAAAGTAAAAGGCGGACTGATAGGCAAACCCGTATTTATTCAATACATTTTGAATTGTTCCCAATGCTGTTTCTACACCGGGGGCGCCGCCGAATTCACATACAAGCTCTCCGCCGATTTGTTATTTTGTTTATAAAGAAAGTGTATCATATATTTTTAATTAAATCAACCCGATTAATTTTTTCAAGCTTTTTTCTGCGTAAATAATTCCTACAATGTGTAATTCGGCAAAAATCCCGAAACGGCATATTTCAGCGGCATTTCGGGATTATTTTCTGTTCGATTTTTGACTTTCTTATAATGACTTTACTCATTCCTCAAGCTTGGCTGCACTTTCTCCTCCTGTAAAGCGTTTCCCCTTTTTCCATTCATATTTGTTTCCGTAGGTCTTTTTAAGCTTTGCTTCGCAGCCTTCAATGCCTGTTCCTCCGGAAGTGCAGAACAAAGCGATTTTCTTTCCCGTAAGGTCTGTACTTTCCAAAAACGTGTTTATGATGGTTGGTGCAGCATACCACCATACGGGGAAGCCCAAAAGAATTGTGTCATAATCCTCAGGGTGTGAAAGCTTTTGCTCAATGCCGGGACGTGAATTGGGATCATTCATTTCAACTGTGCTTCGTGAATTATTGTCTGTCCAGTCCAAATCCGAAGCCGTGTAATGTTCCTTTGGTTCTATTTCAAAAATGTCTGTGCCCGCTGCCTTTGCGATTTTAAGAGCGACATTTTTTGTTGCTCCGCTTGCCGAAAAATATGCTGTTAAAATTTTGCTCATTAATTACACCTCATTTCTTAAGATATTCCGTAAAAAATTCATCTAACCTGTCAAAGGGGAGAGATTCTAACTTTGCCGCTCCTTTCCGGCGGATTATATTTTTTCAATGTTATATTATATATAATTATACTAAAACAAATGTTTATTTTCAACCCTAAACTAAGGCAAAACCGACAAAAAATGTTTCCGTCTGCCGAAAATCTGTTTCTTCCGATTTTAATTTCGTAAGTTATGCGAGGATGATAAAAAGGGCTGAAAATAAGGTTATAAAAACTAAAAAAGTGATTTTATCCGGATATACTGAATTTGATGCAAGCCAATCCTGTGAAATTTTTGACTATAAGACCGATACTGCTTATGAAATTTACAGCTGACCCTATGGAACGGACTTGTTATGACGGGGCTCCGCATATGATTTCGGCAGGTGTAATTATTAAATGTTAATCATTTCGGCTCTTATGAAGACCGAGCCAATAAGAGAAAAGAGATTTAGATTTTTATTGACTTATATCTAATAATGATGATATAATATCAACAGACGGAAGAGAAAAACTAATACAGTTTAAAGGAGGTACTGCTGTGGACAAGGTAAACAAACAAACCGATGTATTAAAGAAGCTCAAAGATTCGCTGAAGGGTGAAATCATGACACTCGATCGGATCGATAATGAGGATTTTAAGAAAAAAATCAGAATTGACATTGCCAATTTGGAGAGCCAAATCCAGAGCCTTCAAAGCACAGTTGACGAAAGAAAAAATCTGATATATGAAAAAGAAGATTTTGAGAACGCAAGGCAGCGGATACTGCAGGAAAAAGAAAGAATTGAAAACGACAGAGCAATGACCGAGACCATGTATGAGAATAATCTCCAAAAGGTTCAGGATTATCAGGAAGATATTGCGAAATATACGGCGAGAATAAAGGACGAAGATGATGCAAAAAAATATCTTCAGGAGGAAAGAAAAAAGCTTGCGGAAGAGCGAGCCGCGTATATAAACAAGTTTGAACCCGAGGATGTAGATACGTTTAATTGGGATAAGGTAAAGGACTATAATTCTGTTATAGAAAATTATGATAAAAATATAGATGAGCGTGATAAACAAATCAGTAAATGGAACAGAAGTATAGAGCAGGCAAACAGATTTATGGAATCGCCCCAAAACGCAGTGGAGATGTACGGGTCTTACCTTGATATGCTGAAGGAGCAAGCCGGAAACGCTGACAAGCGGCTGGCACAGCTGGAAGCACAGAGCAATTATGAAGCCACAGTACAGAAAATCAGGGAAAATGAAGCTGAGACGGATAAAGCGATTGAAAATCTGCGTGAGACGAGAGATAATATAAGTAACAGCACAAACGAAGAGTTAAGAAATACACGGAAGAACAAGTATGCCGCAGAGTATATAGCCGCAGTCGAACCGGAGCTTAAGGCGGAGGCTAAGGAGGTAGCCGAAGCGGTAAAGGTAAAGGCTGAGGAAAGGATGCAGAGAAGGGCGGCTGAAGCAGAGGTTAAGGCACAGGCAAAGGCTGTGGCTGAAGCGGCTAAGGCGAAGGCTCAGGAAAAAGCTCAGGCGAAGGCGGAGGCTAAGGCGGCTGCGGCAGAGAAGGCTCAGTTTAAAGAGTACAAGGAAAGGCTCAACAGCAGCAGTGCACGTGTAAATCTCTCAGACAAAGAAATAAGCGGGATAGTCGCTTTTAAGAACGGTCTTGAAAACAGCCTTGCCGGATTTCAAAAGGATTTAGACAGAAGCCTTGCGGCTGCTAAAAGTTCGGTTCAAAGAGATATGACTAAAGTAAAAAGCACTGTGAACTCTGTTATCTCGGTGGTTGAGGATATGGAACAGAACTTTAGGGGAGAACTGGATAAGGATAAAAAGATACTCAGGGATAAACAAAGATTAGCCAAAGAAACCAGAGAAAGAAACAGAAGAGAAATAGAGAAGCTTGAAAAGATGCGTGACGTTCTAATAGAGGAAAAGGGAAAAACGGGAATCGGCTTATTAAACGCTCACAAAAACACTGTGGAAGAGCAGAATAAGGTTAACAGCAAAAGCAGCAGATTTACTTTTGCCTTGAACAGGGCGCAGAATAAAGAGGCAAAGCTAGACAAGGAGTATAAGGAAATAAACACAAAGCTGGAAAAAATTAACGATCAGGTTTCCCAAATGAAACAGGAAATGAGAGAAACTGCCGTAGACGCAGCAAATCAGTCTGTAAAAAATCAGGAAAAGGAACGTATAATAAATTCCGTACTTAACCCTGTGAAGGATAAAATCAATGCAATTAACATGGCAATAAGCGAAAAGCTAAATCAGAAGAAAGACAAACAGGCGGAAGCCAATGAAAATTCTGTGGAAAAGTCTCTTGATGAAATAATGGAGCAAAGAGGATTTTCATTGCAAAACCAAAACAAGACTTCGGCTTATAATCAAAAAAAGACGCCTTCAATGCAAAGACAGATGACTTAATTATGAAAATTATTGTTTAAAAGGTTTTAACAACCATTTTTTTGATAAATGCTATAATATTATAGCTAAACAGGGCAGCATTAAAGAGAGGTTCCATACAGACTGTGGAATAAAACAGCAGAAAACAGCGGTTCAAAAGCCGCTGTTTTTTTCATTACCTAATAATTCCAAACGGATAAACCTCGGAAGCTTGAGGGCGAGGGCTTCAAAATCTTAGTCTCAGATGAAAACCGTGAAGCCGAAAAAACTGAATTAGATCAAATTAACAACATAATCCAAAACTGATATAATCCCCTTAGTGCAGACACTTGAAATAACAAAAATATTTCAAAACTACGCTAAGGGGAATTATATCATATAGTCTTTTCTGATGTAAGCTGTCATTTTTGTTTTCTTTACAACAGCAGACTTCACTGTTGTTTGGTCTTTGTCAGACCTCGCTTTGGCAGACTTTTCTCAGGTATTCCGGGAATTTTTCGGCTGCTTTTGTGAATATCTGATATTTTTTCCAAACTATTTGAAGCTTGACTTCAGACTGGTCTTTAAGGGGTATAAAGCGGAGAAGGCTGTTTCCTGTTGTGTTGATTATTCCGTCGAAGCCTATGACGTAGCCGATGCCCTCTTCCGCCATAATTGAGCCGTTGAAAATAAGGCTGTAGGTGGCGGCGATGTTCAGTCTTTCCGGCTCGCATTTGAAAATATTTGCCAGCTCGTTATCGTGGGCAGACTGCCTTGAAACAATAAGGGGCTTGTCGATTATGTCATCAAGGGTTAAAATATCCTTTTCCGCAAGAGGGTCGTCATAACGCATTAAAACACCGAACTTATCCCTGCTCGGTATTTTCATACTGTTATATTTTGATTTGTCTATATCTCCGAAAAGCAAGCCGAAATCCAAAAGACCTCTGTCAAGCTGTTCTGTTACCGTCACTTTGTCGCCGCTCATAATATGAAAATGAACTTTCGGGTAATCTGTTTGAAGGGCTTTCGCCGCCTTTGCCAAAAAGCGGATTCCCTCTGTTTCGCCGGCTCCTATATGAATATCTCCGGCGACCGCTTCTTCGGAAAGAGAGATTTCGTCCTTTGTCATTCTCACAAGCTCCAAAATCTCCTGAGCCCTTTTTCTTAAAATCATACCCTCGTCGGTTAGGGTTATTTTTCTGTTGCTCCTTATAAAAAGCTGCTTTCCCGGCTCATCTTCCATATCCTTTAACTGCCTTGAAAGTGTGGGCTGTGTCAAGTGGAGAGATTCCGCCGCACCTAAAATACTCTGTTCTCTTGTTACCGCCATAAAATATTCCAAAACTCTAAGCTCCATATGCGTCCTCCTTTTTTGGTTTTTATTGATTATATTTTAGCACATTTTTATATGCCTGTAAAGCATATTCAACTATTCAATACAAGTATTTGCTATTTGAGCTTATTACTGTTAGAATGTAGATAAACGAGGAGGAAAAGCATATGAAGAAAATTTTAATAAGCTTATTATCGCTGTTTATTGCGGCGGCAAACACAACAGGCTGTGCGGCAAAAGCCTCGTCGGTTTCGCTGAACAATTCTAAAACAGCCGAAAGCAGCACCGAAACAAAAACGGACGTTTCCGCAAAAACAAATGCTTTGGTGGCTTTCTTCTCATGTACGGGAACAACAGAGCAGATTGCGGAATATATAAGTGACGGCACTTCCGCAGACTTGTATGAAATAATTGCCGCAGACCCTTATACCGAAGCTGACTTAAATTATAACAATTCAAGCTCCAGAACCACAAAGGAGCAAAACGACAGCTCAGCCCGTCCTGAAATCTACGGCACAATAGAAAATATAGATCAGTATGATATTGTTTTTATAGGCTACCCCATATGGCACGGGCAGGCACCGAGAATTATAAGTACATTCTTGGAAAGCTATGATTTCAGCGGAAAAACAATCGTTCCTTTCTGCACTTCACATTCAAGCGGCATAGGCAGCAGCGGCACAAACTTACACAGCCTTTGCCCCGACAGCACAGCCTGGGCAGAAGGAAGAAGATTTTCGGCTGACACTTCAAGGGCTGAAGTTATGGAATGGGTAAACAGCCTAAATCTCAATATAAACGAGTTAAAAACAACGGGCGAGTTTGACTTTGAAAATAAAACGGTACTCCTTAACAGCGGCTATGAAATGCCTATAATGGGCTTGGGAACATACAGCCTTTCAGACGAGGAATGTGCTGTTTCTATAGAAGCTCTTCTTGAAGCCGGAGGAAGGCTTATAGACACTGCCTATATGTATCACAACGAAGCAGCAGTCGGAAAGGCAGTAAGGGAGTCGGGCATACCCAGAGAAGAAATTTTCGTAACAACAAAGCTTTACCCCAATCAATATGACAATGCTGCAGAAGCCATTGACGAAGCCCTTGAAAGAACGGGGCTTGACTATATTGATATGATGCTTCTTCACCACCCCGGCGACAATGACGTTGAAGCCTATAAGGCTATGGAACAGGCTGTTGCCGAGGGAAAAATCCGCTCCATAGGCTTGTCAAACTGGTACGTTGAAGAACTGGAGGATTTTCTCCCCCAAATAACAATTACTCCTGCACTTGTTCAAAACGAAATTCACCCATATTATCAGGAAAATGACGTTATACCCTATATTCAAAGCTTGGGCATAGTTGTTCAGGGGTGGTATCCATTCGGCGGCAGAGGCTACACAGCGGAGCTTTTGTCCGACGAAACAATTTCTAAAATTGCGGCAGCTCACGATGTCACCTCCGCACAGGTTATTCTTCGTTGGAACTTACAAAAAGGGGTTGCGGTAATTCCCGGTTCATCAAACCCCGACCATATAAGAGAAAATCTCGATCTGTTTGGCTTTGAGCTTACAGATGAGGAAATGGAACAGATTAACTCACTTGACAGAAACGAAAAACATGACTGGTATTAATACAAAAAGGGCGAAAAAAAGGAATTTCTGCCCTTTGTTTTTTTCTAATAGAAATTATTTGCCGTTGGGTTCTTCCGATACCCAAGGTATCTCCATATAAAACATCAAGTCAAAATGCGGCTCGGGAAAACCGGGAGCTGCAAACGGATATTTTTTCCTGTCCGCAGTCTGTGCATTCACCTTTTTTCTTTTGCCTGCCAAGATGTTTCCCGCAATGCGGTAATCGAATTGATAAAGTGGTTTTTCACCGTCACAGCACAATTCACAAACATATGTGGGCTTTTCGGGAGGAATGCCTAACATTGGCAAATTTCAGCCGCTTCTTTGGGCAGCTTTCCTTGTTTGGCAGATCAACCGTTTTCCCTTAAATTTGTTATGTTAGACAAGGTGCGCACTGCGGCAGATCAGCATAGAAACTGTTTAAAAACAAATCCTGCTTTTAAATTTGTTATGTATTGACTTATGTACAAAAAACGGAGTATAATAAACAGACCGGATATATTTACAAGCGGTTTTGCCGCAAGAACGAAAATAAGGGAAGTGTTATTGTGAGCGGTATATCTCAGATTAAGAGCAAGCTGTTGGTGGAACAGGTTCAGGAAAACATTTACAATTACATAATAGACGAAAATATTACCGTAGGAGAAAAGCTGCCCAATGAGTTTGAGCTGGGTAAAAAATTTAACGTAGGAAGAAGCACTGTAAGAGAAGCAGTTAAGCTGCTTATTTCAAGAGGCATTTTGGAAATAAGACGGGGTTCGGGAACATATGTTATAAGCAGAACTCCGGCGGAAAGCGACCCCTTGGGGCTTTTGGCTCTGGGTGATAAAATGTCTCTTGCAATCGACCTTGCAAACTTAAGAATGATGTTAGAGCCGGGAATGGCTGAAATGGCTGCTTTAAATGCAACGGAAGAAGATATTGAAAAGCTTGAAAAGCTCTGCGACTCTGTTGAAAACAAAATAAGACGGGGCGACGATTATGTAAGCGATGACATAGCCTTTCACACCTGTATTGCAGAGTGTTCCAAAAACAAGGTCGTTGAGCATTTAGCACCCATAATCGACACGACGGTTATGATGTTTGTAAACGTAACCCACAAAAAGCTGACTGAGGAAACAATTCTCACACACAGGGCTGTTTTAAACGCCATAAAAGACAAAGACGTTATAGGGGCAAGGTCGGCAATGACTATGCATATGACCTATAACAGAACAATGATTTTAAATATGATTAAAGCCGAAAACAATAAATAAGTTAATTTTATGAGCCGCGGAAAAAGCGGCTCTTTTTTACGTCCGAGACATCAGATGTATTTTCACCATTTCAAAGACATCTGATGTTGTTTGAAAAGCCATAAAGAGCTTTCCGAAAGATATTTTTGTTCAATTTATACAAATCAACTGTTTTTATAAAGCAAAAAGTAGAAAACTGCCTTTACGTCTTGCAAAGGTTTTTTAAAGTGATATAATGAAAGCATAAGACATCTTACCAATAAAATTTAAGTTTAGGAGGTTTTGATTATGGAGAGAAACAGTCAGAGAGTAAGAAAGTTAGCTCCTGAAAACGACCCTTTAAAAATCGGAATGGGCTGGACTTTGGAAGACCTGGAAAAGCCCCAAATTATGGTTGAAAGCACCTTCGGCGACAGCCACCCCGGCAGCGCACACCTTAACATTTTCGTTGAAGAGGCTATGAGGGGTATCAAGGATGCCGGAGGCAGAGGAGCAAGGTATTACACAACGGACATCTGCGACGGAATAGCCCAGGGTCACGACGGCATAAACTACTCCCTTGTTCACCGTGATATGATCGCAAATATGATTGAAATTCACGGAAACTCAACAGGCTTTGACGGCGGCGTTTTTATAGCAAGCTGCGACAAATCAGTTCCTGCCTGCCTTATGGGGCTTTCAAGACTTGATATGCCCTCGATCGTGATTACAGGCGGAGTTATGGACGCAGGTCCCGACCTTTTGACACTTGAGCAGATAGGCGCATATTCGGCAATGTGCCAAAGAGGTGAAATTACAGAGGAAAAGCTGAATTATTACAAGCACAATGCCTGCCCCTCCTGCGGAGCTTGTTCGTTTATGGGAACAGCCTCCACAATGCAGATTATGGCTGAAGCCTTAGGGCTTATGCTTCCCGGTTCGGCACTTATGCCTGCCACCTGTCAGGACTTAAAGGAAGTGGCTTACAAAGCCGGAAAACAGGTTGTTGCCCTTGCGGAACAAGGCTTGAAGGTCAGCGACATCGTTACTGTTAAATCCTTTGAAAATGCAATTATGGTTCACGCAGCTATTTCAGGCTCAACAAATTCACTTCTTCACATTCCCGCAATCGCTCACGAGCTGGGCATTGAAATAGACTCAGACACATTCGACAGAATGCACAGAGGCGCACACTATCTTTTGAACATTCGTCCTGCCGGAAGATGGCCTGCTCAGTTCTTCTACTATGCCGGCGGAGTTCCCGCAGTTATGGAAGAAATTAAGTCAATGCTTCATCTTGACGTTATGACGGTAACAGGAAAGACCTTGGGCGAAAACTTAGAAGACCTTAAGAAAAACGGCTTCTATGACAAGTGCGAAGGATACTTACAGAAGTGGGGACTTAAGAGAACAGACGTTATAAGAACATTTGAAGAGCCCATAGGTTCTGACGGAACAGTTGCTATTTTAAAGGGCAACTTAGCTCCAGAAGGCTCTGTTGTTAAGCACTCGGCAGTTCCCAAAGAAATGTTTAAGGCAGTTTTAAAGGCAAGACCCTTCGACTGTGAAGAGGACGCTATTGCCGCAATTCTTTCACACGAAATTAAGCCCGGCGACGCCGTATTTATAAGATACGAAGGCCCTAAAGGATCGGGAATGCCGGAAATGTTCTACACAACAGAAGCTATTTCATCAGACGCTGAACTCGGAAAGACAATTGCTCTCATTACAGACGGACGTTTCTCAGGCGCATCAAAAGGCCCGGCAATAGGTCACGTTTCTCCCGAAGCCGCAGACGGCGGCCCTATAGCACTGGTTGAAGAAGGCGACTTAATAGAAATCGATATTCCAAACAGAATTTTAGCTATCGTAGGCATTAAAGGCGAAAGACTTTCGGAAGAAGAGGTTGCCGAGGTTCTCAAAGAGAGAAAGGCAGCATGGACGCCCAAAGAACCCAAATATAAAAAAGGCGTTCTGAAAATATATTCCGAACACGCTGTTTCCCCTATGAAGGGCGGATATATGGAATAATTAACATTAACTCAAGCACAGATTTACACAAAATTAATTTAAGGAGGAATTTTTATGACAGAAACACTCGCCGCCAATCCCACAAGACTTGTGGCAGCCGCTCTCATAGGATTTTTGGTTTTACTGGTACTCATTATAGCCTTTAAGGTTCAGGCAATGATAGCCATTCTTGTAGGCGCAATCGTTATAGGAATTGCCGCAGGAATGCCCCTTGCGGATATTGTAACCACCGTAAACGAAGGTATAGGCTCAACCCTTAAAGGAATAGCTCTTTTGGTAGGCTTAGGCTCTATGTTCGGCGCTATTCTTGAAATTTCGGGCGGTGCTCAAACCATAGCCGTTACCCTTGTTAAACGCTTCGGCGACAAAAAAGCCGCATGGGCTTTGGGTATAACCGGTCTTGTAATAGCTATGCCCGTATTTTTCGACTCAGGTCTTATAATTCTTATACCCCTTGCTTTTGCTCTTGCTAAGAGAACAAAGCGTTCGTCACTGTTTTATGTAATCCCTCTGCTTGCAGGTCTTGCAGTAGGTCACGCTTTCATTCCTCCCACACCGGGCCCCGTTTTGGTAGCAACTATGTTAGGCGTTGACTTAGGCTGGGTTATAATGGTAGGTATTGTCTGCGGTATATTCGCAATGATAGCAGCAGGCCCTATTTGGGGTTCAATCTGCGGAAACAAATATAACATTCCCGTTCCCAAGCACATTGCAGAACAGGAAGACATAGACGAATCAAAGCTTCCCAGCTTTGCTTATGTTGTTGGAATTATACTTATACCCCTTGTACTTATTATTTTAAACTCAGTTTCAAGCGTTATCCCCGCTTTAGATCCTATAAGACCTGTTTTGGCTTTCGTAGGCGAGCCCTTTGTAGCCCTTCTTATAGCAACTATAGCCGCTATGCTTCTTTTGGGAATTAAGAGAGGCTACTCCAAGGAAGAGCTTGAAAAGGTAATGACAAAATCTCTTGAACCTACGGGAATGATTCTTCTTGTAACTGCCTGCGGCGGCGTTTTAAGATACATTCTTCAAAACTCAGGCTTAGGCGATGTAATAGGATCAGCCGTAGCTTCCGCAGCTCTTCCCATTGTAGTTGTAGCTTTCATAGTAGCCGTTTTGGTAAGAATTTCAGTAGGCTCATCAACGGTAGCTATGACAATGGCAGCCGGTATCGTTTCCGCTATGCCTGAAGTAGCAGGGCTTTCACCTCTCCATCTTGCCTGCATAACAGCAGCCGTAGCCGGCGGCGCAACAGTCTGCTCACACTTTAACGACTCCGGCTTCTGGCTTGTTAAATCATTGGTAGGCATGGACGAAAAAACAACTCTCAAAACCTGGACAATTATGGAAACAATCGTAGGCTGTACAGGCTTCATAGTTGCTCTTGTAATTTCCTTCTTTGCATAAATATATACAGAAGCATAAACCAACAGGAACAGGTTTACCGCTTACTAAAAATCCCACCCCCGTTTAATCGAAAATCCCTCGTTAATAATTCGGGGGATTTTTGAATTTCGGAAAACCTTGCGGCTGCTGTCCCATTTGTCTGTTTCTTTGATTTCCTCAACGGGAATAAAGGTAAGCAGACGAATATAATTCATCAAATTATAAAATATAAATTATTTATCTTTGGGTTCTTCCGATACCCAAGGTATCTCCATATAAAACATCAAGTCAAAATGCGGCTCGGGAAAGCCGAGAGCTGCAAACGGATATGTTTCCTGTTCGCAGTCGCTGCCCCGGCCTTCGTAGTTTTTATACCATTCTATGGTTGCTTCTTCATCTATTTCAACAGAATAACCTAATAACCTGAAATAGTCAAAGACTATGCACATTTTTTCTGACGCAAAAACAAATTTATTTTTTTATTAAAGTTTTTCTTAAAAGAGTATTGACTCAATTAATAAGCAAGCGTATAATAAGCTTGCTTATTATAATAGAATGGAGGATTGAAATGGAGCCTTTGCATTATCTGTTAATGAAATCACATATGAAGCTTAACCGCAAAATATTATCGAGGGTGATGCCGAAGGGTTTTTCACCCGGTCAGCCAAAGGTGCTCGAATGTCTTACTCATCAGGAAGGCATTGACCAGAAAACCATAGCCAAATTTTGCGAGATTGAACAGGTCACTGTAGGAAAAATTTTACTGAGAATGGAAGAAGCCGGTCTGATTGAACGAAGGCAAAAAAAGGATAACCGCCGCTCTTTATTTGTATATTTAACAGAAAAGGGGAGGCAGGCTGCCGCTGAAGTCAACGAAATATTTGCCGAAGAGGATCGGCAGGCGGAACGGGGTTTATCGCTTGAAGAAGCGGAGCAGCTGAAAACACTTTTGGATAAGCTTAACCGTTCTTTTGATTTGGCGGACAATAAATAAAATCAACCTTAGTGAGATAGGAGGATAAAGCTTTTGAATAAGAAAAATATAAAAACAAAAACAGAGAAATCGGAGATCAAACAGGTAAAACGCTACTTATTTTTGATTGTCGGGCTTTTCATAATGGCTTTCGGAGTGGCATTTTCCATTAAAGCAGGCTTGGGAACATCGCCTATATCCAGCGTTCCCTATGTTTTAAGCGAAGCAACGCCTCTAACAGTGGGCAATATAACAATATTAATGCACTGCTTTTTTATACTTTTGCAGATAATTATACTGAGAAGAAAATATAAGCCCATACAGCTTTTACAGCTTGCGGCAGCTGTTGTATTCGGATATATGACCGATTTTGCAGTTTGGGTTCTCAGTCCGCTGGTGTGCAGCGGCTATGTAATGAAATGGGTTTTCTGCATTATAGACATAGTTCTCGTAGCCATAGGCGTAAGCTTTGAGGTTGTGGCTAATGTTGTTACCCTTGCAGGGGAGGGGCTTGTTCTCGCCATATGTCAGGTTGTTCCCGTTAAATTCGGTACAATGAAAGTGACCTTTGACGTATCCCTTGTCATAATTGCCTGTGTTTTGTCATTCATATTTCTTCATACACTTACCGGAGTTCGCCATAGTATCTCTGTCAAATGGAATCATATCGGAAATTGTCCCGGCCCTAATACAGGCGTTTTGTCCTGCCGTTGTTCCCGCCGGGCTGTTCTTGATTACTATGCACTCTTCCATGCTTAAGCCGGCCCACAGCGGAAAGCCGTTCACTATCAAAAACGACCCCGTCCATATCAAAAATTATTCCTTTAACCATTGCCTCCTCCTCCGAAAAATTTCACACATTATAATACAATTACTTTTTATTTCAGCAGCTTTTATAATTCTCGCAAACCTGCTTAAGCTGTTCTTTAACTTTTTCTGCAATACAGGCAGGAGAAATAACTTTTACATAATGACCTAAAAACAATATATTTCTTACAATATCATCTGTATTAAAGCGGTAATAATAAATCTGCATTATAAGATTTCCGTCATCCTTTCTATAGCACACTCTCTCATATGAAGAAAAAATATGTATGCTCCTGTCGTCCGCCATATCTTTGCATTTTACCTCTAACACAATAGGTTTTTTCTCTCTCAGGTTAAACAGTTTTTTTGAAATTCAGCTATTACCTCGTCATAATTCTTTATTTTTTCGCCCATTTTTACATGCGAAAGATTTTTCAGATTCATTTTAACAGGTCTTCCGCTTTCCACAGGATAACAGGATAATGAAAATGAATTAAATAACGGAGAATATTCAATCTTATACGGAACAATCTTTTGATCGGCATAGACTTTACCTGAAAAGCTTGTATTCGTTGCTGTTAAATAACTTTTTTGGGAAATGGCCTCTGCAATTATTTTGAAATTTGCGGCAAAATCTCCTTTAAAATCCGAATTATCGTTTTTTGACAGGGTTTTAATATCTATATATTCATTTTTAAGCGGAAAATCAATGTTGTCAGACAATGCCTCCTTAAGCTTATCTTTAGTAGTTTGCTCTAAAAATAAATCCGTTTTCGGATCGGCTAAAACAAAGTAAAGCCATGCTTTTTCAGCAACGGTGGCTCTTATTTTTATGGGAACCCTTCTTAAAGGAAGCAGCCTGCCTTCTTTATTATACAGCAAATTTGCATTATTATGGGCTTGGTCTTTTATGTCACTGCTGTTGTTTAAAACCGCATCTATAAATTCTTCGAAGGTATTCTTTCTGCTTTTTCCCAAAAGCTGCGTTTTAATATCATCGGGTGTAAGAGCAAATCCATTGTTTTCAATACAGTTGTTTATATAATTTGTCATATATGTAAAATCTCTATTTTTATACTGATTAAACAGAGCATCTTCAAATATTGTTTTTTCAATTTTATTCATATTGTTTTAATGCCTCCATACTGTCATTGTATATTCTGTCAAACAGATTTGAGTTAGTTGCTTTATCAACCATAACCATACTGCCCCAGCTTCTTATCCACGGAACCATAGCATTTTCATCTTTAACTTCTATATCATAGTCAAAAGTACAATCGGAAGTTTTTTTAATATTTCCGAATCTGCCTGTGGAAATAAGCCTATTGTAAAGCTTGTCACATTCTTTTTGAGGAAAAGTAAAGTGAAGTAAAACCCGATGAGGCTCACCCGCAAATGAAACATTCCATGTATTTGCAGAGTTCTTCTTGTATATTTCTTCAATTTCTTTCCGAATATCCGCTTCTTCAGTTGTATTGTTTATAAAAACAAATGGTTCATTTATTTCTAAAATATCCACATTGCTGACAGAGTCTATTCTGTAAGGGTTGAATTTTTCCGCCTGATAATCATAAGCATAGAGGTATTGTCTGTCATACTGTAAATCTGTTATAATCTTTACGGGATAAACCTTTTTTTCCTCTCCGCCTTCTGTGTGTTTTCTGTTATATATAAAGGATATGGGTTTCATTTTATGAATTGCATATAAAATTTGCCAGAAAACATTATTGTCTATTACAGTCTGAAGCCTATTATTCTTGTAGAAAAAAACAGGGTTTTCGTTTATTGCAAAGAATGAACCGGTTTCTTTGCAATAAGCCGGAAATTCACTCTTTACATATAAATTTAATGTTTGTGAAAGATGATAGCCTGCAGCGGAAAGAAATGAAAAATTATAGAAAAACAGGACCATTCGCTGCAAATCTTCAAGTTCTTTAAATTCCAAACATTTAAATATATCCGGCGCAAGAGAATATACATCTTTCATATTTACCGAATATTTTGTTTTTCTCCTTCTATGTGTTAAAATTCCGAGACCTGACAGTTCGTCCAGTCTATCTTTTATTTTACTGCTTTTAAAGGAATTTTCGGTTAATTCACTTTCGGTTTTATAATCGGAAAATTTGGCTTGCCCCTGTTCATACAAAAATTTTTTGTTTAATGTGTAAATATTGCAAAAACAGTCGCAAATGCTGCCAAACTCAAAACCTTTATCTTCTCCTTCAGGCGAAATAATCAATTCACATATGTCATCTGTATAATTTTTAAAATCATCATATTCATATATTTCACTTTCATAATATTCTTCTTCATATATAAAAGCCTGCATTAATGTAAAATAAAATATAAAATCTTCAATTACATAGGAGCAGTTTACATATGTATCGGCAAGATAGTTTATAGGACAAATAAAGGGATCATACATAAGTCTGTAACCCTTTTTGTCCTTTTTTCTGTTTGGCAGCTCATGAGTTTTAAAATATTCGTTTCCCAAATAATTTTGAATTCTGTTTATTGAATAGTAAACTGAACGGTTGCTTTTTGCCAAACCGTTTTTTGTAAAGTCTTTATTGGAATAATCCCCATACATAAACATATGCCTTAATATGTTTCTGATTTTTTCATAATGGCGCACATAGTTCTGAAATGGTTTTGTATTTTTCTTTGCCATAACTTGGTCCCCTTTTTATATTTTGCAATAGTTCGGCTGCGGAACGGCGTCGGCTGTGCTGCAGACATTTTGAAAATTAGCCGGCAGAACTTTTGCTGTATTCAAAAATTCGCAGGTTTTTTCAAAAAACTCCTGCAAAAAAAGTTTATAATAATTATTGAAAGGAGGAGATAACAAAAGTTCATCATCCATTAACTTATATTTTATGATATTATATTGAAATTGTTAATTATATGATTATAATAAATAAAATATTAATAAAAAAGCAAAAAACTATTAATTTATGAGATTGGCAATTCTGTTTATTAAGCCGTAAACAGAACGGCACGCTTTTGCCAAACCTTTTTTGTAAAATCTTCAGCGGAATAATTTCCGTATGTAAATATATGTCTTAATACGCTTCTGATTTTTCATGATGACATAAATAGTTATGGAACGGTTTTTATATTTTTCTTTGCCTTAGTTCGACCCGATTATTATATTTTAAAAATTTGCAGGTTTTTTCAAAAAACTCCTGCAAAAAAAGTTTTATAATGGTTTTTGAAAGGAGGAGATAACAAAAGTTCACTATACATAAACTTATATTTTGTGATATTATATTGAAATTGTCAATTATATGAGTTATAATAAGGTAAATATTATTACAATTGTACAAACAGATTAATTAAGGAGGTCAACAAATGAAAG
The DNA here is from genome assembly GCA_021204175.1 of Clostridiales bacterium. Classification (GTDB taxonomy): domain Bacteria; phylum Bacillota; class Clostridia; order Lachnospirales; family CAG-274; genus JAJQCI01. Next base: position 57,008 of record JAJPZT010000054.1, on the reverse strand, counting down.
AAAACAATGAATTTAAAAACTTTGTAGCAGCGAAAGCAAGAATGCTGCCGGTTATACTGCTGCTTGACGTAAGCGGTTCCATGTCGTATGACAATAAAATTGACGAATTAAATACCTCTGTAAAGGAAATGATTCAAAGCTTTACTGATGAACAGATTTTACAAGCGGAAATTTGTGTTTCAATTATTACTTTCGGCTCTGACGTAAAACTCCACACGGATTTAATGCCGGCAAGAAATATAAGCTTTGCTGATTTAACTGCTTACGGTGCAACTTGTATGGGCAAAGCCTTTGATTTGGCCGGCAGTATGATAGAAGACAAGACTAAAGTTCCCAAAAATGCTTATCGCCCTGTAGTTGTTCTTGTTTCAGACGGAGAACCCTATGATCCGGAAGATCCTAATAACCGTGAATTTGAAAAACAGCTTGAAAGATTTACAAAGGAGGGCAGAAGTTCAAAATGTGACCGTTGGAGTCTGGCTATAGGCGAAGATGCCGACGCAGATATGATGAAAAGATTTTTGGATAACCCCGAAAAAAGCGTCTGTTATGTAGATGATACCGGTGATATACATAAATTTTTCAGATTTATATCTTCATGCACAATTCAGCGAAGTCAAAGCCGAAACCCTAACGTTGTGCCTGAAGATTTGTTTAATGAGGATATATTGAATATGAACTTTGAAGACTTTGGATAATCTTATGAAAAACGCAATTTTAGGATACGGTTCTGTCAGGGGAAGCAGCCATAAGCAAAAAGGCATCAAAAACCAAGACTATTGTATCGTTAAAGAATTCAAATTCGGTACAGTCTTAGCAGTAGCTGACGGTCACGGCTCTCACAAAAATGCCCATATAGGTTCGAGAGCCGCTTGTCGGGCTGTCATTAAAGCCGTAAAACTTTGGAACTCTTATAAAGAAAAGGATTTTCGCCTTTTAATCCCCTTAATTCATTCTATATGGAATATCGAAATCTACCCTTTCCGCAGAAATGAATGCGGAACAACCTGCCTTTTTGCTTTTCACAGCAATACGGGCAGGCTGTGGGCAGGTCAACTCGGTGACGGAAATATATTTATACGCATAGACGATAAAACAGAGCTTATTGCCGGCAAAGAAGAAGAGTTTTCAAATATCACAGTCGGAATGAGTTCTGTTTCAAGCTTTTCAGACTGGAAGCTCAAAGAATATATAACAGGAGAAAAAAGCGTTGCCGTCTGCTTAATGACTGACGGGGTTTCGGAAACCCTTATAGATGAAACCAAAGAAGACTTTGTAAAATATATATGGGAAGAGCTTCGCAGCAAAGCGGATTTATCGGAAACAAAACGGTTTCTTCGTAATATTTTAAGCAGCTGGAACACCGTTAACGCAGGTGATGACAGGACTCTGGCCAGCTATGAAAGGATATAGGTGAAATATGGAAGAAAATAAGATTTTAAATTTTGTGGTTGATGAAATCGGAAATAAACATTATCTTGAAGCGGAAATCGGCAGCGGCGGTCAGGGGGCTGTTTGGAAAACCAAAGACCCAAATATAATTGTAAAAATGAGAGTCAATCCTGTTACGGGAGAACCTATTGTAAACGAAAAAGCGTACGAAAAATATAAAAATGAAATTATCGACGAAGTCAGAATACTCGGCATCCCCGATCATATACATATTGCCAAGCCGGAATATATGCTTGAAAAGCCGTTCTGCGGCTATGTAATGAGATTTTTGACTGAAATGATTCCCATAAAACAATATATAAAAGATTTTAAAAACCCCCATGAAAACCCCGCAAAATTTTACTGCGAAACAGGAGGTTTGCGTCACAGACTTGAACTGCTGACAAATTTAGCGGAAATTTATACAAAGCTGTATTATCGTTCAGCCGTATATGCCGATTTGTCTCCGGAAAATATTTTCGTCTCTAAGGATTTAAACTTTGCCGAAGTGTGGCTTATTGACGCAGACAATATGAGATACAGATATGACGTAAATAAAATAATATTTACTCCCGGTTATGGCGCTCCTGAAGTTGTTAAGGGAGAAATAAACACACTTGAAAGTGATGTTTATTCCTTTGCAGTTTTAGCCCATGAAATTTTAACCCTTAATTCACCTTTTTGCGGAGAAATGATAACAGACTGCGAAGCCGGCTGGGACGATGATGAAACTGACAATGCCGATCTTGCGGAAAAAGGCGAGCTTCCCTGGATATTTGACCCGGAGGACGATTCAAACAGGTGTTATACGGGTTTTCCGCATGAGATGGTTTTTACTAAAGACTTATATGAGCTTTTTAGAAAAACATTCAGTTATGAGGGCAGGCACAACCCAAAAAGCAGACCCAAAATATATGAATGGTATAAGGCTTTAAAACTGGCCTCCGGGCTTACGGCAAAATGCAGCTATTGCGGCAATACTTTTTTTGTCAGGAAAGTCGACTCAGACTGTCCTTTCTGCAATCACGGTCTAAAAAGAGAAAAACTTTTGCTTGTCCGCATAAAAGATGTATATCCTATTGAAGAAATAATAGAAGCCGAGAACAAGCTTACTGAAGAATTTAATAACAGCGGAAATTACTCTGTTGAAAAGATTTCGGCAGAAAGTTTTAAAAACCTCGGTGAGGTTAATGTTTGCCGAAAGTTTTTTGATACGGCAGACGGAGTATATTATCTTTATAATTACGACACCTCTGAAATTCTTCCTTCAGAAAAAACCGAAAAGACAATAGAAATAAAAATTGAGAAGGGTACATTTTCCATAAGAAACCTTTCCGATAAAGTTATAACACTGACGGGTCTCAAAACCTCCTACGGTGAATTAGGCCCGGAGGATATTAAAAAGTTTGATAATAATATAAATAATCTTACTCTTTCCATGCCTTTGTTTAAGCCTGACGAGGAGGATGAAGAGGATATATATAAAAGTTTTACGACCCGTCACATTAGATTTAATATTATATAAACAGGGGAGGTGAACAGATGAATTTACACGAGGTCAGACACTGTTGTTCGGAAAATATAGCAGAACTTAAAGAAATTGAAACCTATCAGCATAAAAAGGACAATAAAAAAATTCATTTTCCGGCAAATACCGCTGTAAGAATTGCCGAAATAAAAAACTCTTTTATTGTAGCCTCTGAGCTTGATGAAGAACAGTTTATTTTGACAGAACCGGCAGACAAAATAAACGGCAGAGTTATAAATAATATTATAAACAGCGGCTTGCCGAAGCTGACGGAGGTTATCATCCATAAGGACAAAACAATACAGGTTTTAATAAAGACGTTTCCGGAAAGAAAAATTTTGAATTATTCCGTAAATATAACAGATGATTTTTTAACCAAAAGCTTTAAGGCTCAGGTTCAAATAAAAAATTTCGGAAATCCTATTGAAGATTTGAGAGAAATCGGTCTTTATAAATCAGGAGACGTCAGCTTCGCCGTTGTGGGGCTTCATATGAGATCTGACAGGAAAAAAGAATTTGACAGCTTTGTCATAGCCGGAAGTAACTGTTATATACACATATGTAAAAAACAAATGAGTTTGACAAGGAATATTATTCAGCCGAAAAAATCACAAAATCAATAAAAAAAGAGGATTACAAATTCATACTTGTAAAAGGACTGAATTTTACTGACGAAAAAGAGGCTGCTCGGGAAGAAGTCAAACTTATTTTGGGAGAAGAAAATACATCGGATTCATACATTAATATATGGAAGAGGTATGATGAACTGGAGCATAAATTTATAACAGATAAGGCTATAGATTTAGGGGCTCTGCGGTATAGTTCCTTTGAAGTAGAAGGTACATCCTGCAGATTTGATATTACAGACGGAAATCAAAAAAGGCTTGAACTTTTTGAAAGAGAGTTTAAAAGAGGAGACATTTTATCTTTAACAACTATAAACCCTTTTGAACAGCATGTTGACTCCGAGGTCTTTAATAATTTTTTGGAGAAAAACAAAAAATTCATATTAAATGCAGAATTGGTGGAAATAAACCTAAACAGGCGCAGTGTTTCGCTTAATTTGAACTACAATACGGAAAAAGCACAAAACCTGAATAAAGACGGCATTAGTTCCGGTTATATTTTTATGTCGGTTCATGGTGATGAAAAGCGTTTTAAGCGAAGAAACACCGCCCGCAGCAATATAGAAACCCTCAATTGCCCAATGCCCAATCTTGCGGCTATTCTTGAGGGCAAAAGTGTATCAACACCTAGAAAAACTCGAATTCCCGCCTTAAGTGAAACTGTGGAAAAAGAAATTTTCACTGATAAAAACGGTAATTTCCGCCCTCCTACGGGAAACCAGACAGACGCTATAGAAATGGCTCTTAACACCCCGGATATAGCTTTAATTCAAGGCCCTCCGGGAACAGGCAAAACAACTGTTATTACTGCCATTTTAAAAAGACTGAACGAAGAAGCCGACTATAACGATGGAATGTTCGGCAGAAATCTGGTTTCGGCTTTTCAGCATGATGCTCTTCAAAATGTTTTGGATAGGATTGAAATATTAGGTCTGCCCGCAATAAAATTCGGCAAAAGGCATACGGATAAAGAGGATGATAATATAGATATTGACAATACAGTTCAAAATTGGATTAACGATAAACTGGCAAACTTAAATGAAAAATATGCCTATATATCGGGAATGAAATATCTTGAAGACTATAATAAGCTTTATATCGATTTTCTTTGTTCGTCAAAAACCGTCCGCAACTCTCTGAATATCTTGAAATCCGTAGAAGATATGCTTGACGATAAGCTTTCAACAGAGTTAAGCGAAAGGCTTTACAGCTGCATATATAAGCTTCAGCTTTTAAGCGGTACGCCTTCTCCGGTTTCCTCCCTAATAAACCATGCCGTAAGAAGAATACCGACAAATGAAGCTGCTTTTTCGGATAACGGTATCGGGACTGTAAAATCGGCGATTTTTATCCTTAAATATCAAAACAACCATAAATTTGATAATGCTGTCAAAAGTCTTGAAGAAATGGACAAAACACGAAAATATGATTTTGACCTTTTGAAAAAAATAAGAAGGGAGCTTTTGGTTAAAATAATGCCCAGAAGCAGCCTATTCACAAAAAATGCACAGACAGATGAAATTATAAAGCTTTTAACCGATATTTCGGAACACTTAATGTCACAGCTTGCAGCAAGCAAAGACGGCGAAGATCTGGCAATTTTACAGTATATGCAAAATCTCAGAGAAAACCCGATCGGTGTAAAAAAAGCTATACTTGATTACACTACGGTAAACGGGGCTACAAACCAACAGGTTATGGGCCATGAATTAAGTACTGCAAAGGGCGGAAATATTGTTTATGACAATGTTTTGATAGATGAAGCTGCCAGAAGCAACCCCCTTGATTTGTTTATCCCCCTTTCTGTGGCAAGAGACAGAATTATATTGGTAGGCGACCACAGACAGCTGCCCCATATGGTTGATAATGAAATTTTAAATGAGCTTGAAAAAGAAAATGCCGGAGATATGAAAACTGTTGTTGAACAGAAAATAAAGGAAAGTATGTTCGAACACCTTTTCAACAAACTTAAGCTTTTGGAAAAGACCGACAACATAAAAAGAACCATTACTCTGAATAAACAGTTCAGAATGCATCCTGTTTTGGGAAAATTTGTAAATGACAATTTCTATGAAAAATACAGTCAAAGCGAAAAGGTTGAAAACGGAATCGAAAATCCGGAAGTTTTTCTCAGTCTCTCCCGGGAATAGAAAATAAGGCCTGCATATGGTATGATGTTCCTCCTGAGGCAGGAAAAGAGATAAGTTCAAAAAGTAAAAGCCGCCCGGCAGAAGCCGAAAGAATTGCAGCCCATATTAAAAAAATGCTTGACAGCAGTATCGGCAGAACTTATAACTACGGAATAATAACCTTTTACAGAGAGCAGGTAAATGAAATATATAAAGCATTGGCGAAAGTCGGAATATTTACAAAAGATGAAAGCGGAAACTATGTTTTAAGCAGAAATTATCTGTCCGAAGAAAACAAAAGCCGAGATTTTATTAAAATAGGTACGGTTGATGCATTTCAGGGTATGGAGTTTGACATTGTATATCTTTCAATGGTTCGCTCAAATAATTATGTTCTTCCCAAAGACGCAAATTCTTCAGCAGAAGGCGGAAAAACCGACATCAATAAACTGATGCAGAGAAAATACGGATTTTTAATGTATGAAAACAGACTTTGCGTTGCTATGAGCCGACAGAAAAAAGCTTTGATCTGTGTAGGCGACAGCGGCATGCTTAAGGGAAACCTTGCAGAAAGAGCAATACCTGCCTTGACTGAATATTATAAGCTGTGTAAGGAGAGTGACTATGGGAAAATACTTTTTTAATGAAAGAACCGAAGTTATTTATCAAAATCCGTCTCATCCCAAAACATACATACAGGGCAAATATGAGAAAAGATGGCTGCTTTTACCTATGTGTGCATATAAGGTGTCAGTGCCATATCCAAAGGACAGTGAGCTTAATATATTCCGTGAAGCCGTACTTAAGCTTCTTGCAGGCGGGGCTAAATCGGACGAACAGCTGGCGGATATGCTTATGTTAAATTTAAGCCTTGTAGAATTTATAGTAAATGAGCTTGAAGAAAGAGGGCTTATTACAAAACGGCGTTTAATTACAAGGGAGGGTGAACAGGTCTTAAAATATAACGGCACTGACTATGATATTAAAATAGGCTGGGTTTTTTTCAATTATGTTTCAAATTGCTTTGCGGATGCCTTTGTTGCCGACAGTGAACTGAATATTGTTTCAACTGACCGGAGAAACCGCAGCTGGATTCGGTTTTATACAGATGAATCGACAGCTTCTCCCCAAGTCGAAACCGGTTTTATTGTTCATACGGATAATGAAGAAAACTATATAAAGCTGACTGAAACAGATGTTTTAAAAATATGTCAAAAACATAAAAAAAGAAGCCGCCGTTTAATTCACGATGAAACAGATGACAGAGAAAACAGTATGTCATTACCGCCGAATATTGAAAAGGTTTGTATTTTGGGTGAAAAAAGATATGTTTATACCGCTGCATATATGTTTTTACCCACAGAAGATTTAATAAACAGAAGCCGCTTACAGCTTTGCTATCCATTTGGAACAGGTCTTTCTCCCCAAATTACAGAGGATGTTTTAAAGGCATCGAAAAAAGCGGAAAACGAAACTTTAAGCAAGGTCATAAACGGTCTTTATAAACAGGTCTACGCTTTGACCGAAAAGCAAAGCGAACAAACCAAAAATGCTTATCACGCTTTCGGAAATAAAATTATAAAAAGGCTTTCCGAAAATATAACAAGATATCCCTTTGTTTTTGATTTGTTGAAAAAAATGAACACAGGTATAATCAAATTCAAGGCAAAATAAAAAACAATGCAGCCGCTAACTGGGACAGCATACAAAATGATATAAACGATTTTGTTACGGACAGCTATAATCTGGCAGCGGCAATTCTTGCGGAGGTACTGAAAAAATACAGCGTGTATAATACAGACATACTGACAGCCTCCCCTTCCGACAATTCCGAAAAGCTTTGTTCGGCATCTCTCAGATATGGTTTTGAGAACAGCGAGGGGATTAATAAGAAATTTTTTGCAGTAAAAAAAGGAAGTATAAATAATGCCGAAAATTCAGGTGAGCTGAATGCCCTGTTTGCCGCTTGTATGCTTGCATCATTTTCATATAACGAACATCCTTTTTTCAGACTTGCCCGGAAGATGCCCAATATTATCACACTTCTCAGCAAGCTTGAAGCCTTAAGAAATGATGCGGTACACGGCAATGAAATAGAGTATAATTTTGAAAGCGTAAAGGGACTTCATTACCAAAATATGTATATGGCACATATTCTTTTGGATAATATAAGCTTTAATATTAAAGATGAAGGACGTTTTGACACTGAAAGCGGAGAAATTATAAACTTAAATGAAATTAAGCGTTTAAAGAATGCGGAAAGCTTCGTAACCCAAAAATATATGCCGGATGCTTCAAGATACAAAACAGCGGTAAAGAAGCTGGCGGAACTGGAAAAAGAAATTTTAGCTGAGGGAAACTGTTATCCTTTAAGGGTATCGGCAGTCTTAGAAGCACTCTTTAAACATTTATGCAGCAAAAGACTTACTGCGGAAGCAGCTTCTTCGGTAAAAAGCTATAATGATAAGGAAGCTGCCCAAAACTATCTTTTGATGATGCAGAAAGACGGTTTTAATGTGAGTAAATTACCTTATTATGATTTGAGAAAGCTCAGTGACACCTTTGTAAATTATAATAAAGGGACTCTGAACACATTATTTTACTGTTGGTATTTTTCGGAGAAAAACCGTGAGGATTCTCTCCTGCCGGAAACCGCAGCAGCTGTTCCGGAGCTTATAAATGTAATAAACAGCACTTCCGTTTTGAGAGCACACAACGGATATATCGATTATAACAGCAAAAAATTGGACTATCTTAAAAACAATGCCGAAGCAGTCATAAAAGGGCTTATATGCCTTATGGCTGAAAAAAAGCTTTAAGCTGTCCGTCATAAATGATATTTAACAGGAGGTATAACACATGGCAAAACCTAATAAGAGAAACAATCATAATGGTTCAAGAGGTCCGCTCATTCCCGAAAGGAAACCTGTTCCGAATAGTTTGAGAAACAGAGCACCGCAAAAAATTGATGCAGACGAGGATGTTCTGCAGCGTATTGAGGAAAAATTTAAGAATAACGAAGAGCTCAAGCTTTTTTTAACCCAAGAGGAAATTTTGCTCAGAAGCGAAAAAGCCGAAGAAAAGGAGATGGCTTTGGCGAAAAGAGAACAGGATGTAACAGACAGAGAAAATGTTGTAACAGACAGAGAAAATACTTTGGCGGATAAAGAAAAGGCTGTAAATCAAAAAGCAGCAGATGCAGACAATATAAAAATCTCTTTAGACAATTATCAAAAACAGCTTGACAGCCAAAACAACGATCTTATAAGCCGGGAGAGGGAAATAATAAAGCGTGAAACAAATGCCGAAAACGGTTTTTATGAACAGAACAAAAAAGCCCTCAGTGCTCTTAAAGAGTGCAAAGAAAGCCTTGAAAAAGATATAGCTGATCTTGAAAAAGCCAAGAGTAAAGCCAGAGACAAGATTGATAAGGAACTGAAACAATGCAAAACAAATAAAATCAAAGCCGTTGTAAAAGAAGCCGACGATTATTATAAAGCAGAAAAAATAAAAGCCGACGGCAATATAGCGGCAATGATAAAACAGCATAAGGATAAAATGGATAATGAAAGAGCTTTACTTGAAGCTGAAAAAAAGGAAATTAAAAAGCTTTCTGAGGAAAACAGAACAGAAAGGATTGAATTGGAGCAAAAAATTAAGGAGCTTGAACATGAAAGAGAAAATATCTGTGCCGAGCGGAAATTTTTTGAGGAAACAATAAACGAACAAAATTCAAGCAGGGACAGAGACATTCAAAGGGCAACCGAGGCCGTCAAAAATGAGTCGAAAAACAAAGATAAAATTATTGAAAACCTTAATAAAAAGCTCAACACTGCAAATAACAGACTCAGCAGCTATGTACAGACAGAAAGAGAAGCCAACGGAAAAACAACGGAAGAGCTTTTAAAGGATATTGACCTATATAAAGAAGATATCCGAAATTTAAAGGATAAAATTTCAAGTCTTCCCACAAATGAACAATATATAGAGGCCAAGGCCAAAGCTGAAGATTATGACAGTCTTACGGAAGAGTATAATAATGTAACAGCAGAGCTTGCGGATTTAAGAGTTCAGGAAAATAAATGGCTTTTAAACACCCGCAGGCTTGCCGAAGCGCAGGATCAGATTAAAGATCTGAATCGGTTGATAGATATAAAAAAAGTGCAAATTGAAAGATACAGCGATGAAGTAAACAGATTTAAAAGTCTGTATGAACAGCCGAAAGAAATTTCCGCAAGGCTTGATGCCATTAAAAAGCCTTTTCATAAAAAAAGAGAATTCGACCTTACTTTCAAAGATGAGATTGAGTGGCTTAACGGAATTTGGAAAAAGTGCAGCAATTCGGGAATAAAGTTTAACAAGAGACTGCTTTATTCATTCCACACTGCTTTAAAAACAGCCGACTGGTCGCCTCTTACGGTTTTGGCAGGTGTCAGCGGAACAGGCAAGTCTCTTCTTCCGGAGTATTACAGCAGATTCGGAGGCTTATACTTTCTTTCTATGGCAGTTCAGCCCGATTGGGACAGTCCCCAGTCTTTATTCGGATATTTTAACTCCGTTGACAACAGATTTAATGCTACAACGCTTCTCAGAGCAATGGTTCAGTTTAATGAAAATGATGATGCCGAAAACCAAGAGTCGAATCTTTCCGACTCAATGTTTCTCATACTTTTGGATGAAATGAATCTTGCCCATGTTGAGCTTTATTTCAGCGATATGCTCAGCAAGCTCGAAAGAAGAAGAAACACAAATGAAGGAGTAAATGTTGAAATAGATATGGGTGCCGGAATGGACAAGTATCCCTTAGAGCTTTCCGAAAATATACTCTGGGTAGGAACAATGAATGAAGACGAAACAACAAAATCTCTTTCGGACAAGGTTCTTGACAGAGGAAATTTAATAAGTTTCCCAAGACCGAAAAAATTTATAAGACGTACATCCACCGAAAATGAACCTGACTCATATATGCTTAAAAAAGAGCTTTGGCAAGAATGGCTGAAAAACACGGCAGTAAACAATGCAGATTTTGAAAAAGGCCTTGAAAAATACAAGCTGGGACTTGAAAAAATAAATGAAGCCATGAGTTATGTGGGAAAAGCATTAGGTCACAGAGTATGGCAGTCTGTCGAAAACTATATGGCAAACCATCCTTTTGTTATAAAAGCTTTTAACGGCGGCAGTGAAAAAGAACGTGAGCGCCGTCTTCGTGAGAGCTTTGAAGAGGCTCTCGTTCACAAGGTTATGCCCAAACTCAGGGGTATAGAAGCTGACAGTGAAAACGGCAGAAAATGTTTAAATATAATAAGTGACATTCTCTTTAAAGGTGAAAATGAAGCACTGGCTCCCGGTTTAGAAGCCGACTTTGACAATGCCGTTAAAAATACATACGATACGTTTATGTGGAACAGTGCCGAATATCTCAATGAATATGAGGATGCTGCCGGGTATGACAGCGAATATAATGATACTGCTGAGTATAACAGTAAAGACTGATAAATAACAGAATAAATCTTAAGTATAAAAGGAGGATTGAAAAGTATGAATGATAATTATGAGCTGTGTAATGAGCTTAAGGCGGAACAAAGCTTCCCTCCACGGCTGCCGGAAATAAATACGCTTGAAAGTCTTTCTTCGTCAAAAAATCCTTCGCACGAAGGCGCATGGTGGATAATGTTTCAAACCGCTATGAGCTGTATAAATCATGCTGCATTAAGAGACCCCGTAAACAATTTATTTTTAAATGAGTTTTGGCATGAAGCCGCCGAAAAAAAGGACGGCGGCGGTATTGCCGTATTTTTGGGAGACGGCAAAAACAAAATAAGACCTCTGCCCTATGATGATATTATGCAGCTTATTAACTACTGCGGCAAACAGCTTCAGTATGTAACAGACAACCCCAAACACAGCATAGTCAAAAAAAGCAAAATGGTGCCGCCCTACCGTGCAAAAAATATGGGAACGAAAACAATGGACTGGCTTGGAAAACAACCCGGCAAAACAATTAAAGAAAAGCTTTCCGGCAAAAACAAGATGCTTACTTTAATAAACGAATACAGCTATGATATTAAAGAAAATCAGGCTGCTTTAATGCTTTACAATCTTATAATGAAGAGAGTTTCCGCCCGTATAACAAACGGCATACAGCAGTGCGGCTATGATGAACTGTCGGAAAGCCCTCAAATAAATGAAATGTTGAGGCTGAAAAAGAGTATAAGGAAATCGGAAATAAATAAGGCCGTTTCCCGCCATCATACCACAGCTAACAATGCTCTGCTGTCAGACAAAAACTATTCTGTAATTTGGAAAGCCTACCTTAAAGTGTGTAAATATGACGAAAATATATCAAAAGGCTGGAACAAAGCCCATGAAATGTTTGTAAAAAGCTGTTTTATTTCTTTTAATGCTCTTTTGACACAGTTTAATGAAGTTAAAACGGCAGAAAGCAGAGTTAACCTTTCAGAGAAAATTTCAGAGGAGGTAATCCATATTTTGGGCTGGAACTCAGTTTCTCCCTGTATACTCAAACTGAGTAATGACGGCTGCAAAATAAATATGAAAATGACGGCTGCAGATGCAAAAGAAAGAAAAATTATTAAAGAGGAACATCTCGAACTGCTTTTTGCTCCCGATTATGAAACTAACCTTGCCGAAAAAAGAGGTTATCCCTTAAAGATAACAAATTCCGAAGAAGATTTTTTATCAATATATGCCGACAATGAAGGTCTTTTCTCCTTTATAAAATTGTGCATATCAAAAGCAGAGGCCTTTTCGGGTCACAGTTTTACACTGAAAAAGCACTGCCGCCAATCTTTAACGGGAACCTGTACATTTGATATAGCAAGCGGCGGAACAGCTTATGTAAATAATGAAAAAATCGAAAAATTTTATGACAATACAGCGGTAGTTTACGTAAAAAACGGCAGCGAAAAAATCTGCACGGGAAATCCTTACAGTCTTTATCCCGGTGCTGAGAGACTTATCAAAATCTCCGATGCCGTAAAGAGCGGATTTCAAACAGAGGCTCTTAAGAGCGCTCTTGACGAATTTAGCCGAAGCTTAGATCTTGCGGGAGACGATTATTTTATTTATGAAATACCGGATTCTTTGGAAGAATTTTCGCAAAAAAACCTTAAAACTTGTGTTAATTCTGTCTTTCCGAGAACATTTCCCATATGGAGAAGTGTGGCCGCTTTAACGAATTCGGCAATAAAAAATAAAAAATATCTGCTGAATCCAAACGGCTGCCTGTTTATTTCGGCTGATCTTACGGGAAATAATGCTTCGGCAGGGCTCCTTCGGTTGGATTATGACGAAAATATTGAAGATTTTATATGCAGTCACTATCCTCCTTTGCCACAGTATCATGAAGGCATATCAGTCACCGATAAAGCATTTATGAAAAGATACATAAAATTGTATTTCGATAAAAACTCTGTTGAATATGATGAAAGCCTTATTGAAGCTATGTCAGAATCCGATGATTTAAAGAATTTTTTTGAAACTAAGAAAAGCTGCAATTATATAACCATATCAGGCGGAAGAGTCGCTGTTTACAGAATTGAGTATGACAGAGACACAGCCGAACAGTGTAAAAGTGAATGGCTTGAAGATTTTAAGGTCTTTTTTGAGAAAGTATGCAGTGAACTCAATATGGCAAAAACAAGATATATAAATGTATTGACTGACTGTATAAATAATTTTTTATCGGAAAGAGAAATCAGTTTAAAGCTTAATAATAATATAGTTTATTTCAGCAGAAGTGCCGAAGTAAACAGCGGAGCCTATGTTTACATTGACAGACTCAGAAATAACCTGCCTACTTGGACAGAATATCTGCCCGAATTAAGTCTTGAGGTTATAAGAAACGGAACATATGACAGACTTAATTTAATAGGCAAGGATGTAAAATTTGATGTTATGGGCCGCAACAACAGTCATATAGTAAAAGAAAAGCTGTTTTTAAAAGCAGGCGAAAAGGAATTTCGTTTTCCGCTTATAAAAAATGATGTCAGCAGAAATTCTCTTATGATAGAAGCACTTATAACAGACAAAAGCTTTCCGCTCGATCATGATATAGAGGTTTCACTGACGGTAAACTATAAATACGGTTTTGACAACAGCTATGAACTGATATTGAAGCCTGCCGACAAAAATGAAAAGGCTTTCAGGGAACTTACTGTAAAATGGACAAATAAAGCAGAGAACAGTGATGTTATAAATATTTGGCCTCCCGAAACAAATCTGCAGCCTGAAGAAAACGTCTTAAGGGAAATTGAAATTACAAAAAACAGTCTTTCCAAAACAGCAGAATATATATATAATAATGTTGTATGTTACAGACCGAGCTGGGGAAAATATACTCCCGCAAGTACTATTTGCAAATACATAAACCAAACTATTTTCAAACTGAGAAATATTACTCTCAGCAGTCTGCCGGAAGCAAAAGAATTTATAGACTGGTTTTTAAATTCCGATATATATATGTATCTTGCCGAGTTTTCGAAAATAACCAGGCCCCGTTATATCCCTTCGGATTTCTATAAAGACTGCAAGCCCAATGATTTAGCTTATCTCAGGGGAGACAGCCTTCAGGTTATTCTTTCGGCAGGCGGATATACTTGGCCTAATATCCAAAAATTTTTTACATTATATTATGATAAATTTGATGAAATCCCCCGTATAAAGGCCGCTGTAAATCTGATGTTAAAAAATAATGACAAACAGGACATCATAAATAATCTCATAAATGATGTGAAAAATAATTATATAACAGATGACCCGTCTGATTACATCAAAAACTATAATATAAAAATGTATGAGCTTATAAGAGCTTTGGGCAAGCTGTGCTGTTTTGATTCGGATTTAATTTATGATTTCTTTGACTCTCATATTGAATTCGCCGAAGAGATAATATATTATATTACAGAAAAGCTTACGAATTTACTTAAGGAGTTTGAAGACCCCGATGTAAGCTTCAACCGACAAAGCCGGAATTCAGAGAAACTTTTTCGTAAGCAGCAAAAATCATTTGTAATATATATGGAGGCCATACTATCTATGCTTCGTCTGAGAAACCCCGAAAAAGCAAAGGGTTTTGAAATATTAAAAATCGGAAGCGGCGAGTCTCTCCGACTGGCGGAAATTATAAAAAGACTTGACGTTTATACGGAGCATCCCTCATCAAAGGTAAGATTTAATTTGGAAAAACCTGAAAATCTGTCAAAAATGAGTGATTTGGCATACGCTTTGGTTTTGTATCTGAACGGCGATAAAAAAGCGGCTTTAATTGAAGTAGCCGGTTTAGAAGAGGAATAACTATGGAAAATATATTTAAAATCGCTGCAACGCATACAGGCAGATTTCACGCTGATGATGTTTTTTCGGCGGCTCTGTTAAAAATAATATACCCTGATATAAAAATCATACGTGTAAACTCTCTCAGCGACGATTTTAAGGGAATAGCCTTTGATTTGCCCGGCGGAAAATATGACCACCACAGTAAGCAGGCGGAATGCCGTGAAAACGGTATTCCCTATGCTTCTTTCGGGCTTTTGTGGCGGGAATTCGGCACCGGTCTTGTGGGAAAAGCTGCCGCAGCCGTTTTTGACAGAGCTTTTATTCAGCCCTTGGATATTCAAGACAATTTCGGCGGCAGCAATATGCTTTGCCGTGCCATAACAATGTTTAACCTTGTCTGGGACAGCAACGCAGACTCCGACGAATGTTTTTTCAAAGCAGTGGAAATGGCAAAAACAATTTTGCAAAACGAAATAGAAAATATGAAAAGTATAAAAAGAGCAAAAAGCTTAGTATATAATGCTCTTAAAAATCAAAAGGACGGGATTGTTGTGTTGTCTGGCGGAATGCCTTGGAAAGAGATCCTAATTCCGGAAAAGGTTTATTTTGTTGTTTATCCTTCCGACAGAGGAGGATATAATGCTCAGGCAGTTCCAAAGGCAGAAGGCTCTCAAGAGTGTAAAAAATATTTTCCGGAAAAATGGAGAGGCGAAAGCTCTGAGCTGAAAAAAATATCCGGCATCGAAGGGCTTACATTCTGTCATAACAGCGGCTATTTAATAAATGCAAAAAGTAAAGAAGAAGCCATAGAAGCCTGCAAACAGGCATTAAAACAATAAAACAGCTACACCTTAAAGACGGCGGAGATGCCGTTTTTTTTTGCAGGTTTTTTGAAAGAGAAAAAATAAAAAAAGTTTATAATAAAAATATGAAGTTAAAAACCATTTATGATTCATAAGAGAAAGGAGAATTTATTATGATGCATATATTTATAGATACGGAAATGAACCCTGTTTCAAGAGAATTCTGCAAAATAAGAAAGGTCTGCAAAAACGAAATTATTCAAATCGGTGCTGTAATGCTTGATGAAAATTCAAGAATTGCAGAAAAATTAAGAGTTTTCGTAAAACCCCAGTGGTGCAGCGAAATAATTCCCAGAATAACCGACCTGACAGGAATTACCTCAGCTATGGTCGCAAATGCGGAAAAGTTTGAAACCGTTATAGAAAAATTTTCTGCTTGGTGTTCAAAATACGGCAGTGACTACATTGTACATGCTTGGAGCGAACATGATCTTTCGCAAGTTAAGAAAGAGCTAAAGGTTAAAAACATAGAAATCACCGATAACATTTCAAATTTGCTTAATAATTGGAGCGATTTTCAGACAGAGTTTTGTCAGCTCATAAAATCAACAAAGCTTCTTTCGCTGGAAAAAGCCCTTACACTTACAGGACACAGCTTTAAAGGTAAAATACATGATGCACTATGGGATGCACAAAATACTTCCGAGCTGTTTGTTTTATCACAAGACAAAACAAATCTGACAGAAACTATCAGCTTAATTGAGGATACAGTAAATAACAACAAAGATATGACTTTTAAGCTTGGTGATATATTTGATTTCAGTTCTTTTGAATTTTCGGCAGCCTGACAGTTAGCAGATTTTTGCAGGTTTTTTGAAAGCGCAGTTTTTTTAATATGGTATTATATACTTACATTAAAGCTCCATAGGAGGTGAACATCGGCGGAGTATCGGTATACGTTTCATTTTAAACATCAAGTACATACTCATTTTTATAAATTTTTAAGGAGGAATATAATATGACAAAAACAGAAAAAACTTTATGTCACGGTATCATTCATACGGCAAGTTTAGGCGCAGCCGGCGTTGGCGCAGGCTTAGCCCAAGTTCCATTAAGTGACAATGCAATAATAACACCAATTCAGCTTACCATGATTATTTCTCTCGGCAAAGTATTCGGAAAAGAGATTGACAAAAGTACTGCAAAAGCTTGTTTAGCCAGTCAGGCAGCATCAACCGTAGGCAAAACAGCTGTACAAGTTATATTGGGATGGATTCCGGGTGTAGGAAATGCGGCAAATGCTGCTGCGGCAGGCGCATTGACAGAAGGTATAGGTTGGATTATAGCTAATGAATTCAGCGAAAAAGCTGCCTAATGATGTTAATATAGGAGGTATATTATGAAAATCGGTGTATTAAACAAGGGAGATTCTGTTATAAATGTAACAAGTGATTTTATAGCAGTTCAAAGACAAAACGGTGAAGTAGACTTAATAAGTCTGGTAAATGATAACTTGGGATTCAGAGTAGATCTTGAAAATATTGTCACCATCGGTTACGGTCAAAACATCGTAGAGATTGTAGACGGGTCAGGAATAAATATAAAAACTTTTTAAGGGGGTATTATTTTGGCGGGTACAAAAGATAATTCAGTAGTTGCTGTAGTAACAGCTTTAACACAAGATCAGGCAGCGGAACTCACAAAGGAAATCATAAAAGCCAAAAACAAATATGCGCCCTTAAGCCGCGGAACAATAGCTTCAGGCAAAAACCGCGATGTTGGCAGACTTATTCAAAACGGACGGGAACAAACTCAAAAATGCATCAAAACCACTGTCAAAAGAAAAGGAGGAAAAATATGAGCAAAAGGGATGCTTCTCACATAAAGGCACAAAAACAGGGAAAGAAACGTGATTTTTATACATGTCAAATATGCGGTTCAACAGAAAATACAGAGGGGCATCATATTATAGATTTTCAATTTTCAGGTTCATCAAAAACCGATAATATTATAACCCTGTGCCGAGAATGTCACAAATCAGTTCACAAGGGAAATCTCAGCATATTAAAATTCTAAAAATATCTGCTCAAGGATTTCCCGTCTTTAATTAACGAATGAATACTAAGCCGTGTAAAGGTCTTCATTAAACAAACTGCAGATATATTTAAATATATTCATAATAATAAGGCTTTTGCCGCTTTTCTGCGTTTAAACTTAGATATTAACCCTAAATTTGTAATGAGGCCCTTTAATTTTTCTGACATCAGAAGTACAATTGAAGATGCTGTTCCCAATAGTTATGGTGAAACTAACAGGCGCTTTTTTATTTATTCAGAGTGGTTTTTACAGCATGGTTAGAGAATAGCTTGTCAGCAGAAGCCAAAAAAGCATTGATGATATGGCTCAGTTTCCGGCAGATATGATAGAAACAATATTCAAACTGCCAAAATAAGATATAATGTTTCTTAGCGGGCAATTGAGTAGTTTCAAATAAATCCTGCAAGACAGCCTTTCCGTTTGTTTGGAAGGGCTGTCTTTAGTTATTGTTTTCACCATATCTTGTTTTACAATATTTTTTTATAATATCGAATAATTTCATTCCGCCATCCCTCATTTTATTATATATAACCGTTAATCCCGTATTTATAATTTTAACATTAATACTTTAAGTTTATAATACAATTATTTTTGATAATTCATCCCCGCAACTGTCGTAAAATTATGACAGTTAAGCATTGACTAAATTAAATATGAAAGCTATAATTATTGTAAATTCACAAGAGAAAACGAGGTGTTTTATGGTAAAGAGTAACTATCAAAAAATAAAGCTGCTTAAGCTGTGGGAGCTTTTAAGACAGGAAACAAATGAGGCTCATCCTCTGACCACAAACCAAATTTGTCAAAAGCTTGTTAATATGGGGATTTCCTGTGACAGGAGAACCTTGGCAAATGACATTGCTCTTTTAAACGAATTCGGCTATGAGGTTATGTCGGGGACTGTGGGACACAACAAATGCTATTATGTTGAGGACAGAAGCTTCAGTCTTGCAGAGCTTAAAATTCTCATAGATGCAGTTCAGGCGTCTTCGTTTATAACCAAGAAAAAAACAGAGGAAATGACTGAAAAATTAGCAAATTTAGGCGGCAGCTTTTATGCCGACCTTCTTAAAAACAGCCTGCTTTACACAAACACAAAAAAGCACTCCAACGAAAGTATATTTTACAATGTAGATGCACTCGAAAAGGCAGTAAGGGAATATAAAAAAATAACATTCAACTATTTTGACCTTGACGAAAAGGGCGAAAAGGTTTACAGAAAAAACAAAGCCCTTTACACAGCCGAGCCAATTGCCCTTGTGTTTAACGAAGGCAATTATTATCTTGTGTGCTACACTTCAAAATACAATGAGCTGTGCACATACAGGGTTGATAAAATGACCTCTGTTGAAATATCAGAGGAAAACATAAGCGAAGAAGCTGTCTTATCCTATTCGGCAATGCAAAACTATACCGAAAACGCCTTTAAAATGTATGACGGATATTCCGAAAATATAGCCTTAAGCTTTGACAAATCCCTTATGGGCGTAATTCACGATAAATTCGGCGAAAACACAAAAATCACAAAAACAGACGACGATACGTTTACCGCAAATGTAACTGTCCAAATAAGCCCTGCCTTTTGGGGCTGGCTGTTTCAGTTTTCAGACAGAATGGTTATTGCCGAGCCTGAATATTTGGCGGAGGAGTATTGCAGTCTTGCGGAAACAATTTTTAATTTATATGAAAGTGATGGTGAAAATTGATGTTCAAACCGAAAAATCCGGGCAAATATTTTGAAAAAGCCCTTGAGTATGAAAAACAAAAAAAATTCGATAAAGCGGAAGAATGCTTAAAAAAATGTCTCGAGCTTGATGACTGTTATACCTATGCAAACAATAATTTAAGCTATTATCTTAACAAGCAGAAAAAATTTGAAGAGGGACTGATTTATGCCGAAAAAAGCATAAAAACCAGAAAGGACGGAAGACTTAATCCTTACAGAAATAAATTTGATTCTCTTTACGGCTTGAAAAGGGATAAGGAGCTTTTGGAGTTTGTTAAGCTTTATCCCGACAAGTTTAAAACGGATTATTACAGAGGTAAAATAAGAACAGCGGAAAAACGTTGTTTAAAGTCGGGTAAAAATATCTCTGTTTCAGACAAAAACAGCACCGGCGAAGAATTAGGCTTTGATTTTGAGACTGCTCTTAATAAGCCTACAGCAAATAAATCTGCCGGAAGTATGACAGTTGACGAAAAAAACACAAATATCTCACTTTATGAGCATCAAATAGAAGCAGTCAAAAATATGACCGCCGCAATTTCCGAAAACACAAGCTATGCAGGCGTTCTCGTTCTTCCTACGGGAGCAGGAAAAACCTTAACCGCCGCCTACTGGCTTATGGAAAATGTTTTGGACAAAGGCGGAAAGGTTGTGTGGATTGCCCACAGACACGAGCTTTTAAATCAGGCGGAAAAAGCCTTTGAAAAGGTTTGCTGCAGAAAGGTTTCGAAAAACGGCAGCAAATACAACTGGAGAATAATTTCGGGAAAGCACGACAAGCCCATACATATTAAGGCTTCCGACGATATTATAATTTCAAGCAAAACAAGCCTTAAAAGAGGTATGGAGAAGTTTGTTAAAAACTGGCTTAAGCCCAATTCAGACAAAGTGTTTTTGGTAATAGACGAGGCACACCACGCCGCCGCTTCGGAATACAGGGCTATAATAGACGAGGTAAAGAAGTACTGCCCTAACTATAAGCTGCTGGGGCTTACGGCGACCCCTTTCAGAACTGCCGAAAATGAGCTTGGTCTTCTTAAAAAGCTGTTTCCCGACGATATTGTTTATAAAATCGATTTAAGGGAGCTTATAAACAGAGGAATTTTGTCCGAGCCTCACTTTGAATCGGTGAAAACAGGGGAGGATATGACAAAGCTTTTCGAAGCCTGCGGCGGCAAGGAGAAATTAGACAGAATAGTAGGCGATAAATTTTTCGACATCGGCAGCATAGGAAACGACCTTGCAAATCAAATTTTCAACAACAGAAACCGAAACAGCCTTATTGTAGATCACTATAAAAACAACAGTGAAAAATACGGTCAGACAATAGTTTTTGCCCCGTCTGTAGGTATGGCGATAGCCCTTAATACGCTTTTCCGTGAAAAGGGTATTAAGTCCGGCTATGTTGTTTCGGATATAAGAGACGCAGCGACGAGTGTCGTAAGGTCAGCCAAACAAAATGAAATTATAATAAATGATTTTCGAAAGGGCAAAATAAATGTTATAATAAATGTCAATATTCTTACGGAAGGCACAGACCTGCCGGAAACAAAAACGGTGTTTTTAACCCGTCCCACAAAGTCAACCATTCTTATGACCCAGATGATAGGAAGGGCTTTGAGAGGCACAAGGGCAGGAGGCACAAAAACAGCCTATATTGTAAGCTTTATAGACGACTGGAAGGATAAAATTGCATGGGTCAACCCCGAAAAGCTTTTCATTGACACAAACGCCGATTTCAACATAAACAACAGAGAAACCCAAAAGCAGATTTTACGTCTTATATCAATCGGAAAAATCGAAGAATTTGCAAAAATTGCCGACGAAACAATTGACGAAAGGCTTTCTTCTTTGGATTTTATCGAAAGAATACCCGTGGGAATATATAATTTTTCATACCTTGTTAAGGGTGAAGATGAGGACGATGAAGCCAAAAGCTGCAATATTCTTGTTTATGACTGTATGAAGGAAGCTTACGAAAGTCTTATGGCTTGGCTGCCCGACGTTTCGGAAGAAGAGCTTGAGAGCCCTGAGCTTGCAGACCATATAGACGAAACACTTTTCGGAGAAAAAGAGGCGCTTTTGGGCTATAACAAAGGAGATATTGAGGATATTGTAAATTATTACAGCCAAACAGGAGAGCTTCCCAAGCTGATTGACTTTGAAGAACGTTCAAATTATGACATAAGCCTTGTTGTAAAAAATGCCGTTGAAGCCGGAGGCGATATTATCGACTTTGCAGATGAAGAATGGGAAAAGAATAAAGACAAATGGTCTGCTTTTTTCGGCGTAAACAATGCAAAGGCTTTCAGACAGCTTGTTTTTAAAGAAAGAGATAAACAGAAGCACCCGGAAGATTATGAAACAGGCTTTGCAGAACCTATTACCGAAAACGAATTAATTAAAATAAAAGAGCTGCCTCTGCAGGAAATTAAGGAAAGATACCCTGAGCTGGGCTTTAAGCTGAGAGATGAAATCTTCAGAAGATATACCGACGACGAAGGCTTTTATTTCAGCAAGGAAAGCGGCTGCAGAAGCAAAAATAAGCTTGATTTTCAAATAGACCACATAATTCCTCTTTCACAGGGAGGTTTTACCGAGCCCGAAAATCTCCAGCTTCTTACAGTAAAGGAAAACTTAATAAAAAGCGATAAATACAGCGAAGATCTTTAAAAATTATAAAAAGCGGACAGCGTCGGGCTGCCTGCTTTTTTTGTTGAAAACAATTATTTTTGCTTAAAAAAGTTTTACTGAAAAAATCGGTTGACAATTCATCATTCCGGCACATGCAAGGAAGCGATGTATATGGCAGCAAACAAACATACAAGAATACCGAACGCACTTCCCCGACAACAGAAGTTTTTATCCCCAAAGGCATTTCTTTTATTTTTTTATTTGTTTTAGAATTTTTATAAGTGAATTGCCTATTTTTTCTGTTTCTTCTTTTGTATTATCTTTACCGAGAGATATGCGTATAGTACCAAGTGCATATTCGCGGGGAATTTTCATTGCCTTCAAAACATGCGACAGCTGAGTATTCCTGCTGTCGCAGGCAGAACCTGTAGAAACGCAAATTCCCATCAAATCAAGGCGGTGAAGAAGCATTTCACCCTGTACCCCTTTAAAGGAAAGGCTCATATTTCCAGGAACATGATAAGCTGCTCCGTTTCTTAAATAATCAATTTCAGCGGAATTAAGCATAGAAAGCAGCTGCGTTTCAAGACCTTTAAGGTGAGCGGCATTTTCTTCAAGACGGGCATAACAGCTGCTGAGAGCTGCCGCCATTCCCACAATTGCCGCTGTATTTTCCGTCCCCGCCCGTTTATTATTTTCCTGAGAACCGCCGTCATTAAAAGCCGGAAGATTTACTCCTTCCCTTATATATAAAAAACCTATGCCTTTGGGGCCGTTAAACTTATGTGCGGAAGCAGACAGCAAATCTACTCCCAGTTCATTAATATTAACGGGTATATGCCCTACAGACTGTACTGCATCTGTATGAAACAATGCTCCGTATGAATGGGCAATTGAAGCAAGCCCGGCTACAGGCTCTATTGTTCCAACCTCATTATTTGAAAGCATCACCGAAACAAGCCTTGTCTTGTCGGAAATAATATTAAGCAGTGCCTCGGGATGAACCTCTCCGAATGAGTCAACGGGAATATACTTACAGTCAAAGCCCTGTCTTCCCATAGCTTTCACCGAATTAAGAACAGCGTGATGTTCTATTTCGGAGGTTATGACTCCGTTTTTATCTCCCGGCATAAGCATTGAGCTTTTTACAGCCCAGTTGTCGCTTTCGGTTCCTCCGGAGGTAAAAAAGATTTCTTCCGGTTTTGCCCCTATTAGGGCGGCTATTGTTTTTCTGGAATCCGAAAGCGCTTTTCTTGCAGTGCGCGCAAAGGAATAGGCTTGTGAAGCATTTGCATATTGCTCCAGCAAAAAGGGCTTCATAGCTTCAAAAGCCTCGGGGTCAAGCTTTGTGGTGGCTGCGTTATCGGCATAAATAAACTTATCCATAAAATCACCTGCTGTAAATAACCTCGGGAATTGTTCTTTTGCCGGGGACGTCAAATTCCTTGGGGTCGATAATGCAAAGCTGCTTTTTAATTACTCCTCTCATTTCAAGAGCCGGATTCAGGCAGTAATGTTCAAAATCCTCTCTGCTTATATCATCGGCAGACTGCACATGGGGGAAAAGCAGCTTAAGAAAAGCCGTGCAAAGACGCTTTATTGCCATTATGTCACGTTTATCCGAATTTGAATTATAGCTTATAAGCTCTTCAACAATAGAAGCATATGACAAATCGCTTCTGAGCTCATGCATAACCTCAGCAAAGTATTCGGTATTTATTGCCCAGCCATGGGCAATCATTCCCGTAGTCATTCTGGGAATTTCCCAGCCGGGAATAAAGCCGTGAAATCTGTCCAGCGTTGCTGATTCTCCGAAAACCTCGCTTATATGCTCCACCATATTTTTGTTTATGTCAAACTTTTCCGCATTTATGTTGCCTAAAACTATAACCCCCGCTTCGGCTGTCAAAGCAGCGTCAAAGCCTTTAATCTCGCCGAACTCCATATAATGCTTCAACGCCTGCTGAATTTGCCCGGGCTGCTCGAAAGTAATTGACTGAACCTCGTCAAAGCCCACATAATCAAAACGTGTCAGCAGACCGCCGGTTTTTTTTGCATTGTCATAAATCAGAGAAGCCCTCGAAACCGTTCCGCCGCTTATAAGCCAGCCTCTCTTGCTGATTTTTTCAAAAACATAGCTTTTTCCCGTTCCCTTCGGAGCAAGCTCTATAAGATTTACTCTTTTTTCCACAAAAGGAAGCAGCCTTCTGAGGAAACACAGCTTTTTTTCTTCGCTGATTTGACCCTTTTCGTCTACATATCCGTCGGGATTATAGTCAATTGCCATAAGAATTACGTCAATCCATTCATGAATATTAAATTCCTTTCTTGCTTCTCTGAAAAAATCCATATCTATAAAGTAGGGGCAAAAGGGCTTATAATCAATCATTGAAATAACGCCTCTGGGTCTTGAGGCTGTTCCTTCAAGCAGCCATTCCAATGTAATAATTCCCCAGTTTTCACTTTCATGCAAAAGTGTCGCCTGCCATTCATCGGCAACATCGTTAGCAACAATTCCGGCTGCCCCGCCTCTTGCTCCGCCGAAATCAGGCAGCTCAAACCTTGTCTTTCCGGTTTTTATGTCTACATTCACCCGAACACGGGCAAGAAACTGAACCTCTTCGCCGTTTATCATTTGAAATTTATACTGTTCAAAATCATCCTTGCCGGGGATATATTTCTTAATATATCTGCGTACACTGTCATAGTCTACAGAGCCGTCCTCGTCTGAAAACTTCATAACCAGCCAGTCACGCATATACGACGGCATACTTAAATTTGAAAAGCATTCACTCCGCTGTGGGTCTTTAAGAACAACCATATCGGCAAATATTTCTTTTACTTTATTTTCAAGCATACTTTGCCCTCCTTACAAGAAAAGTGTGCATCCCTGCTCTTTAAATTCTCTTATTTTGATTTTTAAATCATTTTCACTGCAGCCGAAATATTCAGCCATACAGTGTAAACAATAAAACTCTTCAGTATCTATATCTATCAGCTTTTTCGAAAGAGCGGTTTCGTCTTTTTTAAGTGCTTTTCCGCAGTCGCAGCAAGTCTTCTTTTTTGTCAAGGCAAATCACCGCCTCCGCCGCCCAGAGCCGAAAGCAGCGTAATTTCAGCCAAATCCGCAATGCGTCCGTCCGCAATTACACTTACGGTATATTTTCCCGGTTTAATACCCGAAAAAACTGCTTTCCAGGCTTTGCCCGAATTTTCTTTTGATACCTCCGCCTGAATACCCGCCGTTTTCACAGATAAATTTTCAACGGGGCTGTTAAACAAAACCTTAAGCATTGCTTTCTTTCCCGAAATTTTTACGGTATCTTTTTCCCAAACCGCCGACAGCGGAATTTCTTTGCTGCTTTCCACCACAATTACGGGAACAAGTACTTCTTCCGGAGCGCCGCCGCCGTGAATTTCTCCGTAAACGGGGTTTTCATCCTCCACCCCTGCCGCAAAGCCTGGCTGTTTAAAATGGTCATAATTGCAAAATACGGCATATCTCTCATTTCCGTTCTTTACGGTTTTCAAGCCGGAAAGGTATAAATCAGTATCCGGCGGCAGCTTGCAGTATCTGCCGTAACAGCACACTTCAGTATTTTTCGGTGCTTCTATTCCGTCTCTGCCGTGAAAAAAACGTGCGGCAAGACGGCTTGTGCCGCGATCTCCCGTTATAACAACACGGCGGTATTTCCCCAGCAAATCATCAACATATTTACTGATTTCATCCATAAAACTAAACTGTTCTTCAATACAGGCATAATAATCAGGCTCGTCAATAACGCCCTTGTGAGCCAGTTTATCCAATTTATTTAACTTTTTATATTCAATGCCCTCTTTCTCCATGCTTTTCCACTGTTCGTTAAAACGGGTTTCCGTAGGCAGAGCCGCCAGCGTGGGAACCGCCTTTATAATTTTTCCGCCGCAGCCTGCCGTTATGCTCCGATACAGCAGAGAAAGCCACTCTATACCCAATGCATCAATCCACAGAAAAAATGTTTCTTTGTCTTCATATTCCGAAAGAACCGCATATCGATAATCAAAAGCTTCTGTGCTGATATTGCCAAAATAAGCCTCTTCATCTTCAGGCAGCGAATTTTCAAGCTTGTGGATTTTATACCTTAACAAATAATCTCCCGTATCATTTTTAAGCGGCGGCAAATCATTTGAAAGATATGCCGAAAGAGCCGGAATGCTTTCCTTAAGCTTTTTGCTTTTATCTGCCTGTTCGGGATCTTTTCGCAGCCACTGACCTGTCATTTTAAGAAGATAAATTTTTTCTTCCTTTATATTGTTTGAAATATAGTCCAGCCGGTTTTCAAATTCGGGAATTGCGTCAACCGCCTTAAAATATTCCGGGTCGGGTTTAATCATCATTACAGAAGACAGCTTTTTAAATTCATCAACCCACTCCGGTCTGTCTGTTCTCTTTTTAAATATCTCATGATATATAAGATACGGAATTTCTTTAACCGACCCGGCAATTGTAAAGCAGTGGTTTAAATAGCTGTTATCCGGGTGAATTTCAAGCCAGAGAGCCGCAAATTTTTTTCGGCTTAACGACAGAGTATTCCATTTTCCCATAATGTCAACACCTGAAAAAGCCGAAACATTAAGAATTTTAAGAAGCGCGCCGTCTAAAGAATTTTCCTGCAAAACATAGGGAAGCAGCTCTGAACTCATTTCTTCTGAACAGTTTTCATCAGTCAAAAATTCTCCGCCTGTTATATTTTCTCTGACAAATGCCGAAATATCTTTAGTAACCTTTATTGTTATATTTCCCTTTACGGGCAAAATGCTTCTGTACCGCTTTGTAAGCAAAATAAAACGGCTGTTTTTCTCTGAAGGATTTTCCCAATATTCAAACCATTCCAACAGTCCTACGCAAAGCATTCCGCCGCCCCTGCCGAACATAGAAAGATACTGTTCAAACATATCAGAAACTACGGATATACTCATTGTCTGTTCGGGTTTGCCGGGAGTTGTGCAGTCAAAATAAAAGTCTTCCTGTCTTATGTCATTATTAAGACCTATTGCTCCGTCAAACCACTGGGCTTCACAGCCCCATAAGGGAATAATTATCCGCCCCGTGCTGCTTGCCGGCTGCTGATAAGCCCAAAGTGAGGCAAACCGCCTGTCTAACACCTCTTTTTGAGAAAACAGCCTGAGATATTCGCCGACTCCGGTTAAAATAACCCATTCATTTCTGTAAGCCTTCGAGCAAAGCTTTGAATAGTCGGGCATAATATCTGCGCTTGATAAAATTTCGCTTGATTTTATTACCCATATGTCGCTTATTTTTTTCAGCTCCGAAAGAAGCTTCGTATACTGCCCGATTGTGCTTACCATTACAGCCCGGCAGGGGAAACGGGAGGGCAGATTATTTTGCTTTTCCTTTTGAAATACAGCTATAACCTCTTGAATTGTCACACTGCCAGCCCCTTTCCTACTTTATAAAATCATCGCAGTATTCTGGATGTAAATCAAGAAAAGCCGTTACCAAATCTCTTAAAATATCATCTTTCATATTGCGTACGGAATTTTTTGTTCCGGCAAGCTTTTCTTTCTTTGCCTTATCCTGCTTCATTCTCTTAAGAATGCCCTGAAGAACCGTCAAATCCGCCGCCGTCCACGTACTCATATCATTGCCTATTTTAAGCTTTGCTTCCGTCATAACCTCCGTTCGGTTCATAACCCAAATCTGTGAATATTCTTCACCGACCAAAGAGACAAAAGAATTTTCTATCTTAGCCCTGTCTGTCAAAACAGAAGTGTCCATATTGCGCAGGCTGTTTAAAGCGCTTACCACAGCCTTGTCAACAGTGTAGCTTCCGTTCTGCACGTCAATCAGGGTTCTGAATGCATTGTTAAGCTCCTTGGGAATAATCCACATCAAAGGAACATTATAATTGCTGCACCAGTCCTTAACAGACTCCGTACCCGTAATCGACTTCCAAGTTTCCGAAAGATCGGTCTTGTTTCTTGCAAAGCTTATTTTTCCCAGCTGTCCTTCAAGCTCTTTATTAAACTGTGTCAGTGCCGTATTGTGGTTTATGCCCTTTAAGCCGCCGTAAACCGTATCCAGCTCCTCAGGGGTACATTCAATATTCTTTGAATTTAAAATATCTTCAAGCACTGCCTTTCCGTTTTTAAGACAATCCTCAGCAAATATGCCGTACTGTTCAAGTGCGGAGACTGCCGCCTGACGCTGTTCCCCGGTCATATGCGACGTATCCGAATAAACAACGTCTCTCAAGGCTTTAAGCGCAGGATACCAGGGCTTGTTAAGCTGTTCTATAGCAGCCATCGGAATTCTCAAATAGCTGAACTGGTTCACCAAATCATTTCTCGCAGCATCTATGCTGTGATATGTAGTCCCCTGTACCTTGCCTATAACCTCCAAATATTTATACTGTTCCGCAATATCATCAAGCTTGCTTTTAACCTGCTCTTCCGTCCAAGTATAAATTGCCCCCTGCATTGCGGTTTTGATTTTGTCGCTTAACTCCTGGGGCTGAACAGAAAGCCTTTCCGAAACTGCTTTCAGTTTGGGAGAAGCTTCAAACAGGAACGTGCGGAAAGCCGCCGCCATAGCGTTTTTATCCTGAAAGGTTTTGGCTAAAACCTGACGTACCTTTCCCCTGCCCGTAAACAGCTGGAGACTGTCACTCATTGCTCCCTCTACATCTCCGTCCTGAGATATGAATATCTGAATATTGTCAATTATTCTGTCTGCGGCTTTTCTGTGATCCTCACAGCTCCATTCGCTTTCCGGAATATATTTCAAAGCCCAAAAGGGCAACCGCTTTGAGATATAGCTTCTCTGACATTATGATAGCCTGTAGTCTGCTCAGCAAGCTGCCCCTCAGGCAGATTAAAAATCTTTCCCAAATAGTCGCTGAAATTCTGCCACGTAAGAGAGCCTGCCGACAGATAGTCTGTGGTCATTTTGCCGCTGCACATAGTGAAAACCATTTTGCCCAGTGTAGCCTCTGCCAACGGGTGAGGAGACTGAACGCTGTCTGTCCAGGTGAATTTACTGTTTTTATAACAGGAGAACACAAATCCCAGCAAAACACCGCAGGCAATATTATTATAATAGCCGAAGGGTTCTCTCTGAAGCGTGTTCCACAAATCGTTCAGGCTTACCTTGTGACCCGATTCCATTTCTTTTTTAACAAGCTCTGCCAAAGCAGCGACACTTTCCGCCGCTCTGCCGCCTTTATTCTTAACCCCGGCAATTTCACCGATTGAATTAAACTCAAGAACCCCAAGCTGTTTCAGCGGCTCCAACGCATTTTTAAGCTGGCTGTTTCCGCTGCTTCTCTGAATGCCTGCCGTAGGCGAGCCGCTGTTGCAGGGTTTATAGGCAGTGGTTGTTCCCACAATATTTTCAGGAGCATATTTAAAAATTTCGTCCTGAACGCCTGTGCGTATAACTTTGCGCAAGTTAGCCATACCGTAGATATTATTAATTACATTACTGCCGTTATAAACGATAATTCTTGCTCCGCTGACCGCCGAGCCGACCCATGAGCTGACAATAGTCGCCGCTTCCATTCTGTACTGCTGAGCCGAGCCTGTCTGACCTGCCTCCGAAGCCATTTCCTGTTTTGTTACAGCCGTCAGCCACTTCCTGCGTTTTTCATCATTAAGAGGTTCTTTCACAAGGGCAATAATAAGTCTCGGTTCATTAACCTCGGCTGCCTTTTTCTGTAAAACAGACTGAATTGACACAGCCTGGGGTTCGCTTTGAACCGTCACAATAAGCAAGCCCAATTTATAAGTATATTTATCAATGTCTTTTATAATTTCTCCGAGCCTTGTATTTATTGAATTTGTTTCGGCGCAGCATACGGCAATTTTCATACGCTTAAACGCCGCATCATTAACATCCCACGCCTGCTTTTCAAAGGTCTGGGCAAATGTGCCGTCCTTCGAAAACATCATATATCTGCTGTATTTTTTATCGTTGGCGTTAAGCTTTGCTGAAAAGTCAGATTCCCCCGTACCTCTGAAAGGCAGCTGAATACGGACGATATTGTTTGAGCCCTCGTCCAAAACAAGAATCCTGCTGTCAACCATTGTCTTGAGCATATCGTTTACCTGAGCTTTGCTCATAACTCCTGCCAAACAGGTTTCAAGACAGTCTTTCGTCGCCGCAATTCCGTCTCTTGATCTTCTTCCGCTGTAAATCCCCTTTGTAGATGACATCAGTGCGAGCAGAAGCATAGCCGTTTTAAACACACGGCTTGCGTTTTCGTCGTTTTCCACCAAATGACGGCTTTCTTCAAAATGTCTTATATATTCCGCCGCCTTTGTGTCTTTGTCTGAAAAATCGCTTTCACGTGTAAAGAAATAATCCCAAAGCCATTCGGGGGTCAGCCAGCACGCCTGGTCTTCAGGGCCTTTTTTATTAATATAGCCTACAAAGCCCTGTTCCGAATTAGACTGATCCTTCATAAAACGAAACATTGTTCTCTGTGAAGCCGCATAATTTTCAGCCACACGTGAAAGAAGCTTTATCGTCATAGGATGCATAGGGCAGTAGTGGTCTATTTCTTCGCTTATTTTGTCGTCAAGTCCCGACATATCCGGAAGGAAAGGCTTAATATTTTTTATAACCTCTTTTCTTTCTTCCTTCCAGTGTTCGCTCATACCGTTTCTTATTTTAATAGACCCGGCAATTAAATCAAAAGCGGCGTCTGTGCTAATATGAAATTCAACCTGATGAAAACGGTGTGTAATAAGCTGATAACGCTCCGGCGTAATCCTTTCCACCATTTCGCTTGTACGGTGAACAACAAACAGCATAAAAAATGGCTGAACCTTACAAAACTCCGAAAGCTGCTGCAAAATTGTCTGATCCTCGCTGTTTGCCACATACTCCGTAAACTCGTCCCAAATAAAGAAAATTCCCGTTTTTGACAAGCCGTTATTCTCTATAACAGCCCCTATCCACTTTTTAAATGTATCAAGGCTGTCTACAAGCCCCCAGTTAAATCGGCGGATAACGGCAGCGGTTTTCTGTAAAGCCTTAAGGTCTCCTGAATTAACCTTCTCTTTCAGTTCTTCAACACTGCCATAGTCATCACCCAAAAAGGTATTGTCTAAAATATATTCCCAGTTATGAACAGGGCTGTTTACCTGCTGTTTTACCGCATCCTGAAGAGAGGCCTCGCCGTAATCCGCCTTGTCTCCGAATTTTGCGCCAAGTGCCTCACGAACAGCCTTTTCTGCTTCCATAAGCATAGCGTTTCCGTCACGAATACCCGTACAGCCTGTTTTCCAAATTACAAGAAATTCCCCTTTTTCCTTTGCTCTGCACTTCATAAAGCGGTTGCGAAACTGCGCAAGGCGGCTGTTTTGAGAAAGATAAGCGTCTATAACCTCCGGCGGGTCTTCCATTAAGTGTTTAATTAAAATTGCGGCGTAGCTTTTCCCCGTTCCGTATGTTCCCTCAATCCAAAAGGAACGGCGGCTGTCGGGTTCTTCCTTATTAAGAGACTGACACAAAACCTCCATCATTTTTTCAAGGTCTTCCCCCACTATGTATTCGCGCCACAAATTTTTATTCCTTGTGTCTGCGTCTATATCCACAACAGACTCAAACGTGGGGCTCATTTCAATAAAATCACAATATCTTTTGTTTGCCATAATTGCCTTCTCCCTTCTCCCTGATTAATCGCTTTCAGCCAAATCCAAAATATCATTGCTTGTATAATTTTCAAGAATAATATTGTCCAAATTCGCCACAAATGAAACTCTTATATACTGAGGATATGTCATAGCCAGCCCCTGTATATTTTCTCTGAAAGCCTTTACATCTATGCCGTAAATGTCGTGGGGAGAAATTCCCTGCGCCTCCGGGTTTGCGTGGGCGTTTGCCAGCTCCGTAAAGGTAAATGTCTTCCGCCCCGTATGCTCCGCATAAAGATAAAGGGCATACAAAAGAGCGGCCGCATCGGGGTAGTCCCAGCCGTCGCGCAAATAAGTAAAGCTGTTTTTCTTAACCTCAACAGGAAGCCCCTGTTTTAAAGCGGCTCCTATGGGAGAATAACGGAAAGTCTCAGTTAAAGCGGTTATAGCATTGTCTCGGTTTGACTTAGAATAGCTGTCGCCGAGCATCATAACTAAATCAGCCTTCTCGTATACCCCTCCCCTTTCGGAATTTAAACAATACCACCTGCAAATTGTAGAATTGTAACACAAATTCGCCCAAATAACAGCCCACGTAAAGGGGTTGTAAGAGCCTATAGAAGCAAGCTTTTCGCCGAGTTCCGTAATACTTACGGCATTAGCCCTGCCTACTCTTTTCATTTCTATCATTTCAGCTTGTTTAAGCCAAGTTTTTAATGCCGAATATTGAACAGTTCCCAAAACACCCATAGAAAAGCAGTTTATACCCTCTTCCGTAAAGTGTGTAAGCCATGCCTGTCTAAATCCAAAACCGTGATAAGGGTCAAGTCCTTTCATATTTGTAAATCCTCCTTCCGGTATTCTCATATTATCAGAAACTATACATCCTCTTTCTGCAAATTCTATACAGTTGTTGCAATGTATGCATAAATTTTCTCGAATTAAAATTTTGCCGCCGGGCTGAATTGTAAACGCTCCCGTGGGGCACTGAACCATACAGGCTTTACATCCGACACAATAAGCAACCTTATTCGCCGCCCCTCTTATTCTGCTGATAACAAATCTGTCCATTTGATAAAAGGGATAATATGATATTGTTATAGTATCTTTATCTTGTTTTATTCTGCATTCATAATTTTGTGTTCCTATTTTTTGAAGCAGGTACTTTTCGTCTTGCTCCACAAAAACCCCTAATATACAGGCAACATCTGTCCACTTTTGTTTTGGCTTTGTTATTGTTATATTAAGTGTATTTTTTTCTATAACTTCCTTTACTCTGTTGCCGCCGTTGTCTAATCCTTTGCCGCCTACCCGGGCTTTCCAGCTGCCTTTTTCTATATATTTTTTACGTTCACTTTCCGGTTTTGTGTTTGCTACATACTTTTCAACCATAGTTCGCAGCTGTTTTGCTTCGCTTTCATAATGAAAACCGACTATGCTTTCAGACCACCCCGACTGCATAGGACACACCATACATCCAACTCTAAATAAACCAACCCTATAAGCATCATTTAACAACAAATCATTTGCAAGCAGATAACAATATAATTCGGCAGTATTCCACTCTATTATTGCGTGACAGTTTATTTGATTGATGTTTTTTGCCCCTACACTTATTTTATCATATTTAGACCGCCTGACGCTTTCTTCTGCACGTACTCCGTCATATACAATCGCTTTGGCATTATAATTTCCGCTTAAATCTCTTAATTTTAATATGGCAGGAACAGATTTATGAACAGTACAGCACCATCTCATTCTCTGCCCCGGAGGTCCGAACTCTTTCCAGCTTTCCGCAGGCTTCATATGACACTCAGATTCTTCAAATCTAAGCTCAGACCACCTTTGTTTTGCAGCTTCAACAGCATTAAGAGTAGATTTCAATTCCATTCCCGTATTGCTGAAAATTACATAATATTTGTCGGGAGAAAGCGCCTTTGAAACCAAATCCAACAAAAGCGAAGAATCCTTTCCGCCTGAAAAAGCACATACAAACAAATATCCTTTTTTCGAATATGCTTTGTATTGCTCTTGTATGAAGGCAATCTCCATTTGTTCTAAATTAACCAAAAGCCGTCGGTTGACTTCATACAAACGGTTTACATCAACAGCCTTTAATTTAAGTCTTTCATCTGTTTTTAACTCTATGACAGGCTTTGAATAAAAGCTGCCCCCTTGTGCTTCCGCAACACAAACACCGTTCAAAACATATTTACGAATACCTTCAGCCCACAAAAGCGGTTCTTTCGTGTTTTTAGGATAATCCCAATATTTATACATTTCGAAAAAGTCCAGTTCTTCCCAAAACACCGGTCGAATTTCTTTTTGAATTTTAGCGTCTACCGTTAAGCGAAATATACCGTATTCTTCCGTCCATTCATATCCGTACATAACATACGTCTCCCTGTTGCAATATTTCCCCCTTCAGCGGAGAACCTCTCCGCAGTTTTCTGCTGTAAGCCAAGGTCTGTAACTATGTAATGCCCTGTGGCATGTCGGGCATACAGTAATAAAATCATCTGCCTTATATTTTTTCGAAAAGTCCGTTTTTACGGGATTTATTATAAGATGATTTTGAAGCAGATTTTCGTCAGTTTTATAACACAAACCGGGACTGCTGAAACAAACCTGACAGTGATCCTTCATTTCATATTTTAAGCCATCACGCTTTTCTATTATTCTGTGCAAATGACCTAAAAAAACACCCTCCGGAAAGCCCTCATCTTCAAGCGGAGAACCAAAACATAAATTAAAGGCTTTTTCGTTTCTTCTTATAGCTTCCGCTATGGAATGAAGCTCGTCTATTCTATTTTCATATTCAAAAGCAACCTCGAAAAATATAGAGCCTAAATGCCGATTTTTCTTGCCCGATTTACAGTTTGAACGAAACAACATTAGCTGTTTGGCTATGCCGTTAGCATTTCTGAAATCATCTCTTCTGTTTTCAACAGGATAAACCGGCAGGCGGTTAAGCAGAAGGCTGAGATCCCTGATTTCATCAGAATCAGGCAAAACTCTGCCGTCAGCCAAAGAATAATAAACGTCTAATGCTAATATTGCCTCATCTCGTGTAAATTTTGCTGCTGCTGCCATTTTATCACACCCTTACCGTTACATTTTGACCCTTTGCGTCCCAGGCGAAGCGCTCGTCATCAGCCAAAGCTTTGGGCATATTGTTCATAAGCTCACTGCCCTGAATCATTTTGGCTTCCGCCAAAAGCTGACGCAGCTCCTCAGCCTCAAAGGAACGCTTTTCAATTTCATTTTCAACTATATATGAAACAACCGCGTCTCCGAAATTTTGAACAGGGCTGTCATATTTAACCAGCATAGTATGAAGAGTGTCGGCTTTTTGATTATCCATTGCCCCAATTGTTTTTGCGCCTGCTTCTTCGCCGTAAAACCGCAGAAAGCTTTGAAGAAGAAGGGGCGTCCAGCTTATGTTTCCGGGCAGTGCAGGCAGCTGTTCAAACCATACAGGCTGAATATCTCTTATTATAATATGATCCCCAATGTCGTCAAACAGCTTATCGAGAGCCTTCTTTATGCCTTCTTTCTTCAAATCGTCAACAGCCATACTTTTTTCTGAAATAATCATACCCTTGTCATAGAAAAAGAAAAAGGGCTTTGTGTTTATTTTCATTTGACTGCGGATACTGCCGGTTTTAATTCCCAAACCGTTTAAATATTCTAAAAGCTCCTCTTCACTGAACAAGCCGCCCTGATCCTCCGCATATTTACATATAATATCAAAGTTGCTTCCAATTTCGGCTTCGGCTTTTGAAATATGGGTTTTACCGCTGAAAACATATTTATAACCGCCGCAGCTGTTCTTTTGAAACAAATGCTGAGCCATTTCATAAACAGACCGCTCGTCATTTAAATCATTGTCATTAAGAAACATATTCATATCGGAACGTGCATACTCATAAAGCTGAACCGCTGAAACATAGCCGCTGTTTTTCTTCATAAGCTTTTCCGTAATGCCGCAAAGCTGCTTTGCACCTTCGTCCCAGTCTATAAAAGCCTCTTCATGATAGAGCCGCCCCTTCATTTCCACAATACACCCTATTTGTGAAACAAGGTTTTTCACCGTCATATAGGTTGTATTTAAAAGCTTATAAATATCATCATATGTAACGCCCTCTAAATCCGAATCAAGTACAAATTTTTTAACCCTGTCGGCAAGCTCCTCTTCATATGCTTCTGTTTTATCGGTTTTGTCCTCTTGAACAGCAATATCGTCTGCTTTTTCAACAGCCTCTTCCTTATGCTCATTAACAGCCGAAAAAGCTTCGCCTGTTTCTTTCTCCTCTTCAACAGCTGAAAAAGCGTCGCCGCTTTCTTTCTCCTCTTCGGGAACAGCTTGGGGAATTTCGTCAGCCTTTCTTTCCAGTGCATAAGTATCTAACGTAACCTCACCGGTGTCAACAATTTGTTCATCGGCACTTTCTGCTGCCGTGAGGTGGTCATTCTCTTTTTGAAGAGGCTGAACACTGTTTTGGTTTGAAGCCTTATTGCCGTTTGTTCTGTATATAATTACAACGTCATCATAACTTACTGAGCAGTATTTCAGCAGCCAACGGATTTTGTCAATTACATGACTTGAATTTCCTGTTTTCTTTATGCCGCATTCCAAATAAATGTTTTTCGCAATTCTCATTGGCTTGCGCATTCCCTCAAAACTGCCTATGTCTACTCTTTTGCTTCCGGGAAAGTATATATTGCCGTTAAACAAAAAGCTCTTGTCAGAATAAATTTCTCTGACCAGCTTTAAATAAAGATCAGACCAGTTAGTGCAAGACTTTGTTTTCCCTTTATAAGAAAATCTAACGGGTTTTGTATATGCCAAAGGAGTGTCGGCATTAAAGTCAATCTGCTGTTCACAGGTGTCAGTCAGTATTTTTTTATTAACGCCGCTGCTCCTGTTTTCCGAAATCCTTTCAGCAGCTTCGTCAATATATTCGGACGCAGGCTTGACGTTATTATTAACATACTTAAATTTAATAACAATATCATCTCTGCCTACCGAACAATATTTCATAAGCCAGCGGGTTTTTTCAATAATTTTATCTTCTTTTATGTGACATTCGGCAAACACGCCCTCCGAAATCTCTTGAGGGTCGGTCATACCTTCTATGCTGCCAATATCCACTCTTCTGCTGCCGTTTATATAAACATTGCTTCCGAACAAAGGGCTCTTGTCAAAATAAAATTCTTTAATCAAGCCTACATACAGCTCAAACCAGGAAGAACACTCCCTGTAAGTTCCCTTATATGAAAACGAAACAGGTGTTATGCCGTTTAAACTGCGGTCGGACATAATATCAAGCCAGTATTCTTCCTTTTCGTCGGAAGTGCCGGAAGGGCTTTCGTTTAAAACAGTGTCTTTAACCTCTTCCGACGTCTTTTCTTCTTCGGCTTTGTCGGAAAGCAGCGGTTCATCCCCACGGGTTTCAGGTTCTTCGATTGTTACGGTTTCTTTCTTTTTAAAACACTTCTCATAAATCCATTCAGCCGCCGATATAACCTCTTCGTTTTTAAGCTTCGCACTTATAAAGCAGGAGGGGTTTTCCATTTTCAAATATTCGCCTTTTTCACGATTGCGGAATATGGTAATTTTAGAAGATGTGCCTATATTATAATCTAACAAAGACCTGAAAAAAAGGGGGTATTTTCCGGCAATTTCTTCGCAGAAACGCAGAAAAGCTTTCGAAGGCGTTTCGCCTGTATATACTTCAGAACCGCAGTGAAGCTTATATAAAAGCTCCGGATTTTCCTCTGCAGGCGGTTCCAAAAAAAGCCTGACCTTGGTTAAAACACTTTGCCGAACAGGTATGGTATAAATATTATTTTTATTCATAAACGCCCAAAGCTTAATTTCTTTGAATTCGGCTATGCTGCGAATATTTTCTTTTGCCAAAGCGGCTCTAAGGGGCAAAAAAAGCTCATCCTTAAGCAGTTCGTCTATTTCGGAAGCAGCCGCCTTAAGCTCGGAGGGTGTTTCTTCTTTAGGCAAAACCTCGGCTTTTACAGCCCTTTCGGAAGAAGCTTCAGCCTCTTTCGGCTTTTCTTCAGCCGGGCTGCTGTCAATGGAAAGTGAAAGCTGTTCAGGCTGCCTCATCACATAAACAGTTGCTTTCTCTTCATTATTTTTTCCCTTTCTCTCTTCAATAAAGCGGCAGTAATGACGAATTGCAGCCGACATAGCATTTTTCTGTCTTCTGTGAGTAAAAGCGAATAATTTATTACGCTCGATAACCGACTGAATTTTCATCAAAACAGCAATATCATCTGTTTCAAATAAAGGTTTCGTCAGAAGCTTTTTATTCAAACAATAATTATTAATTTCCGTAAACGCAGAATAGAGGGCTGAAAGCTGAGCAGGCGAAACCCTTGCAGATAACCACGCGAAAAAACTGTCTTCAAATTTAAAATCTGCCATTAATCACACACCTCAGCTTTTTCTGCTATAATAAAAACACTAAAACGAAACTGACCTTTGTAAACTATTATGGTCAATTTTTCCTGTTCTTTGGCCTAAAAATCATTTTACATCTTACAATATGCCGAAAAAAACGGCAATCTGTATTTATTATACTACCCCAATTCTCGAAAAGCAAGCGAAATCGTCACGCTTCTGCAAAAAAGCCGTAAAGAATTTTACACATATTTAACACTCAAAAAGTTATGCTGCAGCCAACTTTTTTTGCGGCAATACGGTCTGTCCGGATGAACAGGTCGTTTAAGTCGCAGTTGCCGGAATGGGGAGTATTTCAATGTGCTATACATAATTCTTTTGTTATTTGCTCTGTCTACTTGACAGGGGGGGGTCATTCAGCTCTGCATTCTGTCTTTTTTATAATAAAATCCCTAAAGATGTGCTTTGTCAATTAAATTAAGCAAGCAGCCGGTCAAACTGAGAACCTTTGCCTGTTCATTAAATATTTCGGTGCAGACTCTTCGGAAAAACTAAAAAAGTTCTTAAAAAGCTATTGACAGCACAGTGGGAAGTCTGCTATAATAACTGTACTAAGACAATTAATACAGTCAATACAGTTAATACGGAGGTGATAACTTGATTTTAATTGATTATAAGGACAAACGCCCCCTTTTCGAACAAATTACGGAGCGGTTTAAAAAGCTGATCTGCAGCGGCGGCTTAGCCCCCGACAGCAGGCTCCCCTCCGTCAGAAGCTTAGCCGTTGAGCTGGCGATTAACCCAAACACAATTTCAAGGGCATATCATGAGCTTGAAAGCGAGGGCTATATTTACACCGTAAAGGGAAAGGGCTGTTTTACTGCCTGTGAAGAGGACATAAAAAGGCTTAAATACTCAAGGTATAAGGCAGACCTTAAGGAAATTATTATGAAAGGAAGAGAACAGGGCTTTACCCCATCCGAAGTAAAGACTTTGGGAGAAGAAGCCCTAAAGGAGGTATACGATGATTAAAATAACAAATGTAACAAAAAGCTTTGACGACATAAAGGCTTTAAACAATGTTACCTTAGACGTGGCTGAGGGGTCGGTTTTCGGGCTTATAGGCACAAACGGCGCAGGAAAAAGCACTCTTCTGCGTATTCTTTCGGGGGTATTAAAGCAGGACGAGGGAGAGGTTTTGATAGACGGAAGCAGTGTTTTCGAAGCTCCCGATGTAAAGCTTAATTTCTTTTTTATTCCCGACGAGGCTTACTTTTTTAAAAGCTCAACCCCAAAGACAATTGCGGGCTATTATTCGGCGGTTTATCCCGGGTTCGATATGACAAGGTTTAAAAGCCTTATGACGAATTTTTCACTTGACACAAAGCGGAGAATTTCAACCTTTTCAAAGGGTATGAAAAAACAGCTTTCCGTTATAACCGCAATCTGCGCAAACACAAAATACATATACTGCGACGAAACATTCGACGGGCTTGACCCGGTTATGAGACAGGCGGTAAAATCACTTTTTGCGGAGGAAATGGAGCAGAGGGGTTTAACCCCTATAATTGCTTCTCACAACTTAAGAGAGCTTGAGGATATCTGCGAAAACATAGGCTATCTTCACAAGGGCGGCGTTCTTCTGTCTCAAAACGTAAACGACCTTAAGCTGGGGATTTGCAAAATTCAGCTTGTGCCCAAAGAGGGAACGAACCCAAACGAAATTTTTAAGGCGTTCAAAACCTATAAGCACGAAACAAGGGGAAATCTTCACACCCTGACCCTTAAGGGGAATATTGAAGAGGTGGAAGCGGCTGCAAAGGCGGCGTCTCCCGTATTTTCCGAAATTCTCCCCCTGACACTTGAAGAGATATTTATAAGCGAAGCCGAGTCAATCGGTTATTCAATAAAACAGCTGACGCTTTGAAAGGAGGCTTTATAATATGAAAACATTTTTTTCACTTTTAAGAAAAGAACTTAAGCAAAGTCTCGGCTTCGGAATTTTGACCCTTGTTTATGTTGTTTTTGTACGTCTGATACCCTTTATTTCAGGAGTTATAAACAATTTGAGATATTACGAAACCAATCCCACAGAGAAGGTTTGGCAGGAAATTATATTAGTATATGTTAATAACGCTGTGTCAAGCGGCAGCTTTACCCATATACCGGCGGTTATTCTTCCGGCGGTGCTTTTGGCAATTGTTTTCTGCACATATCTCCACAGCAGAAAAACAGCCGATTTTTATAATTCACTGCCTGTTAAGAAAACTACAGTTTTCGGCGTGAAATATATTTGCGGAATTATAATTTTTGTCCTTGCCTACGGAATTAATTATATTTTTATGCTTATTGCAAGTGTCAGTATGGGTGTTTTGACGGGAAAGGCGGCTCTTATAGGTTTAGGCTGTCTCGTTCAGGGTATTTTGGGCTTTTGGCTTATATATTCCTCCTGTTTTCTTGCGGGGCTTTTAACCGCTTCCGTTATAACCCAGATTGTAATGGCTGCAATTATAAACGGCATACTGCCTACAATATTTGTTCTTAAAACAGGCGTGCTGTCCTGCTTTTATATGACATATTTAAATACGTCTGATGAAATATCAAACCTTTCACCTGTAGTTTATTTCATAAAATCAAGCAGCTTGGGAACAATAAAAAGCACCCTTATTTTGGCGGCGGCTTCTGTTGTTTTTACCGCAGTTTGCTTCTTTATAAGCAAAATCCGTCCGGCGGAGGCTTCGGAAAAAG
The DNA here is from genome assembly GCA_021204175.1 of Clostridiales bacterium. Lineage (GTDB taxonomy): Bacteria > Bacillota > Clostridia > Lachnospirales > CAG-274 > JAJQCI01. The sequence goes on along the minus strand of JAJPZT010000054.1, from coordinate 15,929 downwards.
CCCTTGCCTTTAAAAGGACAGCTGCTCCTCTGAGAGTTATATTCTCTTTTATCTGCGGCATAATCGGCGGTTTTGTTTTACAGGCAATGTTTGATATTGGGGGAATATTGGTTTTTGCAGTAGGACTTTTTGCGGTAACAATAATTTCTTCAATAATAATTGAAATTATTTTCAGCTTTGACTTTACTGCGGCTTTGAAAAAGAAACGCTGTCTGCTGATTGCGGTTATTGCGGACGCAGTTTTTGCAGCCGTAATTTTATCAACTGTTAAGCCCTATAATACCTATGTTCCGGCTGCTGAGGAAATAGAATATGCTTCAATTTGTATGAATGAGCTTGCATCGGACGAATCGTACAAAATGCAGATAGAGGATGTTTCAGATTATCTTTCGGATAGGAATATGGAAAGCTATAACGGCGAAAAGCTTTATGAATGGTCTTGGTACAGAGACAATGCCTTTGACAATATGCGTATCACAGACGGCGAGCTTGTTCACAATATTCTTGATGTATTTTCGGACGATTATGAAGGGGTTGCATTTACATTGCCCGATGTTCCCGCAGACAGGGAAAATTTAAACTCCTACAGTATTTGCGTTAAATGTGTTTTGAAAAACGGCAGAGAATATTACAGAAGCTATTATATGCGGCTTTATGACCTTGACGATTATGTTCAGAATTACACCGCAGAGGAAAAAATTGACGCAATCAGAACACTTTTGAACTCTGAGGAATATAAAAAAGGCTTTTACAGCAACGCTTTTGACCTTGAGCCGGAAGACATAAAAGCAGCACGGATTGCAAACAATCTTAACTTCCATGAGGACGAAAAGCTTGCTTTAGATGATGAACAGGCTGAAAGGCTTTTAACCGCTGTTAAGAACGACCTTATGAACACAACCTATGATCAAATTGTAACGGAAAACCCCTACGGAACGCTGGAGCTTATGACAAAATATACAGAGAAATATGACAGCTATTATATAGGCGACAGCTATTACACAGGGGCTGAGGTTATAATTTATTCCTCATATGAGGAGACAATGTCGGTTCTTAAAGATATAGGCTTTAAGATTTACAGCGATGAGGAAATTATAGAGGATATTGAAAAAATAACCCTTTCACCGTATCCCGATGAAAATAATTATTCTCAAGGCTTAAGTAAGGAATATACGGACAAGACTCAGATAGCCGAGATTTATTACAGTTTTAAGGAAAATATAGGCCGTATGATAAGGGTTCCTTCCGAAAACTTAGACGTGAGCATAAAGAGTGTTTACAGTGAAGATTCGGGAAACTTCTCGGTCAAAAAGCCTTCTCCGAATTTTGTAGCCGAAGATTTAAATATGACCTCTTCGAAAATTTCGGAGGAACTGATTGTAGAGTCTCCGCTGGATTAATGAGTTTCTTTTATGAATATTTGATTGTTTGATGGGAAAAATAATAACCGCCGAATTTTTTTCGGCGGTTATTTACCTTTTTATAAGGCTCCCCTTGAGGGGAGCTGTCAGCGAAGCTGACTGAGAGGTGTTATTTTTCGTAAATGATTTTTCGGCAATTTAGCTTTACTCCTTCTCAATATCCTTAAACTTGCTTTTATCTATATTTATTTTGCATATGCCGTCATAGGGGCAGTAGGCGCAGCCGTCTTTGTTTCCGTATTTATAAGGGCGAACGGGGAAGAAACCCTTTTGAAGCTCCCGGCCTTTTAGGAAGGAAACATCTTTGGCTGTCTTTAAAATCTCATAAAGCTCCTCTTCTGTTTTAACCTCCAGCTTGTTTGTAAAGCCTATGTCTGACTTGTTCAAAAAGGCAAAAGCCTTATTGGAGACTATGCCCGAAAGCTCATATTTTTCCTTGCGGCAGGCATCCGCCTCTTCCGCAGAAGTTATTTTATTGTCTGTCAAAATAGGGTCTTTATATGTGAAATAAACAAGGGCGGCAGGGCGGAAGTCGGCTCCCTGTTCTTTTTTCTTTTCTTCTGTATAAGCCAAAAGATAAAGGGGCAGCTGAAGGCTTGTTCCGTTTGCGATTTCAGCGCTGTCCACAGAGTGGGCTGAGCCTTTGTAGTCTGTAATTTTAATGTATGACGCACCGTTTTTCTCACATATGTCAACTCTGTCTATTTTCCCCACAAGGGAAATTCCGTCTCCCAAATCAATGGGTTTATAGGGCTTGTCTTCACCGAAGGCAGCTTCAAACTCAGAGGGAACAAAGTCTCCGGCTTTAAGCTGTGAAACTGCCGCTTTAACTGAAGCGGCGGCTATTTTTTCTATAAGCCGCAGACGGTATTTCATAACAGGGAGCTCCTCCGAAACCTTTCCCTCATCGTCAAGAAGTTTGGGGCAGTTTTCCTTAATAAGCTCCGGCATAAGAGAAGCTATAACCCCGTCTATTTTTTCTTCGTCGATATTGTTTACATCGGGATAAGCCTTGAAAAATTCTTCCAAAAGGCTGTGAATAATGTTTCCTCTGTCTAAGGGGTCAATGTCGAAAACCTTGTTTTCCTTAAGACGCAGAACATAGGTCAAAAAGAATGAAAAGGGACACTGTGAGTAGCTTTCAAGCTTTGAAGCGCTTAAGGTCAAAGGCGTGCCTAAAAGCTTCTCTGTAAGTTCAGGGGCAATTTCCTCTTTAGGTTCAAAAACATCTGTATTTTCGGGAGATATTGCCTTGTCGCTGTAAACCTCAACAGGGGTTTTGAAAATTGTTATAAGCTTTTCAACGATTTCGGAGGGCTCTAAAGGGCCTCCTTCATTTGTGCCTAAAGAGTAGGTCAAATAAAGCCGTTCTGAGGGCTTTGTCATAATCTGATAAATCTTAAGATATTCTAAAGAAAGCTGTTCCTTTGTGTCTGCGGCGATTTCCATATCCATTTCTTTAAGGGCGGCTCTTTCGCTGTCGGAAAGCAGACCGTCATCGGGAAAGGCTTTGGGCAGACTGCCCTTGTTTGCTCCCACTATAAAAAGCGCCTTGATTTTAGGCAGACGGCTTCTGTTTACGTCGCCGATTGTAATACTGTCCTGATATAGGGGGATTGTGGCGGTGGATTTTTTTGCAAAGCCGCTTTCCAAAATTTTGCCGAAAGTCTCAAGAGTAATGGAAGTGTCGCCTAAAAATTCTTCGGCTTTGTCGAAGGTGGAGACAGCCTGCTCCCACACCTGTTTGTGGCGGGAGGAAAGAACCGGGTCTGTTTCATTTTCCGCAAGGGTCTTATATTTGCCGTAAAAGCCGCTTTTTTCAATACATTCGAAAAGGGCTTTGTTAAGGTCTGAAACCTTGGCTTCCTTACTTTCCGCAAAGAGTTCTCTTAAGGGAGAAACCATATCTGTAATATCTTTTCTTATAGCTTCAAAATAAGAGTTTTTAAACTCACTCTGCCACTTGAAGCCCTCAATTCCGTATTCCGCCGCAAATCTTTCAAGGGCATAAGCCTTTTCAGCCGAAATTTTTGTAAGCTCCGTTTTAAGAAGTGTCAAAATGTCTCTTGTGTGAAAAGCCTCAGCCGTTTTAATAAGCGAAAGTATGAAGCGTATACAGGGGTGGGTGCTTATAGGCAGAGGAGTATCCGTAAAGTCGGGCAAACCCCTTGACTTAAGAGCCGACTTTAAAAGGGGCATATATGAGGTGTCGCAGAGAATTATTGCTATATCTCTGTATCTCATATTGCTTTCCGTAAGGCTCAAAATTTCGTCGCAGACCGCCGAAACCTCGGCTTTTTTATTTACTGCGGCAATTTGGCGTATGTTGGGGGCACCTCCCTTAAAAACCTTCGGGGGATAGTCGAAAAAGTATTTTTCGAGGTGTGAAAAAGGAGGAAGCTTTTTATCTTCGTACTGTGTTTCAACTGTGTTTATCTTTCCTCCCTCAGGAAAAACCTCAGTAAAAATCCGTCTCAGCTTAAGGGCTGTTGTTTTGGTTTCATAAAAGGGGTCGGTCAAAGGGTCTGAGGGGGTGTTGTCAATCTTCCCCTCATAGCAGAGACTGACGCTTACGGACTCCGCAAAGGCGAATATTTCTTTAATTACTCCCAATTCCTGCTTTGTGAAGCTGTTGAAGCCGTCAATAAAAACCGCCGAGCCGTCAAAAAGTGAGGAGTGCTTAATCTGCTCCGCCACAATATCCAAAATACTGTCTGAGAAAATATATTTTTCGGAAACAAAACTGTCATAAGCTTCATATATAGCCGAAATTTCATTCATTTTCTTTAAAAAAGAAGTGTTTTCGGGGGCAGGCGCAAGCTTTGAAAGATTTTCCTTAAGCTTAGAGGGGGATATTTTAAAGCGGTAAAACTCGCTTATAACCGACTCTATACTGTCCAAAAAGCCCTGTCTGCCATCAAGGCCCTTAAAAAGCTCTAAGCTTAAGCCTTCGGTTATGCGGCGCAAAATCATAGACTTGGCTTCATCGTCCAAAAATTCCCTGTCGATTTTCCCATCAAGGGCGCTTAAGTGAAAGCGGAGACGGTTAAAGCTGACAACGTCTATATTCAAAAGAGAATTTCGCTTAGCCACAAGAGCCTTTTCAGACTCTAATGTAAACTGCTCCGGCACGATGTAAAAAATACGCTGACTTTGAGGCAGTGAAAGCATTTTGTCTATACAATATTCTGTTCCGGCGGCTTGGCTTCTGCCTGTTATAAAATTAAGCTCCATTTTTGCTCCTTAAACTTCTATAATTTCAGCCTCGGCAACTGCTTTGGCTATTGTTTCTTCCAAATTGGGAATAGTCTTTTCCTTCTTTTCGATAATGTGACGTTTCGGACGGATTTCAGGGTGCTTAGCCACGAAAATAGTACAGCAGTCCTCATAGGGACGAATTGAAATGTCGAATGTGCCTATTTCCTTGGCAAGGTCTATAATCTGCTGTTTGTCATAGGTGCAGAGAGGTCGCAAAATCGGATAGTCGAGTGCGGCGGTGTTTATGGCGTTAATTGCCTGCATAGTCTGGCTTGCCACCTGACCGATTGAGTCTCCGCAGACAAGAGCGTCCGACTTGCTTTTATCCGCCACAAGTGAAGCGGCTTTGAGCATAGCCCTCTTTAAAAATATGGTCATTCTCTCAGGGGGAACATTGTCATAAATCAAAAGCTGTGTTTCCGTAAAGGGTACTACATAAAGCTTCATTTTTCCGCAGTATTCCGCTATGCACTTGCACAGGTCAACAACCTTTTCCTTGGCTCTTTCGGAGGTGTAAGGGGGTGAATGAAAATAAACCGCTTCGATTTCAGCCCCTCTTTTGGCAGTGAGCCACGCCGCAACGGGGCTGTCTATGCCGCCGGACATAAGAACAGTGGCTTTTCCGCTTTCTCCCACAGGCAAGCCCCCGTAGCCCTTAAGGGTTTTGGAAAACATATAAACCATATTTCGAAGTTCAACCCTCAGCTCAACCTCGGGGTTGTGAACGTCTACTGTGACGTTTCCTAAGCTTTCAAAAATATAGCCGCCAACCTCAGCGGAGATTTCCTGGGAGTTAAGAGGATAGGTTTTGTCTGAACGGCGTGCCGTAACCTTAAAGCTGTAGCCCCCCTCTTTGGGGTAGTGCTCCTTCATATAGGCAAGAGCCCCTTCCTTAAGGCTGTCTAAGTCTCTGTTTTCAAGCATAATTCCCGGGCACACAGCCAACACGCCGAAAATCTTCAAAACCTTGGGCACAACCTTTTCGTAGTCCATTTCTTCGTCTAATGACCTAACCAAAAATCTGCCCTGCTCCTTTAAAACGCTGTATCTGCCCAAACGTGAAAGGCTTCTTTGAATTATTCCTATAAGCTTATTTTCTATAATCCAGCGGTTTTTGCCCCTTAAGGCAATTTCGCCGTATTTAACCAAAAGTATTTTTGCGATTATATTTTTGTCTCCGTAGTGTCTTTGTAATTTTATTAAAAGGGGCACAAGCTCCGTCAGGGCTTTAACCGCCTCGTCTGCTTCTTCAACTGTGTTTTCGGAGCTGAAGCTGAAGCGGACGGCTGAACCCCCTCTGTCTCTTCCCCAAATTTTAGCCACTGTGTTGTCGTACTTTTTGGATTTTGAAGAACAGGCAGAGCCTGTTGAGACATAAATTCCCTTATCCTCCAAAGCGTGAAGCAGAACCTCACCTCTTAAGCCCTGAAAGCTTAAATTTAATATGTAGGGAGAGGTTTTTTCACCGTTTACAATAATTCCGTCTAAAACTTCCGTTATTTTCAAAAGATGATTTTTAACTGCCGAAACTCTTTCGAGGTTTTCATTTATCTCAGGAGCAAGGTTTTTCACTGCTTCGCCGAAAGCGGCTATGCCGGGGGTGTTTTCAGTGCCGGGGCGCAGGGCGTTCTGCTGTTCTCCCCCTAAAATTCTGGGGGTTATATGAAGATTTTTCTTGAAAACAAGAGCGCCGCAGCCCTTAGTTCCGAAAATTTTGTGTGCGCTGACTGTAATAAGATCGGCGTATTTTCCGTTGATTTGGTGCTTGCAGAAAGCCTGAACGCAGTCGGCGTGATAAAGTGTATTTGGGTTTTTAGCCTTGATAATTTCGTATATTGCCTTAATATCATTTATTACCCCTGTTTCGTTGTTGACTGCCATAAGGCTCACAAGAACGGTGTCGTCTCTGATTGCGGCTTCAAGCTCCTCAAGGCTTATGTTTCCGCTTAAATCGGGGGTAAGATATGTAACCTGAGCCCCCTGACCTTCCAAATATTTATAAGCCGCAGCAACAGAGGGGTGTTCTATTCGGGTCGTTATAAAATGTGAGCCGTAACGCTTTCTTCCCTCCGCAATGCCTAAAATTGCGGTGTTGTTGGCTTCTGTTCCGCCCGATGTAAACAAAAGTATGTGTTCGGGGTCATATACATTTAAGGCTTTCAGTATAGTTTCTTTTGAGCTTGTTATAACCTTTTCGCAGTCAAAGCCGAAGGAGTGAAGAGAGGACGGGTTTGAATAAATCTCCGTCATCATTTTCAAAGCGGCTTCGGCGCATTTTTGCGATGTTTTCGTAGTAGATGCATTGTCAAAATATATCAACTCAGATCTCCTCCTTCATATAACATTATTATAGAAGCCGTAAGACCTGCGGTTTCCGTTCTTAAAATTCTTTTGCCCATTGTTAAAGGGGTTATGCCTCTTTCCTTAGCAAAGGCTATTTCGCTTGGGTCAAAGCCCCCCTCTGAGCCTATAAAAATACCTAAGCTTTTGCCCTTAAAGTCTGATGCAAAGCTTTTTATAGAATAGTCTTTTTCATTTTCATAGGGTATAACGGCTTTGTCAAAGCTTTTTTCCGCTAATTGAACAGCTTCCTTAAAATCCATTAGGGGCATAACCTCGGGGATTATCCCTCTTCCGCACTGTTTCGCGGCTGAAAAGGCTATTTTGTTCCACCTTGCAATTTTTTTGTCCTCTTTAGACTTTATTTTAACCATAGAATTTTTTGTGTCAATGGGAACAAATTCCGTCACGCCTATTTCAACGCATTTTTGAATAACCGTCTCCATTTTGTCCTGCTTGGGGAGAGCCTGAAAAAGAGTTATTTTTAAATTGGGCTCGTTTTGGTTTTCTGCTTTTTCAACTATTCGGCATAAAACGGCGGCTTTGTCCGCTTTTTTTATTTCACAGGTGTAGTCTGTCATTTCGCCGTCGCCTACTAAAATTATATCCCCCTCTTTTTTTCTGAGAGTTTTGACTATGTGGCTTGCTTCCTCGCCTGTTATTGTCAAGGTATTGTCTGTAATTAAAGATTTGTGAGTAAAAAATTTAGGCATATTATCACCCTTTTTCGGCAGTTATTCTGCTCCATTCATTTTTTGTAGCCGTTTCCTTAATTTTAAAGCCCGCATTTTCTATTGCCTCAACGGTTTCGTTAAGCCTGTCCTTGATTATGCCGGAGGAAATAAAAATGCCGCCTTTGTCCAAAATTTTATATACATCCGGGGCAATTCCGTTAATTACGTCAGCCACTATGTTTGCCACTACCACCTGACAGCCCTTTTGTGATATTTCGGTCTTTAAGGCTTCGTCTGTAACAATGTTTCCGGCTTTGAATGTCAGACGGCTTTTGTCTATGCCGTTTATTTCGGCGTTTTCATAAACAGACTTTTCCGCATTTTTGTCTATATCAACGGCAAAAACACCCTCAGCCCCCAAAAGAAGGGCGCAAATTCCCAAAATTCCGCTGCCGCAGCCTAAATCCGCCGCATACATTCCGGGCTTTATATATCTTTCAAGCTCCTCTAAACAAAGCTGTGTGCTTTGGTGAAGTCCAGTTCCGAAAACGTTTCCGGGGTTTATTTTAAGGGTTATTCTGTCATTTGAGGGGGCTTCTTCCCATGCAGGCACAACAAGAAGCTTTTCGCCTACTGTGAAGGGCTTATAATATTCCTTCCACTTATTGAGCCAATCTTCATCGTTTAAGCCTGTTTCGCTTTCAAGCTCAAGAGAGCCCAAGTCAAGCCCAAAGCTGTTTTCTTTTAAGCGGTTAAGCCCCTCTTTTACGGATAAAAGCAGCTCAGCTCCGTAGGGGTTGCCGCTTAAATAAAATATAACCTTTACGTCCGGGTCATCGGCTTCCTTTAATGCGTCCTCGGCGTAGTCCCAGTCGGGAGAGGGGGTGTTGAAAAAGTCCAAGCGTTCGGCAGGGTCGTCGATTTCCATTCCGTTTATGCCTGAGTTCAGAAGCAAGGCGCAGAGGGGTTCTGTTCCCTCAGAGGTTGTTCTTATAACATATTTATTCCATTTCATTACAGTTCTCCTCTGTTCTTTAACTCGTTATACATAAGAATACCTATTATGGTTTTGCTGTCTGTGATTTCGCCGGAAAGTATTTTTGACATAGCTTCATCAAGGGTTAAACGGCTGTCTGTCAAAAATTCGTCCTCGTCATAGTTATAGCTGCCCTTTGTAAGTTCTGTGCAAAGGTATATGTGAAGAACCTCGTTTGAACAGCCGGCTGAGGTGTGGAATGAGGTGAGATGACGGATTTTCCCTGCCTTGTAGGATGTTTCCTCTTCAAGCTCACGAAGAGCGCACTCATGAGGATCCTCGCCCTCTTCAAGAATGCCTGCGGGGATTTCAAGAAGATCTGCCCCTATGGCGTGGCGGTACTGGGTTACGAAAAGAATTTTGCCCTCGTCATCAACAGCTACCATAGCCGCGGCGTCGTTGTGAATAACAACCTCACGGGTTGTTGTGTTGCCGTTAGGCAAAAGCACTGTGTCTACTTTTATATCTAAAATTTTGCCTTTAAAAATATTTTCGGTTTTAAGGGTTTTATACATATATATTACCTCCTGTGTTGTTCTTTCTATATAGTATAAACTACTTAGAGAAATTTTTCCATAAAAATTTGAAAAAATTTATTAAAATCTCTTTTAAACCGCTGAAATGTGTGTTATAATAAATACAATGTATCATATGTGTTAAGGAAACCATATTTTTTTATAAGGAGGACGTAAAATTATGGCAAGTGCAAGAGTACATTACAGAAACAAAGCTAAGGAAGCCAAGGAAGCTCCCAAGAGAAACTGCGTGGTAATTCCCAAAAAAGACAAGTCAAAGGGAGTTGTTGCGGTTTGCGCAGCAGTGGGAGCAGTTTTCATTAACGGTCTTTTAATGGGCTTTATCGCAGGGAAAAATTCCTGATTTTATCTGAGTTTATATCATTACGGCATACAGCTTTGCTATGCCGTAATATTTTTCTATAAAAGTGTTGTCGATAGACAGACAAAGCAAATAAGCATTGTGTACTTCGACGTGCAATAACTTTTATAGTATCTGCAAAGCAAAGTTTTAAGTTTTCATTGAAAGGAAAGAGCTTAAATGAAGTTAGGTATTGTAGGTCTGCCCAATGTAGGAAAAAGCACTCTTTTTAATTCCCTGACAGGAGGGGGAGCCGAAGCGGCTAACTACCCCTTTTGTACAATCGACCCCAATGTAGGGGTTGTAGCCGTTCCCGATAAGCGGCTTGATGTTTTGGGCGATATGTATAAAACCAAAAAGATTACGCCGGCGGTTATTGAATTTGTGGATATTGCAGGGCTTGTTAAAGGGGCTTCCGCAGGTGAGGGCTTAGGCAACAAGTTTTTGTCCCACATAAGAGAGGTTGACGCAGTTGTTCATGTTGTGCGCTGTTTTGAAGACTCGAATATCGTTCACGTGGCGGCGAAGGTTGACCCCATAAGTGATATTGAAACAATCGACCTTGAGCTTATGCTGTCGGATTTGGAAATTGTGGAAAGACGCTTGGCGAAAACCGCTAAACAGGCTATGTCAGACAAGAGCCTTAAAAAAGAAGTTGAGGTTCTTCAGAGAATAGAAAAAGCCCTTAAGGATGGAATTTCACCCCGGAAAGTAGAGCTTTCGGATGAAGAGGAACAGGAAATCGTTAAAAGCTTTAATCTTCTGACCTTTAAGCCCGTTCTCTATGCCGCAAATGCAGACGAGGACTGCCTTACGGAGGGCGGTGAAAACCAATATACCGAAGCGGTAAGAAAGCATGCCGCGGAAAACGGAGACGGAGTTTTTGTTATCTGCGCAAAAATAGAAGAGGAAATTGCCGGGCTTGACCCGGAGGAAAAGGCTGAATTTTTAGAGGAGCTGGGTCTTAAGGAAAGCGGTCTTGACAGGCTCATTTCCGCAAGCTATGACCTTTTGGGGCTTATAAGCTACTTGACAGCCGGTGAAAAGGAGTGCCGCGCGTGGACTATTACCAAAGGCACAAAGGCGCCTCAGGCAGCAGGCAAAATTCACTCTGATTTTGAAAAGGGCTTTATTAGAGCCGAGGTTGTTACATATGACGACCTTGTTAAGTTAGGGTCTGTAGCGGCGGCTAAGGAAGCCGGAGTTTACCGCAGTGAAGGCAAGGACTATGTCTTTAAAGACGGAGACGTAGTTTTATTCAGATTTAATGTGTAATTAAAAATTATAGTTTGGAAGTGCTGATTATGTATGTTTTTAAACCGATAGATCTTGAAAAAGCCGACTTTGCCGCTTTTGCGGAAAAATACGGCTTCGGGGGTAATGTTGTTTTAAAATATGTTATTTTTTCTCTTATAAGAGACGAAAACATATTTTCTTTAAGCTGTGAAAAAGGGCTTATGAAAAAGGAGTCAAGTCTTTTTAAACTTGCAAGCCGGGACATTAAAGAAATTTTAGATGAATATGAGCTGTTTCAGTGCGATAAAATTTTTTATAAATATGAACCTCTTAAGCCCTGCGAAAGCGATATTTTTGATAAACTCAGCTTTTCTGACGCTGAGGAGCTGACGGAAAAGCTCTGTAAATTTTACGAAAAGAGGGGCTGCGGAGAGCTTGCTCTTTACAGAGGGTTTAAGCTTGACATTAAGGGCAATGTTGTGCCTGTTGGGCATTTTGACCCCATTGAGCTTAAGAGCCTTTTCTGTTATAAATATCAGATTGAAACCCTTAAGGAAAACACACTTGCCTTTATGAAGGGAAAGCCCTCAGCCAACGCTCTTTTAACAGGGGCAAGAGGTACGGGTAAGTCTTCCTCTGTTAAAGCTCTTGTTAATATGTATTGGAAGGACGGGCTCAGGCTTATAGAGGTGTCTAAGGACAGGCTTCACTATATGCCGGAGATTATGCCCAAGCTTTCGGAAAGAGGCTTTAAGTTTATTGTGTTTATAGACGACTTGTCTTTTGAAGCGGAGGAAACATCTTACAAATACTTGAAGAGTGTTTTGGAGGGAAGTGCTGAAGCAAAGCCCTCAAACGTTATATTCTACGCCACATCAAACCGCAGACACTTAATTGCGGAAAAGTGGGACGACAGAGGGGATATGTCTCAAAAGGGCGAAATACATACTCAGGATCAGCTTAACGAAAAGGTTTCTCTTTCGGACAGGTTCGGGCTTAAGCTTTCGTTCTTACGTCCCACACCTAAGGAATATGCGGAAATAGTAAAGGGCATTGCGGCTGAAAAGGGAATTGAAGCTACAGAGGAATTTTTGAAGGAAGCAAACGCCTATGAGCTGGGCTTCGGCGGAAGAAGCGGACGTGCCGCAAGGCATTTTGTCGAAAGCAAGCTGTGCGGAGGATAATTTTATGGAAGGTTATGAATTTTATATAGGCAGCTTAAAATTTGTTGTAGATTTCGGCAGTGTAATTTTGGCTGCGGTTTTGTCTGCTATGCTTACTATGCTTACTATGAGCTTTCTGTTTATTAGACGGGTAGCTAAGGAAGCCAGCATTATTTTAACCGGAGCGGCGCAGATGAAAAACGTTATGGAAAAATGCCGAAGGCTGTTTCCCATAGAGGTAGTTGAATATCACGGAACAACCTTTAAAAGGGGAATGGCTGTTAAAATAACCCTTTCCGACAAAAAAGCTTTACGGGATGTTTTGTGGGCAGAAACTATGACAATATGGTCTGTGTGGTTACGCCTAAAAGCGTTATTGCCCAAGAGCTGGGGCTTATTGTGGATTTAACCCCTGCGGACGAAAACTGTACAGCCGGTGAATAAAGAATTTACGGAGGTTTTTTATGAAATATGTTGTAGGAATAGATTTGGGAACAAGCGGTGTCAAAACCCTTTTGGTTGACGGTGAGGGAGGAATTATTGACTCCGCAAGCGTCAGCTATACTCCCGATTTTCTTTCGGGGGGAAGAGTTGAACAAAAGCCTGTTGTTTGGTGGGAAAATACTCTTAAATGCCTTAAGGCTCTTTTGGAAAAGCACCCGGAGGCTAAGGGAAAGATTGAAGCGGTGGCTACTTCGGGTCAAATGCACTCTTCAGTGTTTTTCGATAAAAATAATGAGGTTATAAGACCGGCTCTTTTGTGGAATGATACAAGAACAACGCCCCAGGTTAAAGAAATTTTCGACCTTGCAGGGGGAAAAGAAAAGCTTCTTGATATGACCTGTAACTTGGCTTTGGAGGGCTTTACGCTGCCTAAAATTTTGTGGCTTAAGGAAAACGAGCCCGAAAACTACGCCAAGGTAAACAAGGTCGTTATGCCTAAGGACTATATTAACTATATGCTTTGCGGCGAGGTTAAAACAGATGTTTCGGACGCCGCCGGAACACTTCTTTTCGACGTTAAAAAATGTCAGTGGTCTTATGAGCTTTGCGAAAAAGTCGGGGTAAGCCCCGAAATTTTGCCCGAGGTTATTCCTTCAACAGGAGTTGTGGGAACGGTTAAGCCTGACCTTTGCAGTGAAATCGGTCTTGCAGAAGGCTGCAAGGTTGTGGCAGGCGGAGCTGACAACAGCTGCGCCGCTATAGGAAACGGCGTTATTAAAGAGGGTCAGGGAGTTATAAGCATAGGCACCAGCGGCACTGTTATAGGCTATGTAGGCGAAATTAACTCCGAGGTAACAGGGGGTGTTCACCTGTTTAACTATTCCGCACCCAACAGCCGCTATGCTATGGGCTGTATGCTCTGTGCCGGAGAAGCTCTTAACTGGACAAAGAGAACATTTTTCGAGAACCTTTCCTTTGATGATTTGAATGTGCTTGCTGAAAAAGCACCGGCAGGCAGCGGCGGACTTGTGTTCCTTCCTTATTTGTTCGGTGAAAGATCTCCTCACAACGACCCCGACGCAAGAGGAGTTTTCTTCGGAATTATGGGCGGCTGTGAAAAGGGCAATATTATACGTTCCGTTATGGAGGGCGTAGGCTACGCCGTAAGAGACCTTTACGAAGAGGTTCAAAAGTTTACTGCCCTTGATGAAATTTTTATAACAGGCGGCGGAGCTAAAAGTATTCTTTGGGGACAGATTTGCTCTGATATTATAAACAGACCACTGAAGGTTTTGAATGTGTCGGAAGGTCCTTCCTACGGTGCGGCTCTTATAGCCCTTGTAGGCTCGGGAATCGCCGCTGATTTTGAAAGTGCAAAGGGCGGCAAGGTTAAGGTTGTAAGAGAAACTACACCTTCCGAAAATGCGGCGGTTTATGAAAAGCTCTACCCTGTTTTCAGAGAAATTTATAAGGCAAACAAGAATAACTTTAAGCTTATTAAAAAAGCTTTGTCATAACATAATTGTAAAAACAATAATAAGTTTAAAGCAGGCTTTGTAAAAAATAATTTATCAGTGATTGATAAATAACTGTTGCAAAGGCTTCAAATTTGGAGTATAATAACAGTATAGAAAATTCTACCACAGGAGGTATTAAAAATGGCATTAGTTACTACTACCGAAATGTTTAAAAAGGCTTTTGAAGGCAAGTATGCTATCGGTGCTTTCAACATCAACAATATGGAAATTATTCAGGGCGTTACAAGAGGCGCTGCTAAGATGAACTCCGCTTGTATTCTTCAGTGCTCAAAGAGTGCTCTTAAGTATGCTACACCTAAGTATCTTAAGGGTATGGTTGACGCAGCTGTTGCTGAAACAGGCATCGACATCGCTCTTCACTTAGACCACGGTCCTGATCTTGACACTGTTAAGGAATGTGTTGAAGCAGGCTTTACATCTGTTATGTTCGACGGCAGCCACTTTGACTATGACGAAAACGTAGCAAAGACTAAGGAAGTTGTTGAATATGCTCACGCTCACGGCGTTGTTGTAGAAGCTGAGTTAGGTAAGCTTGCAGGCGTTGAGGATGACGTTAAGGTTGATTCAAAGGACGCTATCTATACAGACCCCGACGAAGCTCTTGATTTCGTTAAGCAGACAGGCGTTGATTCACTTGCTATCGCTATCGGTACAAGCCACGGCGCTTATAAGTTTAAGGGTGAGCCTAAGTTAGCTTTTGACAGACTTGAACAGATTACAGCTAACCTTGAAGCTGCAGGCTACAAGAACTATCCTATCGTTCTTCATGGCGCATCTTCAGTTGACCCCGCTGTTATCGAGCTTTGCAACAAGTACGGCGGAAACCTTAAGGGCGCTGCAGGCATCCCTGCCGATATGCTCAGAAAGGCTGCTTCTATGGCTGTATGTAAGATCAATATGGATACTGACATCCGTCTTGCTATGACGGCTGCTATCAGAAAGTTCTTCTCAGAGAACCCCGAACAGTTCGACCCCAGAGGATACTGCGGACTCGCAAGAGACATGATCGAAGAGCTTGTTGTTAATAAGATCAGCGACGTTTTAGGTTCAGCCGATTCTATGAAATAATTAATAAAGCTTAAACTAATAAGAGGGCTGTCGGTTTTCGGCAGCTCTTTTTTAATTTGTTTCTCTTGACAGTGTTTTGTGAATGTAATAAAATATAATTGTAAGGAAGGTATTACCGAGAGATTATAAGGGCAAACAATTATGGAAACACTGACCGAAGCGGCTAAAAACGCTTATACTAACGAATTAAATAAAAAATATGACGAGCAGTTAAAAAAGACACTTTCTATAAAAATATTTTTAGCCAATATCTTAAAGGACTGTTTGGAAGAGTTTAAGGAATATGATCAATATGATATTGCCGAAAAGTATATTGAGGGTGAGCCGGAAGTATCTGTCGAAGCTGTTCACAGAAATGATAAGGAAGTTATAACAGGTATGGACAGGGATGACACTGTAGTTAGATATGACATTCTTTTCTATGCCTATGTGCCGTCGCTTTTGGGAACAGTAAAGCTTATAATAAATATTGAAGCCCAGAATAAGTTTAACACAAAGTATCCGCTGTTAAAGCGTGCCGTTTACTATTGTTCATGACTTATTTCCGACCAGTATAATAAAGAATTTTCTAATTCCGAGTATGGAAATATTAAAAAGGTTGTTAGTATTTGGATTTGCTGGGACGCACCGAAGAATAAGCAAAATACAATAACAAGGTTTTCGCTGAAGGAGCAGAATATTATTGGCGAAGCAAAGTTTGACTTTAAGGACTATGATCTTTTGGATATTGTTATGGTCTGTCTCGGCAAGCGAGATTCCGAAAACTATAAAAGCTGTCTGAAGCTTATTGATGTTATAACTGCGTCAGACCTTTCCGCACAGGGGTGTGGACAAATGGCTCAGATTATGGTATAATATAGCTATGAGAAAAACAA
>JAJPZT010000066.1 GCA_021204175.1 Clostridiales bacterium | reverse complement strand
TTTTATCATTTTTATGATGTCTTAGATAGCCGCATAATTATTGACCGCTTACCTTAAAAAAATGTAAAAAGAGACAAGCTTCCTCTTAACCACCTTTAGTATAACAGAAGAAGCTTGTTTTTTTAATGTGCTGACAGCACACTTTTTATGAAATATTAAAAATGTAATATAAACAATCAAGTATATAGTCAGTCAGCCTGACCCCTATAAAAAAATAACACCACAGTGTAAATATTAAGCCCAAAATTGTTCTTAAGGGTCTGTTTAGCCTTCTAATAAAGGGAAGTCTTTCACGGTAATATAAAAAATCAGAAGCCGCAAAAAATGGAAAAATAACCATTATAAAGGAAAATACTATGTCGAAAATCCCCAAAGGAATATTTTTTTGACTTCTGTACAGCGTAATAAGACAAACACCGCAATAAACATAATAAGCCGCAATTATATAAACAACAGCAGCTATTATTTTGTTTAAAGGTCTGTTTGTTCTGAACCCGGGCAGACAGCCCTTAATATATGAAAGCTTATCCTTTACACCGCCGTATCTTTTAAAGTGATTTTTCATTTCAAAGACAGAACGGAACTGAAGAGAAGTTTTTTTACTGCGTCTTGAAATTTCCCTTGCGGCTCTGCTTATTTTTTTGCCCTCAGGGTCGTTTTCGCCGGAAATCATATTTTCAAAAAGAACTCCGCAGGCGGAAATATCCAATGCAATTTGAGACTGCTTTAATTTTGACCTGCCTATGACAGAAGTGTCGAAGTCAATAAGCTTAACCGTTCCGTCACAGGTGCAGACAATGCCCGAAAGGCTTATGCTTTGAATGCTTACGGAATTACGGTTGAGAAAAATAAGCCCCTCGCAAATTTGAAGCATTATACCGGCAGCTTCTTTTTCGCTGAGCCTTCTTTTTTTATTAAAAAGGCTTTCCAATGACTGCCCTTCAATTAATTCTTCAATGACATAGGTTTCTCCGTCTAAAGCCGCAACGTCTCTTATATACGCAATATTTTTATGTTTAAGCCCTCTGAGGTGATTATAAATTTCGACACTGTCAGCTTTAATTTTCTTACCGACCCAAAGGCTGTTGTCTCTGTCGTCCTTTAAAAGAGCTGTGTTTTTGCCTGTGTCAAAAAGCCTTATATAAAATTCCCCTTCGTTTTTTATGTTGTCCATAGCTTTTACCTCTAATTAATAGCCGTATATGAGACGTGCGGTAATATAAACCACCCCTACGCTTAAAAGAAACTCCCCCAGCAAAATCAGCAAAGTTATAACAGCTTTGCCCTTCAGCCTTTTATTCCTTATAAATGACAGCCTCTCCCTGTAATAACCGAAATCCGCAATTATAAAAAAGGGGATTAATATATAAAGAAAGGCAAATTCCGTCGTAACAGCCCCCGAAGCAAAGTCGGGTGTGTTTGTGCTTACTGCCATAGTAAAACAGCCCATACAAAACCAAAACAAAGCTGCGGCATAAACCAAACAGGCAGCAATTTTGTTTAAGGGTCTGTTTCTTCTGAACCCGATCACCCTGTTAATGTGTGAGGTCAGTCTGCTCCTTATTCCTCCGCAGCCTATAAGGGCTTTTTTAAGCTCCTTAGCCGAGCGGTAGCGTCTGTAAGGCTCTATTTCCGTACATCTTTTTATAATATAGGCGGCTTGATTGTTTTTCTTTTCCTCCACGGTGAGCCTTCCTTCAATCAAATAGTTGAAAAGCACTCCGCAGGCATAAATATCCGCTGCGGCGTCTGTTTGACCGAAGCCGAACTGCTCCGGTGCGGCATAGCCGGCAGTTCCCAAAAGAGCAGTGTCTCTCTCCGAGCCTTTTTTCTTTATTCGAGAAATTCCTAAATCTATAAGCTTTACTCTGCCGTCATTTTTAAGCATAACGTTTGAAGGCTTAATGTCTCTGTGTATTATATTGCGTTTGTGAAGATAAATAAGCCCTTCCGCAACACTCTGCATAACTTCCGCCGCTTCCTTAACGGGCATACAGCCCTTTTCTTCAACAATCTCCTCCAAGCTTTTTCCGCTTATATATTCCTCTATAACAAAGGTTTCACCGCTGACAGTCAAAACATCTCTTACATAGGCTATGTTTTCGTGCTTTGCTCCCTTAAGAAGGCTGTAAACCTCTTTTCCCGTTTTATTCAGTCTTTTTTTAACCCATATACTGCCGTCTCGTGTGTCCTTTACGGCTTTTATATTTCCCTTTTCGTCTATATCATAAAGCTCGGCATACTGACTCAGCTCATAATCGTCGGCAAGTTCGCTCATATTTTCACCGCCTTAAAACACATTTTTCATCATTTCCCTTATTGCAATTTTTTCCATAATATTGTATCATATTTTCAGGAGGCGGTAAATATGAAAAACAAAAAATCCACAGATGAACTTTTGAAAATATTGGAAAGCGAAAACAACATAAACAGCTATATTCAAGAAAACAAAGACGACCTGACCGAACCCACTACAGCCGGTTTTCTTAATGAAATGCTCATAAAATACAATATGGATTTAACAACTGTCATTAAAAAATCGGGCTTAAACCAAAATTACGCCTATCCCATTTTTTCGGGCAAAAAAACGGGAGCCTCCCGCAACAAGCTTATTCAGCTTATTTTCGGCTTGGGGCTTAATCTTGACGACGCCCAAAGACTCCTTAAAATCGGCAACACCGGAGGACTTTATCCCCGTGTAAAAAGGGACAGCATTATAATCTTCGCCATAAACAACAAATATGACATAATAACCTGTGACAACCTGTTATACGAAAAGGGAGAAAAAACAATCATAAATCCCTGAAAATTCCGTATTCTTTATTATTATCAAGCAAACATTAATATAAAAATCTATCGTTATGGGAGGTTTTATAAATGCTTGAAAATTACGGAGAGGTTTTAAAGCCTGAAGAAGTCTGTGAAATACTGCTGATAGGCAGAAATTCTTTATATAAGCTGCTTTGGTCTAAAAAACTTGTTGGTTATCGTGACGGTAGAAACTGGAAGATAACCAAGAAAGCGGTTATAAACTATTTAAGTCAAGACCACCGGCTTAGCCGGTGGCTTGCTCTGCCCCTATAAGGGGCT
>JAJPZT010000062.1 GCA_021204175.1 Clostridiales bacterium | reverse complement strand
TTCTCCGTTCTTGATTTTTTGTAAAAATATAATATGCGCATTGTGTCCACACCTGCAAAATGTATCGTATTGTATTGCCGAGACTTGCTCGGGAAGAAATTGCTTTCAAAATTGCCATTTGCTCACCCCTTCCCTGATTTCCTTCAGTGTGTCCCACATTTTTGTAAGCTCATCTGCACATTGTGCAGTGTCATAAATCTGTCCGCTGTTAATACGGCGGGCAATTTGATTTATATTATTGCCGACCCTATTCAATTCAACTATAAAGGATTTTATAACGGATTTTATGCCGTCATTTGAATAGACTTCTTTCTCAGATACGCAACGCACAAGAAATTCCCGTTGGCTTAATCCCGATTTTTTTATTTTTTGCCTGACAAGCTTAATTTTACTGTCATTAAGTCTCACCGAAAAATTATGGTTTCTTTTTCTGCCAACCATATTTTATCACCTCCTCTCGGTGAAATATGAAGCACTCCTGTGCTTGGTTTTAAAGGGGGTCAAGGGGTACTCCCCTTGCAAGATACTGAAATGGCTCGCCATTTCGGGCATCTTGCCTTATCGCCCCCACTACGTTTACAACAACCCATAAAATACTAGGATAAAAACCGTAGTGTGAGGGCGAAAGTCTTGACCTTCAGTCGAAAAAATGCTATAATTAATTTAGTCAAAAGATTACAAAGATAATCGCATGAAATCGTCAAAGTCCTCTTCAGTGTAGTCACGTTCCGAAAAATTCCGAAAACTGTTTTTTCGGTAGTGGTTGTTATTATCCTTGCTATCCTTCTGAAAATTGTTTCGATTGCTGTTTTCCGTCGATAAATTATAAAGAGACGAAATTATGTATTGCTTCGGGTTTGAAATTTTCGTTTTTCTTTTTTTCGCCTTATCAATTACAGATGTAATGTCACTGATAGTTAGATTTGAAAAGACCAATTTGACACCATCCATAGGCAATGTTTTATCGCCGATAACAAACTCTTTTTTATCAGACGTGATAATTTCCTGCCCGATAAACCTGAGAACATTGTCAATTGAAAATATACTATTGTTCTCTTCAGTCAAATTACCTGATGATTTAATTTTCTCATTAGTATTAATATCATAGTATTCATCTTGGTGATAAATTTTCGGCAGAGTGTCTGTTATTTTTTCGGCAGGGGGTGTGGTAATTTTTTGACAGGGGGTCTGCCTATTTTTAAGCATACTCTCATTAATATGAATATGGCGTTCTTTGCCTTCGATTTGGGTTCTGTAAATGTAATTGCCCCTTTCAAGCTCATCGAGCTGTTTTCGTATGGTTGATTGTGAAACATTAAACACGTCAGCCAAATACCGATTGGTCGCCCAACAGTACCCTTTCATCCGAGACAAAGCATAAACCTGTTCAAATAGAAGTCTTGCCCCTGGAGATAAGTCGCTGTCGAGACGAACATTATCGAAAGATAGAACATACAAAGGTTGTTCTTCTGCCCCGTTTGAACCGTTCTCAGTGCCGTTTATCTTTAAATTTTTCAAAGGTCTCAAGTCTGAACCTCAATAAGCTTGCTAATGTTCCTAAGAGTAGCCTGAAGTCCAAAACATTTTTGCTGCAGTTCGTCGTAGTCTTTTTGCGAAATAACTGGACTGCTGACCTTAATAAACCATTGTTTGCCTTCAGGTTCTTTGAAAGCATTTAACTTTCCATTTCTGCACAAGTTAGCAACATTTTCTGGCGACATTGGCAAGCCGGTTATGTTGTTGTAATATGTCGCATATTGCTTAGTCGTTAAAATCATATCCAATTTTTGTCACTTCCTTTCAAGTCTTTCAACTTTATTATTTTGTTTTCGTTTTCCTTTGTTGTGTCAGTCAAAAAATCCCTTATTTAATTATTTTCCTCATAACAGTAAAGAAAAAAACTGTTTAATGGTTTTGGACAGTATATTAATACCATTCTATCTCATTAACATTTTTTATTGGAAATATTCCAATAAAAAATCTATTATCTACCGCTTCTGGCTCTTGCCAAATTATCAGCCATAACCTTCTTCTGTTCCTCTGTGCGTTTTACCCTCTGCCTATATGGATTTTTCCCGAACCTAAATGGATGTAAGGGGCAATCTTCCGCTGTACAAAGTTTGACCTCGTTCTTTTGCCAACAGCAACAGTCAAGGCACTTAGCTCTTATGGCTTTGAGCGGACTAGCTATGATTTTGTCAGCTTTCAATACAAACACCTCCTGTGTCATCCAACACAAAATCATAAAGAGAACAATTCAAAATTTTTGAGAGTTCATATGCCAAAGGCAAAGACAAAGTCTTAGTGCTTCTTTCGACTTGGCTTATCATATTTTGGTTTATTCCGACTGCCTGTGCTAACTGCCTTTGTGAAAAATTTTGTTTTTCCCTTATTTTTTTAAATTTCTAGCAATATCCATTATTTAAGATACCTCCTTTTTTTCTTGACTTTTAACTAATTACACTATAAAATAAAAATGTGGAGCATATATTCGTATAGCATAGTATTGAATTGTGGGGTTATAGTGTGGTGTTCCACCCATATTTATATTATATCTAAAGTTCTTGGGAATGTCAATATCAATTTCTAAAGTTCTTTAGTTTCGTTGTTTTGAACAAAATTTGAGGTGATGTTTAGTGCAAAATGCACAAGAAATGGCTACGAGAATAAAAAATTTAGCAAAATTAAGAAAAATGTCAATAAGTCAATTACTTGTCAACTGTGGCTTAAACAAGAATTTATTATACACAATGCAAGTAAACGGATATTATCCAAGAGCAGATGCAATAGTGAAAATTGCCGATTGCCTTGATTGTTCCGTTGATTATCTTCTCGGAAGGACGGACACATCAAAGACCATTCATTTGTCTGACGAGCTTGTGGATACTGTTTTAGATATATACTCCAAACAAACATATGAATTTATTTCTGCTAAAGAAATAATTCAGAAGCCACGTCCAACGGCAAAGGACTATTTTGTTATGGCAGCTAATTTTGACAAGATTAAGGAGATATATAAAAAGGCTGCTGAGTTTGACGGCAGCATAATGTCTGAAGATGAGTATTCAGCATTGTTTAAACACTTTTCACATTTCAATTTGGGATTTTATGATGCAAGCGGTTATACGCTGACACCTGAGAACTATGAAAAGTTTCTCAAAGTATATGAGGTATATAAAAAAAGCTTTGTCAGCAAATAAGCTATGAATGCTTAAGGAGGATAGGCTGATGGCTAACAAGACGAATTATTCTTCCAACGGCTCAGAATATTACCGAATACGTGCAGATGTGGGAAAGAACGCCGATGGCACACGTATCCGCAAAAGCTTCTACGGAAAGAACCGCAAAGAAGCGGAGCAAAAGAGAGACGAATATTTAAACCAACTGAAATCGGGGCTTAACGTAGGCTTCGAAAAAGCCACTTTAGGCAGCTTAATGCATACTTGGCTCTACGATTTTAAAAGGGTATCCGAGAATATAAAGCCTGCCACCTTCAGCCGTTATGAGGGAATTTACAGAAAATACATAAAGCCCTATCCATTTGCCAATCTCAAGCTTTCGGACATTAATTCCGTCGCAGTGCAGAGGTTTTATAATAACCTGTTTGAAGAAGGCAAGACCTCAGCTTCCATTCGTACCCTTAACAGCCTGTTGCGGAACTTCTTTTCATTTGCAATTGAGCAGGACTATATTGCCAAAAGTCCTCTTAAAGGTACAACCATTCCCTCCAAAGCAGGTGAATTAACCAAAGACAGGAAATTGGACGTATATACGGACACAGAGATTGAACAATTAAAGAAAGCCATTAAAGGCTATATGCACGAAAATTTAATACTTACGGCTCTCGGAACAGGTCTGAGAGAAGGTGAACTCCTCGGCTTGCAGTGGAAACATATTGATTTTGAAAATAAAGTAATCAAAGTCAGACAAACACTTAAAACTTACAGCGATATTAGTGCCGACGGCTCAAGAAAGCTCGTTACTGCCTTGCAGACACCAAAAAGCAAGCACAGTGTCAGGGACGTTCCTATTCCCGAAAATCTTACTAATGTTCTGAAAGCTCAAAAGCTGCTTACTCAGCAGAAAGCCCTTAATCTGAATGCGGATTTTAACGAAGATGTTTTTGTTTTCACAAACAGCCGTTTGTCATATTTGGACGCAAGAGCCTTGCTTAAATCCTATAAACGTATGCTTAAAAGAAATAACATTCGTGAAAGAGATTTTCACAGCCTGAGACACACATATGCCACTCAGTTAATCAGACGTAATGTGTCCATAGAGGTAATAGCCGAACTGCTCGGACACAGCTCCACAGAGATTACGAAAATCTATGCCCATATTCTTGATGACGACAAGCAAAATGCAGCTTCAAAGCTTAATGATATTTTTTGAAGCTGTTATGTTGTGATTTCCGAAAAAGAATGGTATAATATATTCAAGAGAAAAAGAAAGATTGACTATAAAGGCAAAAAAGCTTTAGGAGGAATGGTATTATGATGTATCCGTTTTTGACACTTGATGATAAGACAGAGATTGTTCACTCCGAGCTGCTTAAGGACGGCAGAGTTAAGGTCTATGTTGAGAAGCCCGACGAGAAAGACTGCTTTCATAATGCGGTATGTTATTTGCCAGACTATGAATGGACAGACATAAACGGCTTTACAAGTGATGAAATAAGCAAGTATCAGGAAATTATTGAGTCAACGGCTCACCTGATTATTGAATTTGCAGGGGAAGGCGGTTTTGAAAATGCCGCAAATTTTTAAGATAGGTTCTTATTGGATTTATTTTTGGTCAAACGAGAATGAGCCTTTAGAGCCTGTTCACGTTCACGTCTCAGAAGGCAGTCCCTCCGAGAATGCCACAAAGATATGGATAACTAAAGCGGGCAAATGTATCTTATGCAATAACAATTCAAAAATTCGAAAAAATGTGTTAAGAAACATAATGCGAATTATCGAAGCACGAAGCAGTGAGGTTATGGGGAAATGGTATAAGCATTTCGGCAAGATAAGCTTCTACTGCTAAGGGGTTAAAACAGCCAAAAATTTTAACCCCATTTTAACCCCAAAGCAATTCCGATTTTCTAAAACGTGAAACAAAAGGCGAAAAATTTTAACGATTTTTAGGCTGTTTTTAAAGCTTCAAAACCGAATTTAGGCAGCTTTTTTTGTTTCCGTCATTCGCAGGTTCGAATCCTGCTAGCCTAGCTGATTTATGAGAGAGTTCTTTGCTCTCTCTTTTTTTACTTAATCATAATTTTATTATTGAGTGAACAGCTCACCTGATTATTGAATTTGCCGAAGAAGGCGGTTTTAAAAATACCGCTGATTTTTATAATTAATAAAATTATTTACAATATTTATTTTATTTTCTGTTGAAAACAGCTGTTTAATGTGATAAAATCATAAGAGTATAAAAAGTGCTGAAAAAGGTCCGCTGTGAAAATTATTTATAATTGCATATTACGGATATTTTGTCGGAAAGGAATACTCTATGCTTTTTAATTCAATAGACTTTATAATCTTTTTTCCAATTGTGGTATTCATATATATTATAATTCCCAAAAAACTGCGCTGCGTTTGGCTGCTGGCGGCAAGCTATTATTTTTATATGAGTTGGAATCCTAAGTACGCTTTGTTGATTTTAACCTCAACTCTTATAACCTATGGCTGCGGAATTTTAACCGAAAGGTTTACCCCCCCCCTATTAAAAAAATCCGTTGTTGCCCTATCCTTATGCAGCAATCTGGGAATTTTATTTCTATTTAAATACGCCGGTTTCTTCCTCAGCAATGTAAACCATATTCTTTCGGCTTTGGGAATAAGCGTCATAACCCGCAAAATAGATTTGCTGCTGCCTGTGGGGATTTCATTCTACACATTTCAGGCTCTCAGCTATACTATTGACGTATACAGAGGAGATCTGCCTGCGGAAAAGAATATTTTAAAATATGCGCTTTTTGTGTCTTTTTTCCGCAGCTTGTAGCAGGACCTATTGAGCGTTCGAAAAATCTGCTTACCCAAATTCAGAGGGTTGAAAAAATACATATTATAAATTATGAGCGTATGCGTGAAGGCTGTCTGTTAATGCTGTGGGGATTTTTTCAAAAAATTGTCATTGCCGACAGAGCCTCTCTTCTTGTGAATACTGTCTATAACAACTACCCCCAATACGGCTTTCTCGAAATTTTTACTGCCACAATACTGTTTGCCATACAAATATACTGCGACTTCGGCGGCTATTCAAACATAGCCATAGGCGCGGCAAAGGTTATGGGCTTTGACTTAATGCAGAATTTCAAACAGCCTTATCTTGCCCTTTCAATCAATGATTTTTGGAAAAGGTGGCATATTTCGCTGACATCATGGTTTACCGATTATTTATATATTCCCCTTGGCGGAAACCGAAAGGGAACATTCAGAAAATATATAAACACACTTATTGTTTTCGGGGTAAGCGGCTTGTGGCACGGTGCCAGCTGGAATTATGTTGCCTGGGGTCTGCTCCATGCATTTTATAAAATTACGGGCGATATTAAAAACAGGCTTTTAAAAAACCGTCTGAAAGAAAAAGCTCTGACTTTCAGTGTGAAAATCAGGAAATGCGTCATAACCTTCCTTCTTGTGGATTTTGCGTGGATATTTTTTTGCAGCGGACAGCTTTAAAAGCGCTGTGGGAATAATAAGGCAAATGACGAAATCTTTCAATGAAGTAAGCCTGTTGGATCTAGGCTTGTCGTGGGTAAACTGGAAAATATTAATTGTGAGCATTATACTTCTGTTATTCGCAGATATTCTTCACGAAAAAAAATTATCAATTAATCAGCTTTTTATAAAACAGGAGCTGTGGTTCCGCTGGTCGGTTTATTTAATTCTTATGTGGAGTATTGTTATGTTCGGAATATACGGTTCAGCCTACGACACAAGTACATTTATATATTTTCAGTTTTAGGGGAGAAAGAAAAAAATGAAAAAAATTATTACCGCAGCAGTTTCTTTTGTTATTTTAAGCTGCTTATTCTTCGGCGGATTAAAAGTCTTCAGATACCTTGTTACAGATGATACAGACTCATATACAAGAATTATGATGAATCAGCTTTATGAGCCCGAAGAAAACATAGATGTTTTATTTGTGGGTTCGTCTCATGTATACCGCAGTCTCGTGCCTGAAATCGCCGACGGCATTTTCGGCAAATTTACATTTAACGCAGGTACATCTTCGCAGTTTATGGACGGTTCCTATGCCGTAATTCAGGCTGCTCTTAAGAATAACGATATATCTCACGTTTTTCTTGAAATGTATTACGGCGTTGCAACGGGAGAAGAATATAAAGACCGTAAACAGCTGACCAGCACATATATTATATCCGACTACATAAGAAACCCTCTTGACAGGGCAGCATATCTCTTAAACGCAAGCTCAAAGGAGCATTTTTCAAACAGCTTTATAGTTGCCAGAAGAAACTGGGAGGCTTTATTGGATTTTGGTGAAATTTCCGAAATTACAGAAGAAAAGGACAGCGATGCCTATAAAAACTATGAATATATAAAAAAAGAAGGCTCTGCTGAATATTATGTTGACCGAGGCTTTGTAGCCAATGACGGAGCAATAGATAAAAACAAGCTTTTATTCTCCGAGGCATACGGTGAAATAGATTTAAGCCTTATTTCGGAAGATTATTTAAACTCATTGAAGGATATTGCGGAATTATGTGAAAAAAATGACGTTGAGCTGACCTTATTTATTGCACCTATGCCGGAAATTACCATTGCGGGAAAGGGCAATTATGACGAATATTCAGGCTATATAAATGAGCTTTCAAAATCTCTGAATGTTGAATTTTATGACTTTAATTATTGTAAACCGAATTATTTTGATGCCGGCTGCTATGATTTTTTTAAAGACGGAGATCATTTAAACACAGCCGGAGCCGAAAGGTTTACAGAGGTATTTTCGCTGTTTTTTACGGGGCAGATTTTCTCCGATGAATTGTTTTATAATTCCCTTTCCGATAAGCTTGCTGATGAGCAGGAAAGAATATACGGAATTGCTGGACTTGAAAAATCAGACGACGACTATAACCAAGGCTGCGTTGTTTCAAACCGAAAAGAAGGCCTTGAATATAGAATTTCCGTCTGCCCCGATGAAGGGGAAGAATATGTCTTGCAGGACTTTTCGGAAAGCAGAATTTTTGAACTTCCCGCCGATACATCGGGAACAGTCAGAATTGAGAGCAGAACAGCCGGAAACAATTCACCCTTTCAGATTTTTGAAACAAAATATTGATAATCCGAATTTTTCTCAATTCCCAAAAGGCCGAAATATTGAAAAAAGAACAGCCGGGAAAGACGAAGGGAAAAAAATATTAAAATTACAAATTAACTTTTTGTAATCCAACCACTGGAGGAAACGGATATGATTGACAAAATAGTTTATATTGTTAAGGTTATAATAAGCGGTATTGTTTTAGTTTTAACAATGTTTTCACGGGGCTGTGCGTCTGACAATTATATAAAAAACTATGATTCATACGAAAAAATGTTTAAAGCCTTGGAGGATGAAAATTCTCAAGCCTTTGCGGAAGCAGTTAATGAAGGCGCAGACCCAAATCAGTTTGACAGAAGCCACGGAGGAACCCTTTCCCCTTTGGTATATGCCGTAAATGAAGTCGGGTCAAAAAGCATAATAAAAACAGTTTTGGATTATGACATAGACCCGAACCTTGTTGACAAGTCGGGAATGACCGTTTTTTATGAGGTTTTGAAAAGTGATGAAGCTTATAACAGGCTGCTGCCGGAAGCAGACCTAAACTTTGTAAGTGAAAAAGGCGAAAACGGCTTTGACTATTTGATAAAAAATAATTCAAAGGTTCTGCAGGAAACAAGTGTGAAAAGCGCAGGCTTTAAGTCTTTGACGGAAGCGGGCGCCGAAGTAACGACGGAAAACATAGAAAGAATGATAGATAAAATCGATGAAAGAGGCGCAAAGCTGTCATATTTATATGATTTAAAAATTCTTATTGAAAACTGCGGCTCTGCAATTGATGACGAAAATGTGTATGCAGCCTTCAAGGGTACATTTTCCGAAAAGAATGAGTGTGACAGCGACCTTGTTTTATACGGACTTGCGGCGAGCTGTGAAAGCAGTGTTTTAAGCAAATACATAGATGATAACAGCGACTTAAACTTCCTGCTTCAAACGGCAATTGTCTGCGGAAATTTGGACTGCGTCAAGTATCTGACGGAAAAGGGTGCGGAACTTATATACGAAGCAGACGGCACCAAAAAATATAATATAAGGCTTGCAGCTCAGTATAATAATATAGAGGTGCTTGATTATATTATATCCGTTGACCCGACCGCAATAGACGACTGTGTTTATTTGGCTGCGGAAAACCGTAACTTGGATATGATTAAGTTTCTTATGGGCAGAGGCGCAAAAATTTATAACAAAAATGCCTTTGACAAAGCCCTTAAAAACGATGATAATGAAATCATAAAATATTTTATTGAAAACGGCTTTAACATAAATGACGTTGGAAATAACGGTCTTAACAAGTATATGGTTGATATATACAGCTCCTGCGATATTGATACCATAAAAACAGCGGAAAAATATGCGGAAGAATTAAATGAAAATGACATCGCTGCCGCACTTTATGATTGTGCATATTTCAGAAATTATGATGCCCTCGTATATCTGAAGGAATCAGGTGTTACTGATTTTAACGTCTGTGACACAGTATATGATAACGAAACCGGAAAATATCACTTTTTGGAATCTGATACTCCATTAATAGCTTCAGTAGAACGAGGATATTATGAAATTGTACAGTTTTTGGTTGAAAACGGAGCTGATACAGAAGGTTATACAGACGGTATGAAAGAACAGCTTAAATTATGTGCAATGAAAAGCGATGACATTTACGAATATTTAAAAAGCAAGGGAATTATAGAAGCCGATAATTCGGAAGAAAAAAGTCAAACGGCATAGAATAATAATTTTTAAGAATTAAATATTAATTTAGGGTTGAAATTAACTCAGATATGTAGTACAATGTACTATGAAGGGAGATGATGAAATGGCTTTTTCTATAAGATTAACAGAGCAGGAAAGAAAGATTGCCGACGGATATGCAAAGTTTAATTCTATGTCACTGAGTGAAGCATTTAAGCAGGCATTATTTGAGAAAATTGAAGACGAATATGATAAGGCTGTTTTTGAAGAAGCTTTAAGTGACTACGAAAAAAGCAACAAGAAAAGCAGACCCATTACTGATTTTTGGGACGAATTGGGAATATGAAAAAATACAAGGTTGAAACAACAGACAGATTTGAAAAAGAATTTAAAAAGCTTGATAAGCACACAATGAAAATAATTAAGTCGTGGATTAACAAAAATCTTTTAGACTGTGAAGATCCTCGAATGTGGGGCAAAGGCTTAACAGCAAACAGAAGCGGTCAATGGCGTTACAGAATCGGCGATTACAGGCTTATTTGCTTAATTGAAGATGAAAAACTTGTTATTCTTGCATTATCTGTCGGACACAGACGAGAAATCTATAAGAAATAATGCTTTAAATTAAAGACAGCTCTCAAAGGAATTGTATCCTGCGAGAGCCGTTTTGTTTGTGTTTATATTAAAGAACCTTATCCAAAAATTCCTTTAAGCGGTCGCTTTTGGGGTTTGTGAAAAATTCATCAGGGGTGTTTTCCTCCAAAATTTTTCCGTTTTCCATAAAGATGATACGTGAGCCTACTTCACGGGCAAAGCCCATTTCGTGGGTAACAACAACCATTGTCATCTTTTGTCTTGCAAGCCCTTTCATAACGTCCAAAACTTCGCCGACCATTTCGGGGTCAAGGGCTGAGGTGGGCTCGTCAAAAAGCATTACGTCGGGCTCCATACAAAGAGCACGAACGATAGCTATACGCTGCATCTGACCGCCTGAAAGCTGATTGGGGTAGCTTTCGGCTCTGTCTGCAAGCCCTACCCTTTCCAAAAGCTCCATAGCCTTTGCTTCGGCATCCTTTTTGCTCTTTTTGAGAAGCTTGGTAGGACCTAATGTCAGGTTCTGCATAATGCTCATATGGGGAAACAGATTAAACTGCTGAAAAACCATTCCCATTTTACGGCGGTGTCTGTTAAGATTATTTTTGGGGTCGGTTATGTCTGAGCCTTCAAAGTAAATGTGACCGTCAGTGGGTATTTCAAGAAGGTTTAAACAGCGGAGGAAGGTTGACTTTCCCGAGCCTGAGGGACCTATAACAACCACAACCTCGCCGTTGTCGATTTGATTGTTTATGTGGTCAAGGGCTAAGGTTGCGTTGCCGAAGTCCTTAGTGAGATTAACTACTTTAATA
Organism: Clostridiales bacterium; assembly: GCA_021204175.1. Lineage (GTDB taxonomy): Bacteria > Bacillota > Clostridia > Lachnospirales > CAG-274 > JAJQCI01. The sequence goes on along the minus strand of JAJPZT010000062.1, from coordinate 8,447 downwards.
AGAGGTTCCTTTGCCCCTGTTTTATCAGCGTTTGTCATTTGAGGTCAGCCTCCTTTCAAGCTTGTCAAGCACGGTTCTCAAAACAGTAACCACAATCAAATAAAGTGCGGCTGCGGCAAGAAGAGGCATATAAGCATCATAGGTTGAATTTCTGATAATAAGAGCTTTTGAGAGCAGATCCTCAAGAGCAACCATACTTGCAACGGAGGTTTCCTTAAGAAGGGTTATAAGCTCGTTGCAGAGCATAGGCAGGGCAATTTTAATTGCCTGTGGCAGAATAACATACCACATTGTGCTGACAAAGCCGAAGCCCAGACTTCTGCCGGCTTCCATTTGACCCTTGGGAACGCCGTTAAGACCGCCTCTTATGATTTCGGCTATGTATGCGCTTGAATTTATGGTGAAGCCCAAAATAGCTATAGCCACCTTATTGCGGCTGTTGGCAAAAATACAGAAGTAAATAATCATAATCTGCACGATTGTAGGCGTACCTTGGATTATAATTAAGTAAACTTTGCAGACAGTATTAAGAACGGAAAGTATAATGTTGCCTATTTTTTGTGTAAAGGAGTAGCGGGGCAGCTTTTGGCGGCTGTCGTGGGTGGCTCTGATTATGGCAATAAGGGAGCCTAAAATAAGACCGAAAATAAATGAGAAGAATGTCAGCTTAAGGGTTACCCACAAGCCTTGAAGAAGCCATGTCCAGCGGTTCTGATAAATAAAGTTGTTATAAAAGTTTGTTGAGATTTTTTCCACCCATTCCGGAGATGTGAAAAAAACCAAAATGTTATATAATATTTCTTTCATATTAAATCCTCAAATATTCCGAAAAGAGGGTGTGATAGAAACTCACACCCTCGGTAGTTTAATGTTATCAGTCTTCTACAAGATATTCGTCAAGAATTGCCTGAAGTGTTCCGTCGGCTTCCATATCTGCAAGAGCTGCGTTGATAGCGTCAAGAAGTGCTTCGTTGTCCTTGCTTACGCAGATAGCATACTGCTCTGATGTAAGAGGCTCGGGAAGAATTTCAAGACCTTCGTTAGCGTTTACAATGCTCTTTGCAGGCTGATTGTCGATTACGATAACTTCGATTTTGTTTGCAAGAAGAGCCTGACCTGTTTCAACAGCACTTGAGAAACGCTGAACTTCTGCTGCTTCGATACCGTTTTCGGGGTCTGAAACGTAGTCATCGCCTGTTGTGCCTCTCTGAACGCCGATAATCTTTCCGCTTAAGTCTTCAACGGAGGTGATGTCTGAGCCTTCGGGAACAACAATAACCTGACCTGCTTCAACATAAGGAGTTGAGAAGTTTACGTTTACAAGTCTTTCTTCGTTTACTGTCATACCGGCGATACCAACGTCGATTTTACCGCTTGTTACGGCGGGAATAATAGCGTCAAAGTCCATATTTTCAACAACTGCTTCAAGACCTAATCTTTTACCTAATTCTGCAGCGATGTCGGCGTCAATGCCTACTACCTCGTTGTTGTCGATTGACTCGTAGGGAGGGAATGATGCGTTTGTTCCCCAAATAAGCTGACCGTCTTCAACTGTTGTAACAATAGCCTCTGTGTCATCGGAAGCCTCGTCTGTAGCTTCTGCTTCTGCTTCAGCTGATGTGTCTGCTGTGTCTGCACTGCCGCCGCAGGCTGCAAGTGAAAGTGTCATAGCCCCTGCAAGTACAACGGCTGTTAATGCTCTGAAATATTTCATAATTGTTTTTCCTCCTTAGGTGTTTTGAAATAATACCGATTAATCGGCTTAAACTTATCTTTAATCATTCTATTACATATTTATTCAAAAGTAAAGTCTTTTTTTGAATTTTTAGAAATTTTCTAAAATATGGTATGCATTTTTAATTGATAGCTTATAATGTTCTGCATTTTTTTGACTACGAGAAAGCACAGCCTTGGGAGAAGCTGTGCTTTCGTAATAAAATATTAAGGAGATGAATTATATAATAACACGGCTTCGCCGCATTATCCGGTAATTAAGTTGGGCTTTTATTTGCTCTTCAAATATCTGTCGCATTCCAAAGCGGCTTCTCTGCCCTCGTGAATAGCCCAAACCACGAGAGACTGACCTCTCCTCATATCCCCTGCCGAAAATACGCCGTTAAGGCTTGTGGAATATTTTCCCTTGGGGGTCAAAACATTGCTTCTTGCGTCGGTTTCAAGCCTCAGTTCCTTTATAACTCCCTGTTCGGGACCCATAAAGCCCATAGCTATAAGAAGAAGCTGACAGGGCAGAACCTTTTCAGAGCCTGCAATAGGCTTGGGAATCATTCTTCCCCCCTGATTTACCCATTCAACCTTTGAGGTGTGAACCTCTTTTATGTTGCCGAAGGCGTCGCCTACAAGCTTTGTGGCTGTGGTAAGGTAAGTTCTGGGGTCTTTGCCGTAAAGGTAAATAGCCTCCTCCTGACCGTAGTCAACCTTTTTGATTTTGGGCCACTGAGGCCAGGGATTTTCCTCACGTCTGCCCACGGTCAGCTCAGGCATAATTTCAAGCTGGGTTACGCTCTTGCAGCCGTGTCTGATAGATGTACCGACACAGTCAGTACCCGTATCGCCGCCGCCGATTATAACAACGTCCTTGCCCTTTGCACTAATATATTCGCCGTCCTGAAGGTTGGAGTCCAAAAGACTCTTTGTGTTTCTTCTTAAAAAGTCAACGGCAAAGTAAATTCCGTTAAGGTCACGTCCCTCAATCTTTAAGTCTCTGGGCAGAGTTGCACCGCAGCAGAACACAGCGGCGTCAAACTCCCCTACCAGCTTCTCGGCTGAGTAGTTCTTGCCGATTTCGGTGTTGGTTTTGAACTCTATGCCCTCTTCCTTAAGAATGCCTATTCTCCGTTCAACAACCTTCTTGTCAAGCTTCATATTGGGGATACCGTACATAAGCAGTCCGCCGCAGCGGTCGGCTCTTTCGAAAACCGTTACGTTATGCCCCAGCCTGTTAAGCCTTTCGGCACAGGAAAGCCCCGAAGGCCCTGAGCCTACAACGGCTACGCTTTTGCCTGTTCTTCTCTTAGGCGGCTTGGGAACAACCTTCCCCTGTTCGAACATTTTATCTATAATGTGAACCTCTATGTTTTTAACGGTTACTGAAGGCTCGTGCATTCCCAGTGTGCAGCTGCCTTCACAAAGTGCAGGGCATACTCTTCCCGTAAATTCCGGGAAGGGAGAAGTCATAGAAAGCCTTCTGTATGCCTCTTCATATTTACCTCTGTAAACAAGGTCGTTCCATTCGGGGATTAAATTTCCCAAAGGACAGCCCCCCACAACGGGGTCGCCGGTATGACAGAAGGGAATACCGCAGTTCATACAGCGTGCGCCCTGTTTTTCAAGAGATTTTTCATCAAAATGAGTGTGAAACTCATTCCAGTCTTTTATTCTTTCTTCAGGAGACCGATCCGTCGGCAGCTCCCGTTTATATTCCATAAATCCGGTAGGCTTACCCATTAACGCTCACGCTCCTTTCAGGCTGCATATAGGCTGTTCCCGTTACTTCCGCAAAGGCTTTCATCTTTGCTTCCTCGTCGGTCATACCTGTTTCCATACATTTTCTTATTTCAAGGGTAACCTTCTTATATGTTTCGGGAATAACCTTAACGAAGTTTTTAACCTCTTTATCCCAGTTATCCAAAAGGTATTTTGCCCTCTTGCTGCCTGTATATTTAAGATGATTTTCAATCATTGTTTTAAGCTCTGCAACGTTTTCATCGTCAAGCTCTTCTATAAGAACAAGCTCCTTGTTGCACTTCTTTTCAAAGTCGCCGTAGTTATAGACATAGGCTACGCCGCCGGACATACCTGCGCCGAAGTTTCTGCCTGTTTTGCCCAAAACGGCAACCTTTCCTCCTGTCATATATTCGCAGCCGTGCTGACCAACGCCCTCAACAACTGCGGTTATGCCTGAGTTTCTGACGCAGAAACGCTCCCCTGCAACGCCGTTTATGTAGGCTTCGCCGTAAATTGCGCCGTAGAAGGCTACGTTGCCTATAATAACATTGTCGGCAGCTTCAAAGGGCGCATCTTCGGGAGGAACAACTATAATTTTTCCGCCTGAAAGACCCTTGCCGATGTAGTCGTTTGAGTCGCCCACAAGCTTCATTGTTACGCCGTGGGTCTGGAATGCTCCGAAGGACTGACCGGCAGAGCCTACAAATGTAAGATTTATTGTATCGTCGGGCAAGCCCTTTGCGCCGTAAACCTTTGTAATTTCCCCTGAAAGAATTGTACCCACAACCCTGTTTATGTTGGTTATTTTAAGAGATGTGTTTACCTTCTTTCCGCTCTTAATAGCGGAGTCTGAAAGTCTTACAAGAGCGTTTACGTCGATTGACTTTTCAAGACCGTGATCCTGCTTCATTGTGCAGTATCTTTCGTTGTCGTTTGAGCAAATCTTAGGCTGATAAAGAAGGTCTGTTAAGTCAACCCCTGCAGCCTTCCAGTAGTCGGTGCGTCTGGGAACAAGCTTCTCAACGTGGCCTATAAGACCGTTTACTGTTTTAACACCTATTTTAGCCATCCACTCACGGAGATCCTGAGCGATGAACTTCATAAAGTTTTCAACGTATTCGGGCTTTCCGCAGAATTTAGCTCTGAGCTTGGGGTTCTGTGTGGCAACGCCTACGGGGCAGGTGTCGAGATTGCACACTCTCATCATTACACAGCCCATTGAAATAAGGGGACCTGTGGCAAAGCCGAACTCCTCTGCACCCAAAAGTGCAGCAACCAAAACGTCACGGCCTGTTAAAAGCTTTCCGTCTGTTTCTATTGTAACTCTGTTTCTTAAGTTGTTCATCAAAAGTGCCTGATGAGTTTCCGCAACGCCTAACTCCCAGGGCAAACCCGTATGTCTTACTGAGGTACGGGGAGCTGCACCTGTTCCGCCGTCATAGCCTGAAATAAGTATAACATCGGCAAGACCCTTAGCAACACCTACAGCAACAGTACCAACGCCTGCTTCCGAAACAAGCTTAACGGAAATCCTTGCGTTTGTGTTGGCATTTTTAAGGTCGTGAATAAGCTGAGCCAAGTCCTCAATTGAGTAAATGTCATGGTGAGGAGGCGGTGAAATAAGGGATACACCGGGAGTTGAGTGTCTTGACTTTGCAATCCAGGGGTAAACCTTCTTTCCCGGTAAGTGACCGCCTTCGCCGGGCTTTGCGCCCTGAGCCATTTTAATCTGAATTTCTATGGCGTTTTGGAGATAATTTATGGTTACGCCGAATCTGCCCGAAGCAACCTGTTTGATTGCGGAGCTTCTGCTGTCGCCGTTGGGGTCTTTAATATATCTTTCGGGACGCTCGCCGCCTTCGCCGGAGTTGCTCTTGCCGCCTAAGCGGTTCATAGCCACAGCCATACACTCGTGGGCTTCCTGGCTTATTGAACCGTAGGACATAGCCCCTGTCTTAAATCTCTTAACGATTGATTCAATAGGCTCGACCTCGTCTATGTTTATGGGCTTGTCAATAAGCCTTATTTTAAGCATACTTCTTATTGTGGAAAGCTGTTCGGAATAGTCGTTCATCATTTCGGCATATTCCTTGTAAAGCTTATAATCCCCTGTTCTTACAGCCATTTGAAGCTTATAAACGGATTCGGGGTTGAACATATGATATTCGCCCCTGTTCTTCCATTTATATTCGCCGCCGGCTTTAAGGGGCTCGTCAGCTGTTATGGGGTCAAAAGCTATGTTGTGTCTTATTGTGGTTTCCTTTTCAAGCTCGGGCATTCTTATGCCGCCTATTCTTGAAACAGTTCCCGTAAAGTATTTGTCAATAAGCTCTTCGCCTAAGCCCAAAGCCTCGAAAATCTGAGCACCCTGATAAGACTGAATTGTGGATATGCCCATTTTAGACATAATCTTAACAATATTCTTAGTAATTATCTGCTGATAAAGCTTTGTTGACTCCTCAGGTGTCTTGTCTATATAGCCTTCCTTATACATATTTTCAAGAGTTTCATATACAAGATAGGGGTTAATTCCGTTTGCGCCGTAGCCTACAAGGGCAGCAAAATGGTGAACCTCACGGGGTTCGCCTGTTTCCAAAACAATTGAAACCTTCATTCTCTTGCCTGTTTCAATTAAGTGGTGATGCAGACCTGAAACTGCCAAAAGCGCAGGGATAGCCACCTTGTTTTGGTCAACGCCCTTATCGGAAAGCACTAAAATATTATAGCCGTGTTTAACGGCAAGGTCGCAGGCTGCAAATGTTTCCTTCATAGCCGCCGCAAGACCGTTTTCAGCCCCTCTTATATAGAAAATGGGTATGGTCACAGCCCTGAAGCCGTCCTCGTCAAGACCTCTGAGCTTAGCCAGCTCTTCATTCGTCAGAATAGGCGTTTTGCTTCTTATTCTGCGGCAGTTGCTTGCTTCGGGTTCAAGAAGGTTTCCCTCACCGCCGAAATAGCAGTTTGAAGATGTAACAACCTGTTCTCTTATAGCATCAATAGGCGGATTTGTAACCTGAGCAAAAAGCTGCTTAAAGTAGTTATATAAAAGCTGGGGCTTTTGAGAAAATACTGCCAAGGGAGCATCAAAGCCCATTGCCGTAATGGGGTCTTCGCCCTTATCCATCATAGCCTTAAGTGTTAAGTCAATATCCTCCCAGCTATAGCCGAAAGCCTTCTGTCTCGTAAGCAAAGGCAGCTTTTCTTTAAATACATTTTTCTTTATTTCAAAGGGCTTTGCAACCTCTTCCAAAATTCTTGCGGAAACCTCGCCTGAATGCTCTTCGGCGTACTTTGCCTTAAGGTCGCCGAAAAATTCACTTATGGTAAAGGGTGCTTTCTTTGAAGGCTTAAGGTCGTCAAGCTCACGAAGGTTTTCATCAAGCCACTTTCCGTAAGGCTTTTCGCTGACAACCTTCTGTTTGATTTCGGCGTCGTCTATAATTCTTCCGGCAGCCGTATCTATAAGAAGCATCTTGCCGGGGCGAAGTCTTTCCTTCTTAATAATATGCTTTGAAGGTATGTTAAGAACGCCTACCTCTGAGGAAAGAACAACCATTCCGTCGTCGGTAACGTAATATCTGGCAGGCCTTAAGCCGTTTCTGTCAAGAGTTGCCCCTACAACAATACCGTCGGTGAAGCCTATTGCGGCAGGACCGTCCCAAGGCTCTATCATAGTGGAGTTAAATTCGTAGAAGTCTCTCTTTTCCTTTTCCATACCGCTTTCATTTTCCCAAGGCTCGGGAACAACGGTCATAATTGCCTGGGGCAGAGAATAGCCCGACAGATATAAAAGCTGAATGTAGTTGTCAAGCATAGCAGAGTCGGAGCCGTCTTCATTTACGGCAGGAAAAACCTTTTTAAGGTCATCGCCGAAATATTCAGACTTATACATATTTTCTCTTGCCTTAGACCAGTTTATGTTGCCCCTTATGGTGTTGATTTCGCCGTTATGCATAAGGAAGCGGTTGGGGTGGGCTCTTTCCCAGCTGGGGAATGTGTTGGTTGAAAACCTCGAGTGAACCATAGCAATCGAGGTTTTCATATCCAAATCCATAAGGTCAAGATAAAATCTGCTTACCTGTTCGGGAGTAAGCATACCCTTATATACAATAGTTCTTGAAGAAAGAGACGCAAAGTAAAAATAATTGTCTCCTCCTCTGCAATATCTTATTTCCTTTTCGGCTCTCTTTAAAATTACAAAGAGCTTTCTTTCAAAGTCAATGCCCGGGTTGATGTTTTCGGTTCTTTCGATAAACACCTGTGAAATGTGGGGCATATTTTCCTTTGCAGTAACACCTATACAGTCGGAATAACAGGGCACTTCTCTGACTCCCAAAAACTTCTGTCCTTCTTCGAGAATAATGCTCTTTAAAATATTCAGGCTTCGTGTTCGTGTTTCAATATCAGGCGACAAAAAGAGCATACCTACTCCGTAGTCGCCTTTTTCGGGCAGACTGATACCCTCGTTCTGACAAACCTTTTTCATAAACCCGTGAGGTATCTGTGAAAGAACCCCTGCTCCGTCGCCGGACTCCGGGTCTGAGCCTGAGCCGCCTCTGTGCTTCAGGTTTTTCAGAATTTCAATGGCGCTTGTTACCAGCTCGTGAGAAATTGTTCCGTCGATATTGGCTATAAAGCCAATACCGCAGCTGTCATGTTCAAAGCGAGGGTCATAAAGCCCCTGTTTTTCAGGTAAACCATTATAAACCACTGCAATTCCCTCCTTAATAAAACTATCATAGATTAATACTGTAAAAGCCGCCGCTACGTATTTCGCATTCCGTCACTTTTACAGCAAAACAGAAAAAGGGACATTGAACGCCTATGTCCCTTAAAAACACATCTAAAAATATGTCAAGAATGATTATACTACCTAATGAATAAAAAATCAACCCCCAAAATAAATTTTTTTCAATTTCTTATTATATGCTGAAGTGAAAAGTTTACTTCCACTTTGAAGGGGTGAAAGTGGAAGTTAGTCT
>JAJPZT010000122.1 GCA_021204175.1 Clostridiales bacterium | reverse complement strand
TAGGTATAAAAATCGATTTTTAGAAAATAAATCTAATTATATTTTGAATTTGTCATTTTTTAATGTTTATTTAGTGTTGTTTTTCGTATATAATATAAGTACGAGGAGGTGAGACAATGGCAACTATAAGCTTTATGGAAAATGTGGAAATTAACGGCAGCGAAGCTGTTGAAAAATTTGTGTCGGCTCTTGAAAATACCTATGAAAAAGCTGCATCTGATAAGAGCAGAGAAAAAGCACAGAGCAAAAAGCTGAATGATGAAGAAATATATGACTTTTTAGCTGCCCTTAAATAATATGAGCAATAACAAGAGCGATATACAAAGTATAAACTTAAGGCATTTGCTGAACTTTTTCGGAGAGGAACGCACAGAAAAATTCCTCTCCGATTTTGAATGTAAACTAAACATTGATATTGAAAATTTTTTAAAGAAAACTGCAATAGGATTTTCAAAACAGAGACTTGGTATGACACACCTTGTGTTCAAGCGGCTTCAGAAAGATAATCCTGACAGCGGCTGGGCTGTGGTGGGGTTTTATTCTATTGCCGCTAAGACTATAAAATTAAACAAAAACACCAAATTATCTTCAAGAATGAAGAAAAGAGTTGAAAAATTCAGCGACGCCGAAAATGATGAAGATTATTATACCTTTTCAGCTCCTCTTATAGGTCAGCTGGGTAAAAACTATAAAGACGGTTTAAACAGGCTTGCCAGCGGAAAAGAACTGTTAGACCTTGCTTTAGATACAATTGTTGCCGCTCAAAATGAAATAGGAGGCAAGCTTACATATTTGGAATGTGAGGATAACGAGAAATTAATAAGCTTTTATACAAACAACGGTTTTGCGGTCTTTAATAAGAAGATAAATATTGATAATAAAACAGGTGAAAAATATTGTTTGGTTCAACTTATAAAATATATGAGTGAATAATTATTAAAAAAAGCGGCTTATTTACTGGCTGCCTTTAAGTTTTTTATACACTATTTAAAAAAGTTCTTGCAATTTGGTTTATATAATGATAGTATTTGTTTGAGGGTCGGAGCGGAAAAAGCTTTTGACCGATTGAGTTAGTAAGAGTTTGGTTTATTTTTGGGAGTTAAGGAGAAAGATTTATGCTGGTTAGTGTTATGAGCTGCGGACTTGAGGGGCTTGAGGGCTTTACCGTCAGTGTTGAAACGGACGTTAAAAGCGGCTTTCCTTCATTTGATATAGTGGGTCTGCCCGATTCCTCGGTGAGGGAATCTAAAGAGAGAATAAGGGCTGCGGCTGAAAACTCGGGGCTTAAATTCCCTTATAACTCGGTTATTGTGGTAAACCTTGCCCCCACAGGCAGAAAGAAAGCGGGCCCCTCCTATGATTTGCCCATTGCTTTGGGGCTTCTTGCAGGCAGCTTTAAAATAAACAGAACGGTTTTTGAAAACACTATGTTCACAGGGGAGCTTTCTCTTGACGGCAGCGTAAGACGTGTAGACGGTATTCTGCCTATGGTTCTTCATGCCAAAAACAAGGGCTTCAGTGCATTCGTTCTGCCCTATGAAAACAGAAACGAAGCGGCTCTTGTAAAGGGCATAGACATAATTCCCGTAAAAAATATAAGAGAGTGCTGCGACTATATAAACGGCAGATTTCCCATAGAGCCTTATAAGGCGGAAATTATTAAAACCGCCGACGACTTTAAGGGACTTGACTATAAGGACGTTAAGGGACAGGAAAATGTAAAAAGGGCTATGCTTATTGCGGCGGCAGGTATGCACAACATTCTTATGGTAGGCCCACCCGGAACGGGAAAAACTATGATGGCTAAACGCCTTCCCTCAATTCTGCCTGATATGAGCTTTGAAGAAAGTATAGACGTTACAAAAATATATTCCGTGGCTGGGCTTATTAAAGACAGTGAGGCTCTTATTTCAAGACGCCCTTTCAGAAGCCCCCACCACACAATTTCAAACACCGCTATGGTAGGCGGAGGCAGACTGCCCAGACCGGGAGAAGTCAGTCTTGCCCACAACGGGGTTCTTTTTTTGGACGAGCTGCCCGAATTTATGAGAGTGGTTTTGGAGGAGCTTCGCCAGCCCCTTGAGGACGGCGAAATTACTATTTCGAGGGTAAACGGAACAGTCACCTATCCGGCGAATGTTATGCTTGTGGGGTCTATGAACCCATGCCCCTGCGGCTATTACGGCTATTCAGACAGATGCCGCTGTTCCCACAACAGCATAATACGCTATAAAAACAAGATTTCGGGTCCTCTTCTTGACAGAATAGACATTCAGGCTGAAGCCGGAGGGCTTGAATATTCAAAGCTTGCGGAGGCTTCTGAGGGAGAAAGCTCAGCCCAAATGAAGGAAAAGGTGCTTAAAGCCCAGTTAATTCAGCAGGAAAGATATAAAAACGAATCATTCAGGTTTAATTCACAGCTTACCCCCGGCACAATAGATAAATACTGTCCCTTGGGCAGTGCCGAAAAAAGGCTTATAGAAAAGGTCTTTGACAGCCTGAACCTCAGTGCAAGGGCATATCACAAAATTCTTAAAATTGCAAGAACGGCGGCGGACTTAGACGGCTCTGAAAACATAAGCAGTATGAACATAGCGGAAGCACTGTCTTTGAGAAATTTCGACAGGAATAAGGACTGATTTTATGTTTGGAGAAAAAGAATATTTAATGTGGCTTGCAATGTTAAGAAACATTGCCCACCACAAAAGAGACGTGCTGCTGCACAAATTCGGCTCAGCCGAAGAGCTTTTTAAAACGCCCCGAAAGACCTTTGAGCAGATTAAGGGCTTAAGCGACAAAAACATAGATGAGCTTTGTGAAAACAGAGATTCGGAAAAGCTAAAAAAATATGCAGACAGGGTTTATAACAGCGGAGTTGAATATATAATAAAGGGAGACGGAATTTATCCCGAAATATTGAGAGAGGTTTATGATGCACCCTTCGGCTTGTATCTAAAGGGCGACAAAAGCGTCTTGAAGGAGAAAACCGTCAGTATGGTAGGCACGAGAAAGGCTACACCCTACGGAATGGCAGCGGCTGAAAAAATTGCCGGGGACTTTGGGTCAAAGGGCGTGGTTGTTGTCAGCGGAATGGCAGACGGCATAGACAGCGCAAGCCACAGAGGGGCTCTTAAAGCAGGGGGAAAGACAATTGCGGTTTTGGGCTGCGGAGTGAATGTGTGTTACCCCAAAACAAACGAATTTTTGATGAAACGCATTGAGGAAAACGGCTGTGTTTTAAGCGAATATCCTCTTGACGAGAAAGCCAACGGAAGATACTTTCCGGAAAGAAACAGAATTATAGCCGGGCTTTCAATGGCGGTTGTGGTGGTTGAAGCTATGGAAAGAGGCGGCTCGCTGATTACGGCGAATTTGGCGGTTGACTTTGGCAGAGAGGTTTTTGCCGTTCCCGGCAGTATTAATTCCTCCGCAAGCAAGGGCACAAACGCCCTTATTAAAAGCGGCGCATCCCTTATGACGGAAGCCTCCGACGCATTTTTTGCCATAGGCATTAACCCGGAGGAAGAAAAAAGTTTGGCCAAAGAAAAAATTTCTCTTGAAAATTCGGAAAAATTGGTTTATGATTGTATAAATTCGGGAGATGCTTCTCTTGAAGAAATTATTTTGAAAACAGGACTTGATATTTCGGAGGTGCAGCTTATTCTTTTAAGCCTTGAAATGAACGGCTTAATAGCTAAGCTTCCCGGGGCGAAATATCAGTTGATATAAAAGGAGGACAATTACATTGGCTTCGGAAAATAATCTTGTAATTGTGGAGTCGCCTGCAAAGGCTAAAACCCTTAAGAAATTTTTAGGAAAAACCTATAAAATAGAGGCGACTATGGGTCACGTCAGAGACTTGCCCAAAAGTGAGCTGGGTATTGACGTAGAAAATGATTTTGAACCCAAATATATAACCATAAGAGGCAAGGGTGAGGTTTTGGCAAAGCTGAGACGTGAGGTTAAGAGTGCAAAGCAGATCTATCTGGCAACCGACCCCGACCGTGAGGGAGAAGCCATAAGCTGGCACTTGCTCTACGCCTTAAAGCTTGACGAGGACGATAAGAGAGTTCACAGAGTTACCTTTAATGAAATAACAAAAACGGCGGTTAAAAAATCTGTTAAGGAAGCACGCCAAATAGATATGGATCTTGTAAACGCCCAGCAGGCAAGACGTATTTTAGACAGAATTGTGGGCTATAAAATAAGCCCCCTTCTTTGGGCTAAGGTTAAAAAGGGCTTAAGCGCCGGAAGAGTTCAGTCTGTAGCTTTAAAGCTTATTTGCGACAGACAGACTGAAATAGACGAGTTTATACCCAATGAATACTGGAGCATACAGGCAGACCTTAAAACCCCGGAGGGAAAGAAGCTTAAGGCTAAATTAACCGGAAAGAACGGCAAAAGCATCGAAATAAAGAATAAGGAAGAAGCAGACGCCATTTCAGCCGACCTTAATAAAAATGACTATGTTGTTAAAGATGTAAAAAAGGGCAGCCGTGTCAGAAACCCCGTTCCTCCCTTTACAACAAGTACAATGCAGCAGGAGGCCTCTAAGCAGCTTAACTTCTCCTCACAAAAGACAATGAGTGTTGCCCAGCAGCTTTATGAGGGGGTTAATATAAAGGGCGAAGGCACAGTAGGTCTTGTAACATATATCAGAACCGACTCTGTAAGGGTTGCGGACGAAGCCTATATTCAGACTCGTGACTTTATAAGAGATGAATACGGCGAGCAATATGTAGGGGAAAGACGTGAATATAAGGTCAGAGCAGGGGCACAGGACGCCCACGAGGCTATCCGCCCCTCATCTGTTTTGAGAAAGCCCTCACTTGTAAAGGACAGCCTGACAAACGATCAGTTTAAGCTTTATAAGCTTATTTGGGGCAGATTTGTGGCGAGCCAAATGCCCAACGCCGTTTATGACACATTAAGCATAAAAATTGCCAACGGCGACTATAATTTTTCGGCAAGCGGCAGCAGAATAAAGTTTGACGGCTATCTTTTGGTTTATAAGAAAAACGCCGAAAAAGCAGGGGAAAAGGTTGTTGAGGAGGAAATTCCCGAGTGCAGCGAGGGAAGTGTTTTAAAGCCCGTTAAGCTTATTCCCGAACAGCATTTTACTCAGCCTCCGGCAAGATATACCGAGGCTCTGTTTATTAAAACCCTTGAGGAAAACGGCGTGGGCAGACCCTCTACCTATGCCCCCACAATAGGCATAATCACCGCAAGAAATTATGTCACAAAGGAAAACAAGCTTTTTTACCCTACGGAGCTGGGAATTGTGGTAAACGAGATTTTAAAGAACAATTTCGGCGATATAGTAAATGTGGATTTTACTGCGGAAATGGAAAGGCAGCTTGACGAGGTTGAAGAGGGCAAGCACGAATGGAAGCAGATTTTGAGAGACTTCTACCCCCACTTTAAGGAGCTTTTGGACGCAGCTATGATAAACCAGTCGGACGTTACCGTAAAAGAGGAGGAAACCGACGAAATCTGCGAGGTCTGCGGAAGAAATATGGTTATTAAATTCGGCAGATACGGCAAGTTTTTGGCTTGTCCCGGTTTTCCGGAGTGCCGAAACACAAAGCCCTATTATGAGGACGCAAAGGTTAAATGCCCCAAATGCGGCGGAAGGGTTCTCATTAAAAAGAGCAAAAAAGGCAGAATTTTTTACGGCTGTGAAAACAACCCGGACTGCGACTTTATTTCGTGGAATAAGCCCACAGGTGGGCTTTGCCCCGAGTGCGGCAGTCCCCTTGTGGAAAAAGGCGGCAAAAACAAAAAAATCGTCTGCTCCGGCAGCGGCTGCGAATATAAAAAGGATGTTGAAGTTTCAGAGGAAAGCTAAATGCCAAACAATAGTGACAATGTCCACGAAGGACACAGGAGCAGACTGTGCAAAAGATATATTGCCGAAGGCGGCTTAGACAGCTTTGAAGATCACCAAATTCTGGAGCTTCTGCTTTTTTATTCATATCACGCAAGAATGGACACAAACGGAATTGCCCACAAAATTTTAAACGCCTTTGACGGCTCACTTGTGGATGTTTTTAAGGCTTCCCCCGGGGAGCTTATGAGAAAATGCGGCGTTTCGGAGAAAGTGGCGGTTCAGCTTTCGCTTATGTCCGATCTTGCGGAGTATTACATAAAAAAGACAAGCGAAGTCCCCAAGTTTTTGGATACTCCCGATGATGTTCAAAAATATGCAAAGACACTGTTTTCGAGAACAAAGGACAACACAGAGGTTTTTCATATAATCTGTCTCGGTGTGAAGCAAAACAGAAATGCTCTTATTAAAGACATTGTTATAGGAAAGGGCAAAACCGACAGCGTTGAAATTTCTATGAAGGACGTGGTTGAAAAGGTTTTGGAGTCACAGGCGGTTTATATAATTCTCGCCCATAACCACCCAAACGGAAATTTAAAGCCTTCAAACCCGGATATTGCCACAACCACCGCCATAAAAAATTTTCTTGAGCCTTTGGGAATAAAGGTTTTAGACCATATTATTGTCTGCGGAGACGACTGCTACAGCTTTGCTTCTCACAGGCTTTGCGGTCTGAAATATAAAAACTAATTCGAAAAAATGCTGCCATTTTTTTGATTACTACTAACAATCAAGCCTGTAGGTCAGGCGCTTGCACTTAAAAGGAGAAAGCCTATGAAAAAACTAAAGCGTTCAATTAATAACCGGGTTCTTGCAGGGGTCTGCGGCGGCTTAGGAGAATATTTCGGTATCGACCCCACTCTCGTAAGGGTTCTGACCGTTATTGCAGCTTTGTTCTGCTTCGGAACCGTTATAGTTATATTATATATAATTCTTATATTCATAATACCGCCTGACGACGGAATAATAGATGTATAATATGAATATATAAAAGGCAGCGAAAGATACAATTTTGACGGTTGTAATCTTTAGCTGCCTTTTTTGGTTCTGTATTCAGTTTTTCTTAAGAAGATCATATAGGGTATACTCCTCTTTGTGAATTTTAGCTTTTCTGTGATATTCCGAAATCGCTTTTATAAGATAAGAAGTATCTCTGAAATATTTCTTTAAGAATTGTGAAGATTTTACATCTGAAAAACCTAATGTTTCTTTACAAAATATACTTGGTTTGGTGTTTCCTTTTTTGAATGCGTCATATTTTCCTTCGTTTAATATAATAAGCATTTCTATTTCAGGAGCAGTTATAACATTAATAACATCAACCTTATATTCATAGGCTTTGCTTAGCTTAAATTTTTCCCTTCGTGAGTCTATAATACGAAGTATGGTTATCTTTTCATCAAAGCCCTTTCTTAAATAAATTTTTTCAAAATTTTCAGCCTTCCTGACCCGAATAATCTTTTCATCCAAAAGCTTTTCCTTTGTAAATATGAGCAAATTATTTTCAAGCAGCATTTCAATTATGGTTTGTTCCGCCGCTCCTTCACATATACATGCTATTATATTTGACAGCTTCAGCTTCATAATTATTCCCCCTTTGCTTTGCGCATAAGCAGTTTCTTTAAAGAAATATAGGGTTTATAATCAATTGTTGTGCCGCCCAAATATCCGCTTTGGAAAGCTTCGCTCTTTTTTATATCGTTGCGTTTCAAAATATCAGACAGTTTTTGAGATGAAATTCCGTTATTATTCCTGACTATATAAATATTATCATTTCTTTCAAATTCATCTAAAAGCTCAGAATAGTGTGTTGAAAAAATTAAGACCGCACCCTTTGGATTAATTGTTTTGTCTTGAAAAAATCTTATAAGAACAGAAACAATCTCCTGATTAAAATGGTTTTCAATCTCATCAATTAAAACATATCCTCCAGACTTAAACATTTTCATAGCATAAACAAATGTATTTATTCCCTTTATTGTTCCCGAAGAAAGATATTTATTCAGCTCCTTAAAACGGTTCAGAATTATTTCTTCTTTATTTTTAAATTTCAAGTGAATTTCGATATTCTTTCTTTCATCGTTTATTTTTAAATAATCAACGCTTGAATCAAAAAAAGCAAGCAGCTCTTGAGGAAAATCCCTTGAAATCCTCAAAATATTTGTATTTGTATCTTCCAGCATATCTGCCAATTGAATATAATCTTTCGTTTTTTTATTAAAAGCTACCATAATACTGACATCATCTAAAAGATACTGCTCATTTGTATCTCTTTTTTCAACAACTGCCGCTGTTGTAAAATCATAAAGAGAAGATTTTCTAAAAGTACTTGTAATCTTTTTAGACAAAAGGGTTTCATCAGCGATATAATAGTGATCTTCCTGTCTTTTTATTGTTGTTTTTAAGGAATATATTTTATTTTGAGAATAGAAGTAGTTTTCAAACACAACCTCTTGTTCTTCCGTAATTCCCTCTAAGATTTCTTTACAGGAGATTGAATTAACAGCCTTATTATTTAATAAATTTATAGAAAATAACAAAACCTTAAGCAAAGATGTTTTTCCCGAAGCATTAATGCCAACAATTGAAATAACATTATTTTGATATAAATTAGAAAAAATGTTATATAACTTTTCCCTGCCATATTCCGAAACCCTCTGCTCCGCAGAAAAATCAATCTGCAGCGGATTATCAAATAAAGGAAGCCCTGTTGCTTTAACTTTCAACAATTTCACATCATCACCGCCTTTTGTGTTATTACGATTTAATTTTAACATTTCTAAATTAAAAAGTCAATAATAAAAACGTTTTTATCGTTAATAATGCAGTTAAAATATAACAGTTCAGCAAGGCAGGCTCCCCTTGAGGGGATCCGGCAACAATGCTGATTTTTGCAGAAAATCAATACAGCTGACGGAGAGGCGAGACAGTTTCCATTTGTAAAACACTTTTTGTAAATCCAATTAATAAGAAAAAGGCAGAGGTTGATTTCTCTGCCGCTTTTCTTGCTTTTTTATTGATTATTAAACAATTTTGTAAACATATTATAGCTGCCGCCGGATGAATAGAAAAACCGTGAATTAAGCTCGTCCTCATATTCTTCCGATATACTTTCGCCGATTTCGTCAAAGCTGTCCCAAAAGTCTTGGTCATAAACATTTTCAATATAAGTATATATAAGATTTATGCTTGCGTTTTTGTCTTCAAGCTCTTTATATTCTTCTTCGGTTATGCTGTAGTAGTCAATCTGCATAAGCTCAGTCATAAAGTTTGATCCCAAAACTACATATTTAGCTGCTTCTGCATATTCGCTGTTTGTTTTTATAATGTTCTCGCCTTCACGGGCTGTCAGTGTATTAAACATAAACCTTACTATGCTTTCAACGCTTTCCTCCATATCAAAATCGTCATTAATTTCAACAGTGTCGGAAAAGTCGCTGCTTAAAAAGGTTTTAATCTCTCCGTCCATAAGATCACTGTCGGTCAGGTCATACAAATATCCGAAAAGCTCTGTAATAATTTCGCCGTATGTATCCTGCGAGCCGTAATAATCGGCTAAATATTCATCATAATCAAAATAGTCGTTCCAATCCTCAGTCTCTTCATCCTCTTCTTCCTGAATATCGTAAACGCTTAAATCCACATCCTCTGCGTAATATTCAAGGCATTTTTCAGCAAAATCCTCATAGCCCTTACAGTCTGCAAGCTTCTCCGCATTGTAAATATCCAAATCGGAAAAGGTCATTACAAGAGGAAATGGTTCTCCGGCGTATTCTATATTTTCTCTGTATGTATCGGAAACAACGCTTATCTGACCAAGCTCCTCATCATAGTTTACCTCTCCGTCCAAAATTTCCAAAACCTCACGGACAGGCAGCATTGTATAGCCGTCCTTATTAAAGGGCTTAAAGCTTAAAACCCCCATTTTGTTCTCTCCGGTGTTATCATAAAGAGAAATAACTCCGTAGGAATAATTGCTTATAATATAGGCGTAAGCACCGTTTGTCAAATTAAGAATAAATCTGCCGTCAAGGGTTTGGGCTATAAGCAGCTTTCCGTTGGAAGTGTCTTTAAAATAAATGTCTCTGTTTAAATATTCTTCAAGAACTGTTCTTATGGGGAAATATGCCTCTCCGTCAATAATTTCGCCCTCAACCGGAAACTCAAGCTCTTCATAATCCACATAAACCGCCGGAACCTCTTCAAAGCCGTAAACGGCTCCGCAAAGCCCTAATGAAAAAATAAGAGATGCAAAAAACAAAACAAGTCTTTTCAAATTAAATACCCCCTAAGTTCAGCCCTCAAAGCCTGTGTGATAAGCGTCTCCGCCGTAATAATAATAGTACCAGTTTTCACCGAAATATTCTTTATAAAGCTCTTTTCTGCTTTCGTCACCCAAGCCCAAATCGTCCTCTTCCGCTTCGGGTTCATATTCTGCCTTAAGCTTGTCCAAAATAACAAGAATATCTCCGTCGTTTCTGTAAAGACGCTCCAAATAGCCCTCAATATAGCCCAAATCGCCGCTTGAAGAGGAGCTTAAACGGGAACGGAAAGGCCAGTAATTCACAAAGGCGTTTGTTTTGCCTTCAAAATCCTCTGTAAACTCAGCTGTTATGTCCTTTTCGTCGTCAACATAAAGAGAACTTCCGAAAACCGACAAAACCATATATCTGGCATAGGGCAAAATCTTGCCGTTTACGGCGGCGGAACCGTTCTCTCCCTTATAGAGAAAGTCAAAAAGATTTCTCAGGCTTTCTTCATTGTCAAGACTTGAGTCTATTTTAATAAGGTCGGAATATTCGCCGCTGACATAGCTTTTCATATATTTTGACAAATATTCGTCATACTCTCCGAACTGCCCCAAATCCAAAAAATATTTAACTTCGTTATAGCAAAGCTCCCTTAAATATTCATAATATTCCGACGGATTGCTTTCATAGCCGCTGTCGTAATAGTTGTCTTCATATTCAAGAACCTTTGCTGAAAGCTCGTTTAAATATTCATACCCCTCTGAAGAGGTCAAAGCCGAAGCAAGGTCGGCATCATATTCAACCTCTCTTAAAACTATGGGGTAGGGTACTCCCTCCAAGTCGGAATATTCCTCATAAAGCTCGGAATTTATTGAAATAAGCCCTTCTTCGCCGTCATAGACTACCGTTCCCCCCATAAGCTCTATAATTTCTCTTACGGGCAGCATTGTCCGCCCCTGTTTAATATATGGCAAATGCTCCAAAACCCCTACTCTGCTATAGTCGCCGTAATATTCCGTATAAAGATAGTTTCCTCTGTCTACGTCTACAGAAAGGCTACCGTCGTCGGCATAGGCAGTCAAAATTCTGCCGTTTGCCCCTGTTTTATAGTTTACCTCGTTTCTTGTGAAGGCTTCCAAAACAGGTCTTATGGCTACATAGGTCACTCCGTTTATAATATCCGGCTCTACGTCAAATTCAAGCTCTTTTCCGTCTGTTATAACTCTTATGCCCTCGTCACTGCAGAAAGCCCCTGTTGAAAAACTCCCCGTAAGCAAAGCCGCCAAAGCCAAAAAACATATTGCTTTTTTCATAAAATTCCTCTTTTCTGCCTGTCTGATTAATTTCAGCTCTAATTCCTTTCGGTCAGATTATATGTAAGGGTCATAAGGCTGTCTGTCAGGTGAACGTTTTCGATTACCACATCATCGGGAGGGTTTATGGACATATGTGAAAAATTCCATATGCCTTTAACTCCGTTTTGTATGATAGTCTCTATAATCTGCTCAGCGTTGTTCCCCGGCAGGGTTAAAACCGCAATATCTACCTTTGTTTTTTTCAAAAAATCGTCTAATGTGTCTATGTCGGAAATTTCAATTCCCCTTATGTTAAGCCCTATAAGCTTGGGGTTTTTGTCGAAAACGCCTACGAAGTTATAGCCTCTTTTTTGATAGTTTATATAATTAAGAAGAGCCTGACCGATGTTGCCGGCTCCTATAATAATCATATTATAGGTTTTGTCAAGACCCAAAATTTTTCTTATTTCGTTATAAAGAAGCTCCACGTTATAGCCGTAGCCCTGCTGACCGAAGCAGCCGAAATTGTTAAGATCCTGCCTTATTTGAGACGCAGTAAGGTTCATTCTCTGGGCTAAAGCCTTTGAAGAAATTCTGTTAATTCCGCTGTCTAAGAGACTTTCCAAATAACGATAATATCTGGGCAGGCGTCTTATAACAGCCGTAGAAATAGTTTTTTCCATAATCCTGACACTGACCTTTCAAAACAAAAAACTCTTTTAAGTCTAAATAAATTTTCACTTTAAAATTTTTCAAACTTTTAATGTGATTATACAATAGAACCCCCCTTTTGTCAATCAGCCCCGTCTTAATTCAATATTAAAAAGTCTTAACAAACAGACTTGTCTGATATTATAAATTATGATATAATTTCTTCAATAAAAATTTATAACCTATAAGAAACTAATACAAGAGGCTAAAATATGATAATTTCACTAAACTCAGTAAGCATGTCCTTCGGAGAGACGGAGGTTTTGAAAAATATAACATTTTTATTGAATGAAAAAGAAAAAGCCGCCGTTGTGGGCGTAAACGGCTGCGGAAAAACAACTCTTTTTAAGCTTATAACAGGGGAGCTTACCCCCACAGGGGGAGACATAATCATTCCCAAATTCACCGAAATAGGCTATTTCTCCCAAAACCTTACAATAAATTCCGAAAGCACAATTTATTCGGAGCTTATGGGGGTTTTCAAAAAGACACTTCAAATAGAAGAGCAAAAGCAGGAAACAGAGGCTCAGCTTAAAACCGCAAAGGGAGAAGAGCTTGACAGGCTTTTGGCTAAATATGACCGTCTTAACGCAGAATTTGAAAAGCGGAACGGCTTTGAAAGCGAAAGCCGTGTGAAGGGGGTTATAAAGGGCTTGGGCTTTTCTGAGGAGGACAGCGAAAGAAAAATAAACACTCTTTCGGGCGGTCAGAAAACAAGGGTTGCCTTGGGCAGACTTCTTCTTGCGTCCCCCGACCTCCTGCTTTTAGACGAGCCTACAAACCATTTGGACATAGACAGTATAAAATGGCTTGAGGGCTATCTTTCAGCCTATAAGGGCACTGTTATAATAATATCCCACGACCGTTTTTTCATTGACAAAACAACGAATAAAATAATCGAAATAGAAAACGGCGTTTCAAGAGTATTTTCGGGCTCATATGAGGAATATGCCCAAAAAAAGCAGATTTTAAGAGAAACGGAGCTTCACCACTACATTAACAACCAAAGAGAAATTAAAAGACAGCAGCAGTCAATAGAAAAGCTGAAGTCATTTAACAGAGAAAAATCAATAAAACGGGCAGAAAGCAAGGAAAAGGCTCTTGAAAAATTCGAGAAGCTTAAAAGCCCCGACCCTGTTCCTGAAGGTATTAATTTAAGACTCACTCCGGCAAAGACAAGCGGAAAGGATGTTTTGACCCTTACGGATATATCAAAGTCCTTTGGGGAAAATTGCCTTTTCAAAAACCTTGACCTTGAAATAAAAAAGGGAGATAAAGTTGCTCTAATAGGCGCCAACGGAACGGGCAAAACCACACTGTTTAAAATTATAACAGGAGGTCTGTCTCCCGACAGCGGTACTGTCAGAATAGGCTCAAATGTGGAAATAGGCTATTACGATCAGGAGCAGGAAAATCTGAACAAGTCGAAAACCCTTTTTGACGAAATACACGATGAAAACCCCGAAATGACCACCACAGAGGTAAGAAGCCTTTTAGCGGCGCTTTTGTTTAAAGGAGACGACGCCGACAAGCAGATTTCTCTTTTAAGCGGCGGTGAAAAGGGCAGAGCGTCACTGGCGAAGCTGTGTCTTTCAAAGGCGAATTTTCTTCTTTTGGACGAGCCCACAAACCATTTGGATATATGCTCAAAGGATCTTCTTGATCAGGCACTTTCGGAATACAGCGGAACTATTCTTTTTATATCTCACGACAGATATTTTATAAACAAAACCGCAAACAAAATTATTGAGCTTAAAGACGGCAGGCTAAAGACCTATTTGGGTAACTATGACTATTATGAAGAAAAGCAGTCGGAACTGCCACAAGAGACAACCGCTGTTAAGCAAGCTGACAGTGTTGGCAAAAACGACTGGCAGAAGCAGAAGGAGCAGCTTTCACTTCAAAGAAAGGCTCAGGCACGCCAAAAGCGTTTGGAGAAAGAAGCCGCAGACCTTGAAGCCAAAATCGACAGCTTAGAAGCTCTTTTGGAAACCTCCGAGGTCGCCACAGACCCCAAAAAAGCCGCCGATGTATATAACGAAAAAACGGAGCTGGAGGAAAAGCTTCTTCTTGTATATGACGAACTTGAAAGCTAAAAAATCGTGAATACTAAAATATTTTTAAGCGTATTCTTTATAAAAAAGGAAATCTATATAAATGAAGCCTACAGTTAAAAATATGCTTTTGCTTGCTTTATCACCCATAGGCAAGACCCTTTATATTTACGGCGGAGGGTGGAACGAAGCCGACACCTCAGCCGGAGAAGAAGCAAAAACAATAGGAACAAGCCCCCTGTGGCAAAGCTTTTACAGCCTTAACACAAGGGGCTATAATTATAAGAATTTCGATTATAAGAAAAAACCTAACCTAATTCACTTCGGGCTTGACTGCTCAGGATATGTAGGCTGGGTTTTGTATAATTTATTCGAAAGTAAAAACGGCAAAAACGGCTATGTATATAAGTCAAACACAATTGCCAAAGTGTTGGCAGAAAAGGGCTTAGGCATTTTTACTGCGGCAAGGGACATAGCCTCATACCTCCCCGGGGATATTTTATCGGGCGATAAAACCTGCCACACATTCATAGCCTTAAGCCAATGCAGCGATAAAAGCCTTATTCTGCTCCACAGCTCTCCTCCGTCTCCTATGGTTTCGTCAACCCCCACACCGGAGGGCTGCCCCTCACAGGCGGATGCTCTTGCCGAGGGCTTTATGAAAAAGGCATATCCGAAGCATTTTGCCCTTCACCCGGATATAAAAAGACCTGTTTCTTATCTTACGGACTACAATCTGTTTCGTTTTTACCCCCATATACTTAAAGACCCCGACGATTATAACGCAAAAACAGCCCAGGAAATTTTAACCGACCTTTTCAACACAATCAGCAAAGCTTCCGAGACTTAAGATAGTTTAAAAAAACCAAGCACCCTTCCGAAATTTCATCATATGCCAAATCGAAATTATCCGTATACCATGGGTCGGCAATATCACGGGGGCTGTCGGTAAAATCCAAAAGCCTGAAAATCTTTTTGTCACTGTCCGAGCCGATTATCCTCAAAAGATTTCTTCTGTTGAAATCCTCCATAACAAGAACGTAGTCGAATTTTTTATAGTCTCCAACAGTAAACTGCTTTGCCCTGTGACCTCTGGGGTTAAGCCCTACAGACCTCAGCTTTCTCGCCGCCAGGGGATAAACGCCGTTTCCCAGCTCCTCCCTGCTTGTAGCAGAAGAGTCGATCAAAAACTTATCCTCCAAGCCTTGTTTTTTAACCATATCCTTAAAAATAATTTCACCCATAGGCGAACGGCAAATATTCCCGTGGCACACAAACATAACCTTTATCATATATTTAAACTCCTTTACATTATCATATTTTCTGAGTTTTATCAGCTTTTAAGGGTATTTCTTTTCTTATTCGGCTTTGGCGTATATTGGCATAAACTTTCATATTTTTACAGCAAAAAGTAGTAAAATAAGTAGTAATAAATAACAGCCAATTTATATATCCTGCGATATATTAAACACCCTATTCACTTCTTCCGAAATATCTTCAAACTTCAAATGCGTATATGTATTCAAAGTTATGTCAATATCTGCGTGTCCCATTATACATTGTAGCACTTTGGGATTTATATTTTTCTTTGCCATAATAGAACAATAGGTATGTCTGCAAATATGCGGTGTAACTTTAGGTATTTGAACCTTATTAAGCTTGTTGAATTTGCTGCATATACGCTCAAAATATTTTTCCCAATGTAGAGCTACCAAAGGCATATTGTTTTTATCTAAAAACAAAAAACCGCATTTACCATCAATTACAGGCTCTGTTTTAACTTTCTTCCTGTTGGCAATAATACGTTTAAAACACATATAAACATCATCTGTCATAGGAATTTCTCTATTTCCCGAAGATGTCTTAGTCTCTTCAATGTAATACTGCATATTGCTTTTACGCTGTAATTGGTGATTTACAATAATTTTTTTGTTTTTTAGGTCAATATCTGAAATTGTAAGCCCTGTAAATTCTGATATACGCATGCCCGTTTTAAAAAGCACATAAATGCTGTCATAATATTTACAAAAATAATCATCATTTGCAACAAAGTCAAGAAATTTCTTTTCCTCTGCTTCGGTGAGTGCTTCTTTTTTTACACTGTCATTTTTGACAACCGTAGCAAGCTGAAACTCAAAAGGATTTTTGTTTAACAAATCATCGTCAACAGCCATTTGAAAAGCCGGTTTTATAACCCCTCTCACAGATTGAATACTGCTATAACCTCTCCCGTCATTTTGAAGTTTAATAAACCAACCTTTTGCATCAGAAAGTTTCACCTTTTTAATAGGCACATTTCCAAACTTCTCCTTTTTTATAAGGTTCAATACAAAGGTATATCCTTTTTTTGTATTATATTTTACTCCTGTTTTCTGAGATATGTACTTTTCAACCAATTGAATTACAGTTATTTTATTGCCGCTTGTAATAATGCCCTTGTCTAAATCCTGTCTTATTTGCTTTTCTATAGTTCTAAGGGCATCACAAGGTCTTTTTCCTGATGGTAATTTGTCTGTTGGTTCTAATTTCCAGCTATATACAAATTGCTGTTTGCCATTGTTATCAACATACTTATATACGTAACGCCCGTCTTTACGTTGGCTCTCTCCTGTGCGTAAAACTCGTTTTTTCTTATCTCGTCTTTTTACGTCCATATATGCTCTCCTTTCTTATAAGAAAGAGCCTCAACATTTAAATCTGTATATATTATAACACTGTCAAGGCTCTTTTGCAATGTTTTAATGTACCCTTACACTGTAGAAATACTTCCTATAAACTCTTCAAACCTTTTTCGCTTTATCAATTTTTTGGTTCCTACCTGTACCACAAATTCACAATCGGGGTCATTTACTAATTCTCTTAATTTATGTTCCCCTATTCCTGAATAGGCTACACATTCTTTAATGGTTAATAATAGCTTTTCCCAAGTTGGCACAATTATTTTTCTATTTTCATAAGTTTTCTCTTTCATTTATACCGCCTCTTTATATTTCTTTTTCTTCTTCGTCTGTGTATAGGACATAGCTCTGATAGTTAAGGTATTGCTTATCGCATAAACATTATATTTGCCATTTTTTATAAATATATTGTTCCGCATACCTTCATATATAGAAACTAAATCTTGACCTGTTCTTTCCGCAGCTTCTGCAAATGATTTCACATTATGAAAGTTGCCTTTGTTATCAGAATTATTATTAATAACCCTGTACCCGATATTATAAAAATTATCTTCTATTTTATGGTATCTATTGGGTACAATAAATAAGTTCTCCAACTCATTGTTAAGAGAGTTCTTGTCTATATGATGTACTTGTAATTCTTTAGCCTTTAAGCCCTTAAACAGGTTACGGTTAAACGCAAAAGCTCTCATTCTATGTAAATAGTATGTTACACCTCTTATTCTTCTGCTAAGGTAGTTTTTATTTGCTGAATCACCATATTGAGAGTAATACAGCGAATAAAGGTGATACTTATCCTTATAGAACAATATGAAATAATTTTGCTTGTTGCTTACATAGCAGTTTTTATATACATAATTCGGGACTTTAGCAAATACCTCTCCTTCTAAAAAATTGTACCTACACGATTTCTTTACAGTTGAGTTATCTAATGTGATAACTTTTTTCTTTAAGTGATTTTTCATTTTTGCCTCCTTTGGCATATTGGATATTTTTGTTCTTGTTATATTCTCTGTTTCATATCCTACATATTAGGATATAGTTCTGTTTTTCTCATACGGCGTTTAGGCTTGTGTTTACAAGCAAATAGGTCTATTGTGGCACATATATCTTTTGTTAAAAAAGGGTACTTCCTACGCCCTTTTAACAGTTGAAAAAATCCTCAGTAGCCCTCAATATTTCCTTTATTGCAAAATTTATATCAAACTGAGAAAAATACTCTATGCCGTACTTCTTCTTATGATATTTTTCTCTGTTAACAGGGTTTGCAATTCCTAATTCAGGATTTTCCTCATTAAGCCGTTTTAAAAGGTCTATCATCTGAGCCTTAGTAAAAATTCTGTTTTGGTTCTGTATCAAAAAATCCGTCAATGACCGAAACCGTACAGGCTTTACATTTTTATATTCTCTGTAATCTTGTAAGAGAGCTTCGTTATATGCTTTCTGTACTTGTTTCAAATTGTTGATAGCTTTTACCCAACGGATTTTCCAATTCTTTGTAAATTCGGTTTTCAACAGTTCTGTATTGAAACTAAATTCATTACAGATTAAACTGTTGTTGTTAAGCCTACGCCATTGCCTTGCTTTTGTTCTTTCCTCGAATCTTGACTTTGCAGGTTCAGCCGTGTTTCCGGTGACTTTATTTTTCTGCTCACGGTCATAGGCTTCACACTCGAAATATTCATTTTTTACTACAGCATTAAGTTTAGAATCCTTTATTAAATGGGAACATTGATAACCGTTTTCCGAATTGTATGTAACCATTAAGGCACTCACAAGATATTTGTTAAGCTTCTGAAATTCTTGAAAGTGATTCCTGTCATAGTTATCTAATCTGAAATCTGCCCTTGTCAGTCTAAATTTATATATTCCCGTTTCGTCAAGTATGCTTTTCAAAACCTCTTTAAACTGACTAAAGCTAAAAATGTCCCCATTATATTTATTGGGATTAATACGGCTTGTTGCCATTGTCCTTGACAGATTAATGCGGGTAGTAATATAATCTGAAGCCATTCCTGTCTCAAGCAATTCATTGCTCTTAATCTCCAAAGTATGAATACTTCCCTTTAGCTTGTACTTGTTGCGTTTCTCTTTCTTCATATGTTTTTTAATCAACCTCTTTCCATAGAATTTGTTTTCTGTTGTAGGAAAACCAATATGCCGTCCATTATTCCTACACTTGTATATTCTCTGAATAGAAAAACTTTTTTGAAAAAATTGAGTTTGCTTTGCAGCAGCATTTGCCATCAAATGTTTTCGCTTATATATTCTCTAAATTGTTTTTCTAAATTAAAAAAATAGCAAAAAAAATAACACCTCATCGGCGTAATGTCGAAAAGGTGTTACTTATGCTGAAATATCTTTATTTTTCAAGAAACTCTTCTAATTCCTCTATATGCTGCAAAAGTTCATTTAGATGGTCTTCAATTCTGTGAATAACAGTAGAATAAGATTCTTTTATTATAAATTCATCTTCGTCTTCATATTTATTATTTTTAGTATTACTCTCATTTGTTTTCTTTAATACTTCATTATAAACTACAGTTTCACTATATTCGTCATATGAAACTATGTATCGTTTCAGCAAATCAGCACACGAATTTATATTATCAATCACCCCTTGTAAACTTTCATCTTCAATTATAGGTTTATCAACTAAATCATTTATATCTTCTACCATAATGTTTTGTTTACCGTAATTCTTAGATTTATTATAATACTCAGCAAACCAACAACTTAGTTTTTGATATAGCCTGTACTTAATTTCGTTAAAAACAACCCTGCTTACGAAACCGTTTATGCTTTCAGCATATTCTTCGGCATAAGCCTTTATAAGGTCTTTTTCTCCCTTCTTTACTCGAAGTTTAATTTCATCATAATGACCTTTTACATACTTGCTTGTGGCTCTTTGTTGTGCTTTTGATACGGGCATATATTGTCCCCTCCTTAATCTAATTTTATATATTATATCACAATTTAATACTGTGTACAATATATT
>JAJPZT010000119.1 GCA_021204175.1 Clostridiales bacterium | reverse complement strand
CAGAGCAGAAGTCGCAGAAATGCCCATTTTTCAAGCATTTCAGCCACTTCTGCCCCGACTTACACAGAAACTTCTTGTATCAAAGATAGCGTCCGGATAGACCCTTGCTGCGGCTCGGGTACAATACCCATTGAAGCGGCTTTAATCGCCAAAAACATTGCTCCGGGGTTAAACCGCAGCTTTGATTTTGAAAGCTGGTCATTTTTTGACGGTTCTGCTTTGGAGGAAGAACGTCAAGCAGCCAAAGCGGCGATAAAAAAAGACTTTATCCCTAACATTAAAGGCAGCGACATAGACAAAGAGGTTCTTAAGTTAGCTAAAGAAAACGCCGAAAGAGCCGGAGTTGCTGACTGCATAAGCTTTCATATGCGTCCGGCAAACACATTAAGCCTTGATGAAAACTACGGCGTTTGCATAACCAATCCTCCCTACGGCGAAAGAATGGGAGATATGGAAGACGTAGAACAGCTTTACAGAGACTTCGGAACACTCTTTTCAACAAACCCCACCTGGTCGTCATACTTTTTAACCTCTCACGAGGGTTTTGAAAAGCTTTTCGGCAAAAAGGCGTCAAAAAAGAGAAAGCTCTTTAACGGCAACGTAAAAACAGATTTTTATCAATATTTGGGTCAAAGACCTCCTAAGGGTGACAGAAAATGAAGAAAACAATTTTGACTAACACAATTACGGTGACAATTTTAGCGGCTTTCTGCTGTCTGCTTTGGGGCAGTGCCTTCCCCTGTATCAAAATAGGCTACAGTCTTTTTTCTATTGACGGAACAGACACTGCTACACAAATTCTTTTTGCCGGTATGCGCTTTACTTTAGCCGGTATTCTTACGGTGATTATAGGCAGCCTGGGGGCAAAAAAGCCTCTTGTTCCCAAAAAAGAAGCCTTTCCCTTGGTATTAAAGCTTTGTCTTTTTCAAACAATTCTTCAATACATATTCTTTTATATAGGCCTTGCCCACACTACAGGGGTGAAGGCTTCAATAATAGAAGGTTCTAACGTATTTTTTGCCATAATTACTGCGGCTCTTATTTTCGGGCTTGAAAAGCTGACCATTAAAAAGGCTGTTGGCTGCCTTTTGGGCTTTTCGGGAGTTGTTCTTGTAAATATGACGGGCTCTGAGTTAGGTGCTTTGAATTTGGCGGGAGACGGCTCAATTCTTCTTTCGGCTGTTGCTTATGCAATTTCGTCTTCACTCATAAAGGTTTATTCCGAAAAGGAAAACCCTGTCACATTAAGCGGCTGGCAGTTCTTTATAGGCGGCATTGTAATGATTTTAGCAGGCTTGGCTTTCGGCGGAAGAATTACTCAGGTGACTGCAAACGGGCTTTTGATGCTTCTTTACCTTGCCTTCGTGTCTGCCTTTGCCTACTCTCTTTGGGGTGTTCTGCTTAAATATAACCCTGTGTCGAAAATTGCGGTAATAGGCTTTACAAACCCTGTTTTCGGTGTTATTCTCTCGGCACTTCTTTTGAATGAAGGTGCTCAGGCATTAAGCTTCAATTCTGCCTTTGCTCTTGTTTTGGTCTGTCTTGGAATAATTGTTGTAAACTTTAAGCATAAATAAAAATAATATGCAATATTAAAAGGGCTTTCGGTTTTGTTATCCGTAAGCCCTTTGTGTTGTCAAAAAAATTATAAGAAGTCTTTTCTTTCGGGGGTGAATATGTCAAGAACAACTCCGCTGTCGGAGAGAACTCTGCAGCCGTGGAGTATTCCCGAAGGCATAATAAGGCTGTCTCCCTTTTTGATTGTTTTTGTTTCGTCGCCTACCGTAAACTCAAACTCACCTTCAAGGCAGTAGGTTGCCTGTGTGTGAGGGTGGGTATGGGGTGTGCCTACACCGCCCTTGTCAAAAATAACCTCAACTGCCATAAGGCTGTCGTTGTGAGCCATTATTCTGCGGTGGGTTTTGCCGTCGGGCAGATCGATTATAGGTGAATCTTCATTAAATACGAAATAAGACATAAGCTTGCTCTCCTTTTTTGTTTTCTTTTATTATAACACGTCTTAATCGATTTGTAAAAGAATATCGCCATATTTTTTATCATATATTATTTACAGCTTAATTCTGCGGTTAAAAAAGGGGGATGTTATGGCAGGGTCTGTAATTGCGTCGGGGCTTGAGCTGCCCGAGGAGGTTGTGCTGAATGTTCCTCTTGTATCTATAAGGGGCGGAGAAAGCGTAACAATTGAAAACTATAAAAGGCTTTTGGGCTTCAGCTCTGAAGAAGCGGAAATTTTAACAAAAATAGGAAGGCTGTCGGTTAAGGGCGAAGGGCTTTATTTGGAATATATGAAGAAGGACATTATTAAAATAAAAGGAAAAATCTATCAGGTAGTTACAGGCGCGTTTTAGCCTCCCCTTGAGGGGAGGTGGCAGCGTAGCTGACGGAGAGGTGGGGCGGCAATTAAATTGAAAATGTCAGTGGGGTTATCAATATGTTTTTGAAAATCTATTATTTTTTGTTCGGATATATGAGGGTTTTTGCCAAGGGTTTTTCATATCCCAGACTTTTAAATATGTTAAGCTTCAGAGGTATTTACATATGGAATATTTGCGAAGAGAAGGGCGGTATAAGCTTTTTTTCGGGAGCAGAGAATTATGAGGAAATAAAGGCTTTGGCGGATAGGGCAGGCTGTGCGGTTATGTGTGAAGGCGAAAGGGGGCTGCCTGTTTTTTTGAGGAAGCTGAAGAAGAAGCATATGTTTTGCTTGGGTGCTGCTGTGTTTGCTCTTTCTCTGCTTTTGATAACGAGGTTCGTTTGGCTTGTGGAGGCTGAAGGCAATTTAAGAGTGCCCACAGGGGAAATTTTGGAGTTTTGCGAGGGTTACGGCTTAAGCTACGGGGCTTTAAAGTCAAAGCTTGATACGAATATGATTGAAAGGGAGATTAAAACCGAGTTTGAGGATATTTCTTTTGTTTCGGTAATCATTAAAGGAACAAGGGCATTAATTACGGTTTCGGAGACAATACCCTTTGAAGAAAATGTCACTTCTACAGAACCGGCTGATATTATTGCGGAGTGCGACGGCGTAATTACAAGGATTGTTTCAACAAAGGGGAAGCCTCTTGTACGTGAGGGAATGTCAGTTTTGAAAGGAGATATTCTTATAAGCACCGAGGAGGAAATAAAGGCGGAGCAGGAGGTCCTTGGCATAAAGACTGTCAGAGCCGAGGGAAAGGTATACGGAAAGACGGTTGATGAATACAGTTTTCAGCTTCCGAAAGAGGAAATATATAAAAAG
>JAJPZT010000098.1 GCA_021204175.1 Clostridiales bacterium | reverse complement strand
TGTTTTTCTCATAGCTATATTATACCATAATCTGAGCCATTTGTCCACACCCTAAATTACATTAGCCTGATTACAGTAATTGGTAAGATTTTCATACCTTGCCTTTGTGTCGGCGTCGGCTGCTTCATTCGCCATAGTTTCAAACTGTGTCCCCACAGCGGAAAGACTTTCACCGAAATCTATTTCTCTTGTGTCCTCACATTCGTATCTTGTGACACTTCCGCTTCTGACCTCGTTTAAAATTCGGCTTCTTTCTGCGTGTGAAGTAGAGTTTACAAAGCTTCTTATAACTCTTTCGTTTCTTGTTTTGCTGACATCGCTAAAGCCGTTAATTTCATCGGGAGTCGCCCTAACGCCCTGCATTACGGAAACATCTGCATTTTCATAAGATGTTATGCTGTCAACAACAGCCTGTCTTTCTTCGGGAGTATCGGCTCTTTGATAAGACTCGGAATAGCCGCCGTAAACCGCCGCCATTTGTGAGGCGTGCTCCTTAACCTGCGGGTTGGTTGTGCTTGCGGCAAGACCTGCCCAGGTCTGACGGGTATGTTCTATTTCGTTATACTTTGAGTCATAGTTAAGCTCGTTTGTAAATGCCGCCGAATTGTCTGAAGACGAAGCATAGGCGTTTGCCTGTCTAGGAGTTTCGAAGCTTTGGAATGTGTTTCTCTGCTCTGTAAGAGTATTGACCCTGTTGTTAAATTCAGTCCACTGAGGAGAATTAACCTCATATCTGTCTCTGCTGTCAGCAGCTCTCTGAATATTGCTGTTAATTGTATCCAAATTAATTTCTCTTTCAAAGTCTGCATATTCCTGCTCTGCCGGAGGCAAAGGACTTAACGGGCTGTGACTTGCGCTTGTTCTGAAGTCATTCCATACACCGGGCTTCTCGCTTGCGGAAGCTCCTGCCATATATTTGGTGTAGCCGTCCAGAATATCTTCTCTCTGTTTGTGGCTTGTGGCGTTCAGATAATCCAGTTTGAACTGAGCGGTCTTTTCATATTCAAATTCAGTACCGCTGTCAAAAGTAGCTTCATAGAGATTTTTCTCTGCTGTTGTGAAGCCCAAAGTCTGATTTTCAAGAGAAGCCATTTTAGGCGCTTCAACTGCATTTGCAAAGCCCGTCTGAGCCTGAGTGATTTGAGAATTTACCATTCTTGCAAAGCTGTCTCTCTGAGCGTGGGTTGTAAGCCCGTTAAACTGCTGAGACGCATTAGTGCAATAGCTTGAAAGTGCGTAATATCTAGCTCTGTCGGCATCGTTGTCAGCCTGTCTCGCCATAGTGACAAACTGACTGCCCGCAGACGCAAGACTGCCGCTGAAGTCTGCTTCTCTCTTATCGGAAACCTCATAACGGCTTATAGCTCCGCTTCTGGCATCCTTTAAAATTTGGCTTCTTTCGGCATGGGAAGCAGCTTTCATATAAAGGCTGACTGCCTCCCGGTTGCCTGTTTTCCTTACATCCTCTAAGCCTTCATATTCCTTGGGAGTAGCTGCCACCCCGCCCATTGAGCTTGAGCCGCCTGTTTCATAAGCACTGATTCTGTCTGCAACGGCAGCTTTGGCTTCCTCTGTAGGCGCGCTTTGATAAGCCTCGGAATAGCTTGCGTAGGACTTAGCCATTTTATGGGCATATTCCTTAGCTTCCGGAGTTTTGGCGGTCGCTTCGGCATTAGACCACATTTGAACGTTTTGTTCGATTTCTGCATATTTGGCATCGGAACTTAAATTGTCTTTAAATGTTGCAGGATTACTCTGAACATAATCGTATTTATCATCGGAATTTTCAATACTGTTAAGGTGAGCCTTTGCTTCATTAAGAGAATTTAGCTGTGCATCATAGGTGTTCCACTTAGCGGAGCCTTCCTTATGTCTGTCTCTGTTGGCAATAGCTCTTGCAATATTAGTGTCAATAGAAGCGGAAGCGTCTGTGACTGCATTTGCTTTGTCCTGCGCCTGCGCTGCTCTGACAGCCTGAACCGTCTCTTCCGAAGGTTCAGCTGAAAGACTGAATGAGCTTGTGCTGCCGTTCCATGCGCCGGGCTTTTCCGAATCCGGCGCTGTAGCCATATAAGTGCCGTAGCGCTGAAGGATGTTCAGTCTTTCGCTGTGACTGCCGGCATTTACATAGGCGTGTTTAAACTGAGCTGTTTTTTCATATTGGTTTCCGGCGCCTTCACCGAAAAATGTGTTGAAATCAGCCTGCTCTGTCTCATCAAAGGGAACTGTTTTGTTTTCGTAGGATTCCATTTCGGGAGTGCCTATCCTATAAATAACCTTGTCCTGAGCTTTGCTTATATTGCTGCTTATAACGCCGGCTAAAGCCTCTCTTTGGGCATGGGTTGTAAGACCGCCGTAGACTTTGGCGCTTTCATTGCAATAGTTGCTCAGTGCGGTATATCTTGCAGCCTCCATTTTATCTTCTGAATCTTTAGCCATTCCGGCAAAACCTGCTCCGGCAGCGGCAAGCTGAGAACCGAAGTCGTTCTCTCTGCTGTCCTGAGACTCAAATCTTTGAATTTTGCCTTCTCTGACATCCTTCAAAATTTGAGCTCTTTCGGCGTGTGTAGAAGCGTTTATATAGTTTTTCAACGCCACATCGTTTCGTGCAGCTGTTACAGCGCTCAGACCTTCAGCCTCCTTGGGTGTAGCGGCAATGCCGCCCAATGCGGTAATGCCTTCTGTTTCATAGGCGTTATATCTGTCGGCAACAGCCTTTCTTTCCTCAGCAGAACCGGCTTTCTGATAAGCCTCTGAATAATCACCGTATGCCTTAGCCATTTTACGGGCGTGTTCCTTAAACGCAGGGTCCTCCGTACTTGCCGCTACAGCCTGCCAGCTTTGCATACTGTCCTGAATTTCGTCAAAGGCAGGGTCGTCTGAAAGCTTGTCTGTAAACTGATCCTTATATCTGTTTGCAAAGGCGGTTTTGCTTCCCTGGTCGTCTAAGCTGTCAAACATAGCTTTTTTAAGCATAAGATCCTGAACCTCGGCGTTGGCTGCGTTCCACTTTGCAGAGCCCTCTTTATGTCTGTCTCTGTTTTGGAAGGCTCTTTGAATATTGGCGTCAATACCCTGTGATAGCTCTATATTTTCAAGACTGAGATTATCTCCGTCCGAAAATTCATCAGCGTGGGCATTTACAAAGTTTTCTCTTGCCGCCTTTCCGTTGAGAGACTGCATTTGACTGCCAAGCTGGGTCAGCTTGTTAACACGGTTATTAAGGGTGTTCCACTCCTTGCTGCCCTCTTTAAACATATCTCTGTTGTTTTTGGCAGTAAGTATCTTTTTGTCAAGGTTCTCCATAGCCTTGTCGGCAACCTTAGAGTTATTGTCTGCAAACATACCTTCGTTTGCACTTATAATCTTGTCTCTGTCTGCCTGAGTGGCGCCGTTTGACAAGCCGTATTTTGCCACAGCGTATGCGCCCAGTGCTGCATTAAGCTTATTCCACTGAGCCGAGCCAACCTCGCATTTGTCCCTGGCAGTCTTAATTCTCTCCATATTATTATTAATATTTTTAAGAGCCTGATTGTCCTTGCCCGAAAGCGCAGGTGCATCTTTAAAGACAGGGTCTTTTGATATAAGAGAGTCTCTTACTATGGGATCCTCCGCCTTGTTAAACTTATTGATGGACGCTTTTATGCTGTTGACCTCACTGTTAAGCTTGTTCCATTCTGGAGAGCCCTTCTCACACATATCTCTGGCTTCAATAGCCTTGCCCATTTTAGCCGTTGCCTTGGTGACAACATAACCGTATCTTGACGAAGCGGACTTTGAAAAAACGGCTTTATTTTTGTCAACGATTGCCTTTCTTTCTTCAGATGAAGCCGCTGCGTCATAGGACGCCTTCAGATCCGTAAGCTTGTTAACCTCTCTGTCCGCAGCTTCCCTTTCGGCGCTGCCCTTGGGAAGAGCATTTCTTCTATCCTTCGCCTGGGCAATTCTCTTTTCCATATCCTTTGATGTTTTCCATTCGGAAGGAGTCTTAATATTGGTATCGCCCATTTCCTTTTTGTGATTAGCCATAAAGGCTTCTCTATCTTTATGTGTAGAAAGGTTGTCAAAATCACGCTTCATCTTAGCAAGCTTATTTACCTTGTTGTTATGCTTGTTCCACTCCTTGCTTCCCTGCTCGAACCGGTCACGGGCAGCCTTTTCATTCTCAAGCCTCTTGCTCAGGTTCTTTCCTGCACGCATTTCGTCAAAGTTGGAAATAGCTCCTGTTTTAAGACCGCTTGTTTTGGCTTTAAGAGCCTTAGTTCCGCCCTGTTTATTGAAGTTCTTCATAAACGCTTGTCTTTCCTCATGGGTTTTGAGAGAAGCAAAAGCCTTAAGGGTGTCGTTACCCTGGTCAAGTTTATCGTTAATAGCGTCAAGCTTGGCTCCTCTGTGAGTAAGGGCAGCCTTCTTGGCGTTTTTGCTGTTTTGTTTTCTTATGGATTTAGTAAAATCAAGCTCGGCACTGTTTGCAGCCTCCCCCTGAAAGCCCTGTTCCTTAGACTGCTTAAGATTATTCTTATTAATTCTGTTTTTATTCCACTTGTCAATCTTTTGAATTGTGTTTTGAGCATTTTGAATTGTATTCACCAAATTCTTGGGTGCAGACCATATGCTCTGTGTTGCGCTTGAAAATGTATGTGACTCTGCACCGGCTGCGTCCTGATCCATTATGCCCGTTATAGCGGAGCCTACGTGCTTAACGGAGGAAATTGCGCATATCATAAATATCAGCTTAAGGAATATATCCAAAGAAAGATTTGACAGACTGCCGCTTGTTGTGTCGGTAAAATATATGGTATAGCCGTCACTGCCGGAAATAAGCAGAGATATAACCATCATAACTATATTCAAGCCTACAATCATGCCTACGCCCATACACAGTCTGCCTATAAAGGTTCTGCGCCACTTATTAAATCTTTCGCCGTCATCAAGAGGCATAGTCGCCACAAAGAAAGGTGAAACAACGTATAAAATTACAACCTCAAGAATTCTTTGAATGAAAACGGCACACATACCCAAAAGATTTACAATAAGCAGAATTGCGCCTATAAACCCTACGAAATAGTCAACACCGTCGGCACCGCCTATATATGAATTAACATGGGTTAAATCAGACCAGTACATTGTGTTATTGCTCAAAAGTGTCTTAAAAGCATCATATTTCGAGTCAGCCACTGAGCTTTTTACGGACATCAAAAACAGATTGTCCGTTATGGATATGCCTCCGCTCATAGATGTAGCAGTATAAAGGGCAGTCATACATCTTGACGACAAGTCAACAAGCCCGTAGCAAAATACAGGCAGGACAAGAAACGTTATGCACGATGTAGCAAAATTCGTCATTATGACACTGACACTTCTTTTTCCGTCGAAATTAAAGTCAATGGTAGACCTCATAACCGCCACAACTGTAAATATGAATAAAAGCACAAGTGAAATACAGGTAATATAAACAAAGGCAGATTTGACATTGCCTGTGCCGAAAATAATCGAAAGAATGTTATTGCTCTCACCGCCGTAAGAAACATTCCTTGCCCCTCCGAAGGATAATGCAGCAGTTTCTATAGAATATAATATGGTAAGCACAAAAACATAAATCTGATAAAAGATTGCAAAAACTATATCGGTTACTATTTTCCAAATATAGACAAGAAAATTCTGCCAAATAGCGCTGCAAATAGGCGCAATAACATTGCTGACAAGCCAGGAGATTGCCTTAGATACGCCCGAAAAAATCCAGTTTGCAATTTTATCAAATATCCCCAAAAATACTATTGTCTGCATAAACAATCACCTTCTGTCTTAAAAGCATTTTATGCGTTAACTGCCTGCCGCTGCCGGTGTACCGCCGGAATTTTCTCCTCCGCCGGAGCTGTCTCCGCCTTCGCTTTGACCGCCTTCGCCGTTTCCTCCGGAGTTATCGCCGCCTTGACCGTTGCCTTGACCATTGCCCTGACCGTTTCCGTCCTGACCGTTTCCGCCGCCCTGAGGCAATATAGCCCTTGCAAGGTCGGCTACTTCTCTGAAAGCACCGCCGGGTGTCAATATCATAGCGTCGGAAAGTACTTTGTTAAATACTCCGGTACAGTTTTCAAGAGCAATGCTCAGCATAGCTATTCCGTAAACCCTTATAAAATAATTCAATATTTCCATTTTAGTGTCTATTAAAGTGTTTGAAAGGAATATAGGCAACAGCATTAAATAAACTCTCACTGCCAATATAACCCCTATTGCGCTGAAACAGGAGCCTATGTAAAAATCCTTCCACCTGTTAAACCGTTCTCCCCCGTCAAGGGGCGTAACCGCCACAAAAAACGGTGCAGTAACAAAGCCCACAACAATGTTTACAATTCTCTGTACATAAACAAAGGCTGCGCCCACCATAAATTTAAGTATGCAAATCAAAACTATGGCGCCGCTGATATAGTCTATTCTGTAAATCATAAAGTCACGGACTACATCAATATCGCTGGTATAGCTTAATTCACCCGAAACATATTTCTGAAGCTGTTCGTCGGTGTCCCAGTTTCCGGTATATTCGACGTTGCCCAAAAGCACGTCAATAAAGGTTTTTGAGCTTTCCTCACTGCTTGTGCCCGTAGTTCGCCGGGCATTCATCGCCGTAGCCGCAAACAGGTAGTTTGAAAACCTTGCATTATCGTTATTCATAGCATAGCTTACAGCCTTTTGGGTTGCAGATGTAACTATGTTGCTTAAAGCGACGGTTCCGAAGGTAATAACCTGAATTGCACAAAACAGAACAAGGGTATTAGCCAAAGACTTCAAAACCTCATTTACACTGGGACCGTTTCCGCTTAGGTTTCCTATGCTTCTGATAACAGCCGCAACAGTAAAAATAACGCAGAGAACAATACTTAAGCACCAAATCAGAAAAAAGGCTTTTTGAATGGACGGTATTTTCATAAGTATTTCTGTTAAATAGCCGCTTCCCTTTTCCGTTACGCCGTTTTGACTGTATACATAATAAACCGGATTTACTCCGGAAACCATTTCGAAAATGTCCTGAAACATATCCAAAATTTTAAGAAGCACAACATAAATTGCATATAAAAATGCGCATACCTTCAAGAGAATAAGGTTTAAAACAACCTTAAGAGCTGCCACGAAAATCGTTACGAAAACGTCAGCCACAAGCTGAATAAGGGGCTCGAAAAAGTTTTCTCTTATCCATGTTATAAAGTTAAAGCATATAGGTATAATATAAGGATTAAACATTTTCTCACCCCTTTCTTGTCTTGGGCTTCAGCTTAACGAACCGAGAATTTCTTTGAGTTATAGAACATATATACGCAGACTCCTATAATAATCAGCAATACCAAAACTATTGCCCCTACTCCGGCGGCGCCGATATGTCTCGTAATTTTAAAGGTATATTCACTTTGGTTTCCCGCCTTGTCAACGGCTATAAGGGTATACTCCCCTACTCCGGTGATTGTGGCGCTGCCCCCTGCGTCGCCTAATATTTTATCGGTTCCCGATTTCGAATAAAGGTGAAGAGTTGTTTCATCGTCATCACAGCTCAAATATACCTCATTGCCTGTTGACTTCATATTGGCTTTAAGTCCTTGGAAATCTACAACGGGAGCTATTGTATCCACAACAATTTCAGTTTGAAGGGCAGGAAGTCCGTCTCCCCTAAGCTCTATGGTATATCTGCCGTCAAGAGGCATAACAAGAGTATCAAGCCCTTTCTTTGAAGCCTTTTTAATCTGAGTATTTATTATTTCGGCTCCGGCTTTAACATCTTCATCTTCATCTTCAGACTCCGTATCGCCGCCGTCTTCTGCATCAGCAGCGGTTTCGTCTGTATCTGCGGATTCGCCTGTGCCGCCGTTATCCTGATCGACCTCCGGTTCATCTTCGGAAGTGTCTTCCAAAAACTTAACCGTGTCGGAATCCGGGTCAAAGCCGTAGTTGTCTCTGTAATCACTGTATGTGAGATCCGTTATGGAATATCCTCCC
Organism: Clostridiales bacterium; assembly: GCA_021204175.1. GTDB lineage: Bacteria > Bacillota > Clostridia > Lachnospirales > CAG-274 > JAJQCI01. The sequence continues at coordinate 12,461 of JAJPZT010000098.1, read as the reverse complement.
GGAGCGTTGTAGCTTTCAAAGCTGTTTACGGGGTTGGAATATAAGTAAAAATCAGCTTCAAGAGAATTCCCGTATTTGTCGCTTACAAAAAATGTATAGCTGCCGCTTTCCTCATAAAGATCCGGGTTATCGTTATCGTTTTCATATTCCTCTCCGTCTTTGTTTACGGAATAGTCTAAACCGGCAGGCATTGTAAGACTGAGAGATGAATTCGCAAACATACCTGCGGGCATATTTGCGTAGAACTTTTCAGTGCCTACCGTAAATACATAAAGATTATTTTCATTGTCAAATTCATTTATAATAGAAGACGAGGTCAAGGCTTCATAAACATAGTCCTCGTCAAAAACCGCAGCGGTGTCGTCATCCTCCGATTCATCACCAATGCCGTCGTCAATAACCGCATCTGCAGAGGCTTCAATACCCTTTTGCACTCTGAAGCTGAACTTAGCCTTATATTTAACGCCGTCGCTGCTGCTTGTTATATTTAATATATATGTTCCCTCTGTGTTAATATATTTTTTATTTACAAACTGATCCTCAATACCGTCCTTAGTCATAGTAACGGTCATATTCGAGGGTATGTCAATATAAACATTTCCGCCGCTGAGATCGCCGTTTGCTATATTGGCATAAAATCCCTCGCCGTTTGAAAATGTTTCCTTATATAAGTTAGCATCGGAATTATAGGTTTCGCTGAGGGAGTCGTCAACTATGTTTTCAGTAGTTGTTTCGACAACGGCTTCTGCTGCATCTGATGAACCGCTTCCGGCATCGCTGACGCCGGTTTTAACAGCATCTATAACATCGCTGACTGTAGGAGTATTTTCTATTATAAAATTAAAATCGGTTTTATATACTCTGGCGTATTCATTTGTAATACCGTAATTTTTGGCATATACAGTCATAGTATAGCTGCCGGAGGTTTTTAAAATTTCGTTATTGTTATAGCTTATCTGAGAGCCGTTCATTTTAAGGCTGTAGCCCAAATTTTTGGGCAGTACAAAGCTTGCCTGTTCAACACTTTCGCCGTAAGAGGACACTGAAGAAAAGAAAGCCTTGCAGTTAGGGAAGAGTTAGGGAAGGAATATTTATAAAGCCCCGTCGTATAGTCGCTTTCGACGCTGTTTACACAGCTGATCATCTGACAGCCGTAGGCTTCATTATATACTCCTGTTACAGGTTCGCCCATTATTCTGAATGTAAAACAGCCGCTGATAACTTCACCGGTTATAACATCCGTTGAAACAGCATTCAAAACATAATAGCCCTTTCCGTAAATAGGCTCACCGCTTGAAACAGTCCTTGCAGTTCCGTCGCAGGTCATAGTTACGCTAATGTCTTTGGGTATATATAAAATAACTGCGTCATAGGTTTTTCCCCCGTCGGGAACCGTTGAAGTAAATTGTCTGCCATTGGCAAAGGTTTCTGTGTAAATTCCCGAATTTGTATCAAAGCTTTCGGCAAATTCCTGAACAGTCCCAACTGAGGAGTCTCCCAAAGTAAAAACAGCCGTATTTCCTAATATAAGTATGAAAATAATCGCCGCAGCAACCGCTTTGTTAAGTTTCTTCATCTTTAACCACCTCACAGCTCTTCGCCGAAAAATAAAAATCCCTGCTAAAATAATTTTTTACCCATGTTTTGTCAAAAATAAAATACAATATGCCTATGCCCGCAATAAGTGAAACAACCACATACACCTTATTTCCGAAGGTATATCTGTAAATTTTTTCATATCTTGAAAGTATCAAAGGCGCACAGGACACAAGATTAAAAAATCCGTGAACCAGCGCTCCGGGGAGAGCACTTTTATAATATAAGCAGACTGCTCCCAAAATAAAGCCCATAATTGCGGCATAAAGACTCCAAATTATGTTAAAATGCATTATGCCGAAAACACAGGCAGCGGCTATAAGCCCTCTTCCTTCCCCCAAATGTGAACAAAGCTTTCTCTGAAAAATACCTCTGAAGAAAACCTCCTCCAAAGCAGGTGTTAAAACAGCCATAACTATAACCGTTTCATATATGCTGCCTGTGGCGGTAATTATGCTGTAGCTTTCGGTATAGCTTTCGGATATGCCGGAGGGAAGGATGTTCAAAATTCCCCCTACGGTAAAGTTAAGCCCTATTCCCAAAAACACAAGCGTTAAAACTTCATTTTTGGTTAATTTAACGGATTTTAAGCTGAGAGTCTCTTTGAAGCCCAAGTCATACTTTTTCTTTTCCCTTTTTCTTATATGGTTTATTGCAAAAAGCAGGGAAAAAGCCGTAGTCAAAGCTTCACTTATTCCGAACGGACGAAAAACCGAAACAAAGATGAAGTATATAAAAACATATACTAAGACATACCAAACAAGCTCAAGCCAGACATTGTTGATTTTACCGGTTATCATCATTTTCTTCATCTTCTTCGCCGTCTAAATCGAAATCGTCATAATCGTCCTCGCTGCTGTCAAGGTCAAAATCGTCCTCATCACCGTCAAGGTCATCGTCCCAATCGTCATCGTCATAATCGTCATCATTTTCCTTAAGAGCATTCAGGTCTTCAAGGTCGATATCGCCCTCGTCATCATCGTCAAGGTCATCATCAAAATCGTCATCATCGCCGTCAAGATTGATATCTTCATCATCAAAGTCGAAATCGTCATCGTCATCCCAATTATCGTCCCAATCGTCGTCATCATTCTCAGCGGATAAAGCTTCCTCTTCGGCAATTTTATCATTCTTTTTTAAGCCTCCGAATTTGGGGATTTTACCTGAAAGACCGCCTAAAAGTGATGTTTTATCTTTATTTTCGGCTTTGCCTCCGTCTTTTTCGGTGTTCTCGGTCTTCTTGCCCGCCTTTTTCTTTTCAGGCTTTTTCTCTTTCCCGTCCTTTTTGTCTCCGCCGAAAAGCAGCCTCTTCACAATGAGAACCACCCCCGCCGTCAAGGCAACGAAGCCGAGCAGGAACACAACAAGATAAATCTTCATACCGAGACCGCCGTTTCCCAAAGTGAACTGATATTCATTTTCGTTTCCGGCAGCGTCCTTTGCAATCAAAGTATAGGTTCCCTTTCCGCTGATTTTGCCACCGCCGCCTGACATATCCAATGAAGTTTCGTTTCCGCTGCTGTCAACCAAAACAACATCGGCGTCTGTTTCTTCACAGTGGATTGTTACGTTGTCTTCAGAAGTGGACATATTTTCGTTAAGCCCGTCAAATGTGATTTCGGGAGCAATTCTGTCAATAAAGAGCGAGAATGAAATTATAGGCATGCCTCCGCTGCCCTGCAGAATAAAGTCATATTCTCCGTCAATGGGCAGAGAAAATACCTTGGCAGAGTAGTTTTGGCTCTGAAGCTCTATTTCGGAAAGTCCGTCAACATAGGTTTCGTCTGTATCTGAATATGTATCGGCATAATCGCTGTAATCCGCAGCTATAAGAGAATAGCCCTCGGGCAGAACAAACTCATCCAAATAATTTACAGGATCCTTGGCAATGTAAAACTCAAGGTTCAGCGCTTCGTCATCCTTAACAAGGCTTAAAACATATTTGCCGTCGTCATATAACGTATCGGCATAATCTATTACGGCATCGTCTTTTGTAAGACCCTTTTCAATATCGTCTGAAATATTAAATGAAACCGAGTCATTTGAGACCATACCGTTTGGAACAGACATATACACATTTTCACTGCCTAAGCTGAAAACATACATTCTTTTAGATGTGTCATATTCATTTGCAACAGTATAGCTTACATCTTCGTCGGCGCTGTCTGTTTCCGAATCTTCATCCTCATCGTCCTCATCCTGCATACCGCCGGGCGTTTCCACTCCGGACTGTATTCTGAATGTAAACTTGGCTCTTGAGGTTACTCCTTCATAAACATCCGTAACAGTCATAGAATAGCTGCCGGAATCATTTATATAGGTCTTGTTTTTAAATTCAACGGGAGTACCGTCCTTTAACATAGAAACGGACATATTATAGGGCATATCGAAATAGACATTTCCCCCTACAATGCCGTCATTGGGAATATTTGTATAGAAGCTGTCGCCTGTGCTGAAGGATTCGGAGTAAATATTGGCTGTTTCGAAATAGCTTTCTCTTAGAGTGTCGCTGATAACAGAGCTTTCAGACGAATCATCCTTTGAGACATATGACTCCAGTTTAGATATGGCAGACTCCTTAGCAGATGTAACCGCCGAGGAAACAGCGTCTGAAAATTCAGAAAGCTGATCTGCATAGCTGCCCGAAGAACCGCCGCTTATTGTAAAATTAAGGATGGTTTCATAGCAGGCTTCATACCCGCCGCCTGAAGCATAGCTTAAGCCGTAAACCTTAAGACTGTAATTACCTGCATCGGTATAGGTTTTGTTTTCCATATAAGCAATAGTGCTTCCGTCCTTCGTAAGGCTGTAGCCCAAATTTCTGGGTATTATAAAGGAAGCGCTTTCAACTGTTTCGCCGTAAGTGGGAACGCTTGTAAAAAACGCCTTATAATTGGGAAGAGTATATTTATAAAGCCCCGTATTATAGTCTGACGACACAGTGGCTGTAGATTTGATTTTGGGATATTTATATTCACCGGTGTTAACCTTGTTTGAAGGCGCAGAGCCTATTCTGAACGTAAAAACCCCTGTTATCGTTTCTCCCGAGGTATCAACGCCCGAAAGGCGCAGAATATAATACCCCTGAGACGATACAGCGGTTTTATTGTGAAAATCAATATTTTCTCCGTCCTTCATAAGATGTGCGGAGATATTTGAAGGCATTTCAAAATAAACGCCGTCGCTGAGGACAGCTCCGTTGGGAACAGAAGAAACAAACTCCAAGCCCTTTGCCAGAGTTTCGATATACATACCGGACTCAGTGTCAAACTCCTCGGTTATGTCAGCTGACCCCCCCCCTGTAGGAATTTTCTTCAACATCTGAAGCGGTGTCGGAGGTCGTGTCAATATCCAAGGCATATATATTAACCTGCGCAATAACAAAATATAAACAAATTAAAACTGCAAAATACTTTGTTTTTTTCATTATACTATCATCCCTCTGTTTTATAAAGGCAAGGGCTGTTATAATTTATGCCCTGAGCTGTAACCTAAAAAAATTAAATTTTTTTAATTTTTCAATTTTTTTCATAAACTTATTTACAAAATTTCGTATAGTTCATTTTAACATAATTTTTAATCCCCTGTCAAGCGCCGTGCACGAATAACACTCTGGGTGAACGAAAAGTTTATTTTTCTGTTTTTCGTTCTGTTAATTCAAGAGATTTTTGGGGTTAGTTTGTTAAATTGCATTATAATGGCAGGTATATTTTAACATTTTTCTTTAATTATGGGTTTGATTTTTGCTAAGCTTCGGAAAAAAATGTCTTGCAAAGTTTAAATTTATGTGTTATGTTAGGATTATAGCTCCTGTCTTTAAGCCTTTCGGAAGCCGGGAGTATACGGTAACGGAAATTAATTATTAATTTTAAAAGGAGCTGATAACATGACACAAGACGAAAGCAGAACCGCCGATATACTTAATACAGCGGGTGTACAGACGCCGGAACAATATGAAGAAAACCTCAGAAACACCATAGCAGCGGAAGACAGGGACAGCGTAAATATACAACACCGACTTTGATATACGTATGCAGCATATCGATGCAGCGGCAGCGGCACGTGAACAACTGGAAAGCTTTCTGCTGAATGCAGTCGAAGTTGAAGAAGCCGCAGGCTTAAACGGCAGTCTGACAGATGCAGAACGTGAAAGCCACATTGCCGCAGCCGCAGCGGCACGTGACAAATATGAACAGTTTCTCAGAGACACCATAGCGGTAAAAGAGGAGTTCGGTCTGACAGAGGTTATGCATAAGTCTCAGCGTGACAGACACAACGCAGAGGCAGCTGCCGCACGTGAAAAGCTGGAAAATATGTTCCAAAAATTGGCTGAAGCGGAAGAGCTTAAAGGCAAGAGTGCGGCAACGAAGGAAGAACGTGAAAAACACAAAGCAGCTTTTGCCGCTGCACGCAGTAAGCTTAGGGAAGCTAAAAAAGAAGGCCGTGAAGCAAGAAAGAATGCCGAAAAAATTTGGCGTGAACGGGAAGAAAGATACAGAAGACAAGAGCTCGAAGATATGAGAGAAAACGAAATATTAGAAGCCGAAAGACAAAAAGAGCTTGACTGGTTGGATCAGGAGCGTACTTTAGGCAGTGAATATATAGATCTGTTATATCAGTTGGAAGACCAAAGAGACACCGTTGCTTTGATGAGGGTCAGAAAGTCTATATTAGATAATAATGTGGATATCGTGCGGAAGCAAATGGAAACCTCGTCTATGGAGATTGATGTCTATCAGAACTACATAGATAACTACAGAAAGAAAATCAATACTCTGAATGAGATGCAGCCCACGGCAGGCGATACTTATGAGCAAAAAGCCGCTTCATACCGGGATTATTACGATCCTTCACTGGTAGGCGAAAAAGTCGTAATTAAATACGGTACTATTATGCCTGAAACCTTTACTGAGCTTGAAAAGTTTAATAAGACTAAAACGAAGGATAAATATAATGAATATCTCAAGTTTATAGATGACGTAATCAAAAGCCAAAAAACTTTAGACAGAAGCAAGGTTGTCCGTTCCGCCGCCGCTGACCCCAATGCTAATTTTTCTCAGGCAATAGACGGAATGGCAAACACTGTGACATCTGAAGATATAATTGCTGAAATCAATGCAGAGATTAATCCGCAGTCCGCCGAAAACAATGCAAAGCCCAAAATATTTGACGCTTTGGATATGAAGCCTGCGGATATTAAGAAAGAGCTGTTAAAAGCTTTGGACGCCGGAACCACAAATCTTGAAAAATTAGGCGTAACAACTATCAGCAATTATTTAAAGGAGGTTCCCAAAACAGCCGATTTGGATAAGTCTCTCAGCTCTTTGGCAAGACAGAGAACACGATTAAAAAAAGACATCAAAAATATGTCAAATAAAAAGGCTTCAGGTAATAAATCCAATGATGAAAAAGAATTTATCGAAGAAGACCGTCAAAAGAAGCTTACTATGCTGAGAAATGTAACCAATGAACTGCGTCAAAAGCAAAGGCTTTATATGCAAAAAGAAGCTATAAAAGCGGCTATTCTCAGAGAAAACAATAATATCAGACAGCTCCAAAGCACAGGAGAGACGGAAAAACTGAAAGAGCTTTATGCAAAGCTCAACAATGAGCAAAGCTATAATGAATATCATAAGCAGCAGCGGGACGCTTTTATTGCCAAAACAGCCGAAGACGTGAAGAATACCGAAAAATCTTTAAAATCGGCACGCTTCAAAAACAACGTTTTGGAATTCGGCGACAATATGATGAAGGGCTTCTGTAATGAGCTGGACACCGCAGTATGCAATATGATCAACACCAGAATTAAGGGTGAAATTGTTGAAAGACAAAATAAAATCGATGAGCTGGAGGCTAAAGACACTAAAATCAGAATGAGAATGGATTATCTCAGAAGCCACTCCGCAGACATAATAGCCGAAGCCCAGGGCTTGCGTTCAGCCTTTTCCGGCAATCAGGCAAAAGACGTGGTAGATACAGAGCTTTCAATAGACAACCTTAACAAAATGCTTAAAGAAAACAAGGCTCAGCTTGATAAATATAAGACCGACCTTGACGATTTCAGAGGTAAAAGAGTTCAGGAAATAAGAGAAAAAGCAGCCGCAGCCTTTCCTTTATATTCCTTTCAGGAGTTGGAAAATGACAGGAAGCTCAAAGACATTAACGAAAAGATAGGTCATAAGCTAAGTGATGAAATTGCCAAGGAAACCAAAGCCTCGGAGATTGAGACGAAAATTCTCCACGAAGAAATCAATAAAGCAACGGCAAAGCTTGACGAAAATTTGGTGGAAAAAGAAAACTATAACAATAAAACAAACGAAGCCAAAAACGCAGCCGCAGCCTTAACAAGCAGCTTGAGCTCTTTATTTACGCCGGAAAATATCAAAAAAATTCAAAGTGTCATCGATATAGCTGACACAGCCATAAAATTCGGCAAGAAAATCGCAAATTCTCTGTCAAGCAGCGACAGCGACAGCACAAGCGATGTAGACGAAGATGCTTTCAGCATTAACGATACACTGGAAGATATAAAAAAATCGGTAAATAAACTTAACAAATCCGAAAAAGACATAGAGGCGGATTTGGAAACAAACTTTTATGACACAATAATCGAAATGGCTCAGGGCGCCCGTCAATATTTGGGAAAGGTTTCAAAAAATATCGAAGATATGCATAATGATGCCGCAGATGAGCTGCAATCCAGATCTATCGATTTCAATGAAGCCTTAAAAGTACGTGAAGTAGTTACGGAAGCTGAGGCAAAGGCTGTAAAAGAAGTGGCTGACGCCAAAACAGCAGCGGAAAAGGCTGCTGCGGAAAAAGCAGCGGCAGAAAAAGCAGCTAAAAAGAAAAAAGGCATATTGGGCTATTTCAGCAAAAAAAGCGGTAAAACCGAAGCTGCACCGGAAGCCACAGCGGAAGCGGCTGAAACCGAAAAAACCGAAGTCACCGACCCCGTAAAAGCCTATTATGATTATTTGTTAGGCAAAAAGAAAGAAGCCTCTGACAGAATAACCACCAGAATCAATCAGGCGGAAGCGGGTCTGAAAGCCGCCCAAACAGGCATTAAGGCCCATCAGGATAAGCTTGAAAAGCAAAACAAAGAGCTGACAGTCACATTTAAAAATATAACCAAAGCGGGAGAGCGTGTTATAGAAGCGGAAAATACAAGAGATGCCGTAGCCGAAAAGCTCTTTAACAAGAAAATGGAAATTATAGATTTTCATAAGGATGTTGCTATCGAGTGCAACCACATACTCACAGAGAATAACTTTATAAAAGACAATGACCATTTGTTCTCTACAATAAACGGTATTGCGGGCTGTAATCTTTATTCTTATGACAATGATATTGCCGGAATGAGACAGGCTTTAGACAAGGTTTCCATAGCCGGTGTGCCTGCTTCAACATATTTGGAGCTTGACAAAATCGAAAATGCCAAACAAATGAGGCTTAAGATTGCCGAATTTGACAACAAGCTTAAGGTTGCCCTTGACCCCTTGTCGAAAGAAAAAAACGAGTTTACCAATGTGCCTATTCTCGTCGAAAATGCCAATTTTATGCTTGAGCCTGTTTATATTAAGCTTCCCGATAAAATAAAGGTTCAAAAAATAAACAATGATATGTCAAAGTCCATTGTTGAGGTTGAGCCGGATCAAAAGCTTAAGGAAGAGGTCGAAAAAAGAAATCAGGCTATGACTGATATAGCCAAAAGCTTTAACGAATCTAGAATAGAAGCGGCTGCTTCACTCAAAAATCAGAAGCATAAAAACCTGACAGCCGAGGAGTATGACCAGCTTAAAGACAAAGAAAAGGCTCAGGTCAGAAGAGAGCTTACCATTCAGGAAGCCGTAAGAATGAGCACAGGGGCAAAAAGCTCCGAACACAACCGGGAAATACTGACACACGCCAGAACCCAGGCTGTGACTCCGAAGCCCAAAAATCCGGTTTTGACACAGCAGACCCCTTCGGCTCATCACAATTAAAACAGGAGGACAAAACTATGAAAAAGAATTTATTTATAATTGCGGCTGTATGCCTTGCTGCGATCTTTACGGGCTGCGGCTCGGGCTCGGCTGCAGTCAGTGATGAAACAGCGGAGGTTTCGGAAGAATCGGAAGAAGCCGAAAACGGCGAAGAGAATGTTCTTAAAGCCGCTGCGGAAGCAGAGCAAATATATAATCTTCTTTCAAAGTATGACAACGTATATTATAAGACAGCATATTATGATGCCGACGGAGAAGAATATCTCACTGAATATGAGTATGCCGATAAAGATATGTATGTCAGCGAAGAGGACAGCGGCGACATTTATATTGCCACAGCCGACCGCATAATGGGGCTTGACGCCGACGGAAATGTTTCCGAATATGTTGTTATGGACGGATCGGGCTATGACTATTGGACAGCCGATAAGGAAGACTTTATGTTTACCTACAACGACGAAGAAGAGGTTTTGTCGCAAACGGAAGAGGACGGAAATATAATCGTAAGCTCAAGGCTCGACACTGACGAGGGCTATGAAGAATATACCTACACAATTGACAGCGAAACAATGGAAATGAGCCATGTTTCAACGGTTTATTATGACACCGAGGGCAATGTTGACGTAAGCAGTGAACAAGAGCTCGGCTTTAACACCGACGTTTATGAAATACCCGTAGAAATTGCCGCCGCTATGTCACTTGAAGAAACAAGAACAGTCACCGTGATCTCCGACCCGGGAACTGATGAGGAAAAGGTTCAAACACAGGAAATCGGCAAGGGTGTGTTTGCTAAGATTGCGCTGGCAGAGGACTACACTACAATGTATGACGATGAAGCCTGCACAGTACCCCACGAATTGTCGGGACTTGATGATGACATAACCATTTATGTTGCAAAGGGCAAATAATTAAATTTTAACACAGAAAAAAAGTCATACTCCCAATTGGGAATATGGCTTTTTTTACTGCTTAATTACTGTGTTTTAATTTCCGGCAAAAAGTCCTGTTAAAAGGTCTGCCGCCTCGGATGATATGTATGTTGCTCCGTTTTCCATATAGGTTTCGAGACCAAGTTCAAGGTCTTTGCCGTCTGAGGTAATCAGTGAGCTTCCGTCTTTGAACATTACTTCGGTTCCGTCTATGGTTACATATGCGCAGTCGGGAGTTTCGGCGTACCATGAAACCTCACAGCCCATAGCTTCGAAAGTGGTTCTCAAAGGAATGTATTCAAGTATGTTTATTCTGCTGTCAGTTTCGGCATAATCGCTGCCTATGGTTCCGCCCAGAGTTTCTATATAGTCTTCTATTACCTGAGTATCGAGGATACCCATATTATTGACTATTTCATCATCATCAAACATTGTGTAGCCGCTGCCGCTTTCCTTAAGCAAATACTCAATTGAAGCAATTGTGTAGCTTCTGTTTACATCGATAGGCTCATATTCTCCTGTTTCTCTGTTGAGTATTTCAACATTGCTTATTCTGCGTTCGCCCTCTATTCCGGAAAACAGTTCGTTTTCATCAAGAATTACAGGTGTGGGAATACTTGTGTTTACACTGAATTTAATTCCCGATACCTGTAAAAACCCTCCGGCTTCCTCAGGGTTGTTCCTAACGGAGTGCTCCAGCATATCAAGAACTGTCTGCCCTGAAACCTCAGCCGAACACACAAGATTTCCGTAAGGGAACATACCCAAAATATCGTTGTAGGTTATATCGCCGGGGGCAATGTCGCCTTTTATTCCGCCGCCGTTCATAATTCCTATGTCTGCATCAAGCTCAATCCTGAAAGCATCTGTGCAGAAATCTCCTATGTTTGTTTCTGCGTTTCTGACAGCGCGTTCGCCGTTTTCGTCAAGAGTTGTAAGGGTTACACTGCTTTGTCCTACTGACCTGCCGCCTGTTGCCGCATATTCTGCTTCAATATCGCTGACAGTCTTGCTGACTGCCTCGTCCTCGCCTTCATATGATGCAGTTTCAATAAGCTCTGCGGAAAGCCCTCCGCCGCTTATGGTGAGACAGCCTATATATTCAAACTTTGTTCCCACAGATGAAATCAAAACATCCTCTCCGTTTTTATCGGGGACGGTTTCGCTTTCTATAACGCTGTGGGAGCGTCCGTCAAGCATTACATCTATGCCCGAAGTATGGGCGGCAACCTCCTGTGCTGTCCATTCCTCCGTTACATATTCCGTTCCCAAATGAGACAGGGCTATTATGTAGTCGGCTCCGTCGGCTTTCGCCGCATCGATACTGTTTTGGACTGTTTCGTAAAGATTGTCTCCGCAGAAGCCGTAAATGTAGTCGCCATTATCGTCTGTAAAATAAACCGGAGTGGACTTTGTTATGCTTTCGGGAGTGGTTATTCCTATATAAGCCACATCTGTATCGCCGTAGGAAATTATTGTGTAGGGGTCATAGACCGTTTTGCCGTCAGATGTTGTAACGAAATTGCAGGAAACGGTTTTGGCGTCGAGCTCATCCGTAAGCTCTGCAAGGGTGGGAATTGTATAGTCAAATTCGTGGTTGCCAAGAGTAACAACATCATATCCTACGGCATTCATAATTTCGATTATATATTCTCCCTCGGAAACCGCCCCTATTGCGCCGCCCTGAACAAAGTCTCCGCAGGACACAACAGACACACAATCCGTTTTTTCTTCTGCCTCGGCTTTAAGCGCCGCAAGCTTTGTATAACCCTCAACGGCGCAGTGAACGTCACTTTCAAACAATATAACAATATCTTCTGAAGAGGCGGCATAAACTGTTCCGTTAAACGCCGTCAGAACAACCGCCCCTGTGCAAATCAGCGCCAAAAGCTTTCTTTTTAAACTCATTTTTATCAAGCTCCTTTCTTTTTTCCGTATATAAAATACTGAT
>JAJPZT010000082.1 GCA_021204175.1 Clostridiales bacterium | reverse complement strand
AACATCAAAAATATAATGTCATCAATATGTAAAATTTAATAAAATATTAATATTAATTTGGTAAAATTGCACTTAGGGGATTTTGGGTGTGAAAATTTTAAAAAGATTTTACATTAATAATGTATACTAAATCCCCAAAATGTGTTAAAATACTGCAATGAAGAAAGAAGGAGAGGTTGTTTTATGAGAAAAATAGGCATACTTACCAGCGGAGGAGACTGTCAGGGCTTAAACCCGGCTATCAGAGGCGTTGCAAAGGCGCTTTTTGACACTTTCGGAAAAGACGTTAAGATTTACGGAATTAAAGACGGCTATAAGGGACTTATAGACGGAGAATATGAGGTTATGGAAAAATCTGCCTTTTCGGGTATTCTGACTATGGGCGGAACAATTTTAGGCACGTCCCGCCAGCCCTACAAGCAGATGAAGATTGTAGGCGACGACGGCGTTGACAAGGTTAAGGCAATGAAAAAGAACTATGAGCAAATGGGTCTTGACTGCCTTGTTATTTTAGGGGGAAACGGCACTCACAAAACAGCCAATCTTTTGAGCATTGAGGGCTTAAACATCGTCACACTGCCGAAAACAATAGACAATGACCTTTGGGGAACGGACGTAACCTTCGGCTTTTATTCGGCTCTTGACGTAGCCACTGACGTTATCGACCGTCTCCATACCACAGCCACTTCCCACGGCAGAATTTTCGTTGTGGAAATTATGGGGCATAAAGCAGGCTGGCTTAACCTCTATGCCGGAGTTGCCGGAGGAGCGGATATTATACTCATTCCCGAAATTCCTTATGATATAGACAAAATTACAGACGTAATCGACAACAGAACAAAAGAGGGAAAGCTTTTCTCAATTGTGGCTGTAGCCGAAGGAGCTTTGTCCTTGGAAGAAAGCAAAATGAGCAAGAAGGAGTTTAAAGCCGCAAGAGCCGAAAACTCATATTTCTCCATAGGCTACAGAGTGGCGGAGGAAATATCCAAAAAGACATGGCACGATGTAAGAGTAACCGTTCCCGGGCATATTCAAAGAGGCGGTTCGCCTTCACCCTATGACAGAGTTCTTTCCACAATGTTCGGCACAAAGGCTGCGGAGCTTATAAAAAATGAAAAATACGGCTATATGGTAGGTATGAAAAACAACGATGTTGTGCCTGTTCCCCTTTCTGAGGTAGCAGGAAAGCTTAAGAGCGTGCCTATGGACTGCCCCGTTATAGCCTCCGCAAGGAGCATAGGCGTAAGCTTCGGCAATTAAATTTTTTCAGCAACCAAGTTTTTTAATAGAGAGGAAGTTCCTTTATGAAAAAAAACATCACAGCGGTTATAGAGCTTGCTTCAAGTGAGCTTCGCCTTAAAATAGGCGAGAAAAAAGGCGACGGCATAAAAATCATCGAGGGCTTAAGCTACCCCTTAAGTCTCGGTGCAGATACCTTCCGCACGGGAAAAATCAGCTATGAAACAATGTATAAAACTGCCGAAATAATAAACGGCTTTCTTCAGGTCACGAAGGAATACGGCGTGGAAAAAATTTATGCCATAGCCACCACCGCCGTAAGAGAAGCCGCCAACAAGGAATATTTTTCGGATCAGATTAAAAACAAAACGGGCATTGACATTAACATTATAGACGACAATAAAGAGAAAAATCTTATAAACACACTTATGCTGTCGGTTCTGCCCCAAAAATACACCGCTTCTGCGGCGGTTATTCACTTAGGGGCAGGCAGCATAAGCATTTCACTTATGGAAAATGCCCTTTTGACGGACACAATGATTATTAAAACCGGCGGTTTGCGTCTAAGCAATATGTTTGACGAGGTTGGAGAAGAAAATTATCACGAAGTAGTCAGGGAATATATGCGTCCCTATGCCGAAGCCATAACAACAATGCTGCCAGACAGCCTTAACGGCGTTATAATTACGGGAGCGGACGCAGAGCTTATTTCAGCTCTCTGCGGAGGAAAACAGGCTGCCGGAGTTGTGGAAACGGATAAGCAGAGCTTTAACGCCTTTTATAAGCAGACAAAGGAAAAATCTCCCGTTTCATTGGAGGAAAAATACGGAATTTCCCACGAAAAACAGGAGATTATAACCCCCTCTCTCATAATTTGCAGCCGTATCTTAAAGCATTCCAAAGCGGAAAAAATCATTGCCCTGCCTATAACCGCCGGTGAAAGCCTTGTTTTAAAGGGGCTTAACCCCACACGATTTTCGGCTCTTCAGGCTTCTCTTGAGCAAAGCGCAATTATTTCCGCATGGAAAATTGCGGCGAAATACGGAGCGGACACAGATCATACAAAAAAGGTTGAAACCTGTGCCTTAATGCTTTTCGACAAGCTGAAGAAGCTTCACGGCTTGGGAAAACGCCGCCGCTTCCTTATGCAGATGACGGCAATTCTTCACAACATAGGCAAGTTTATAAACCAAAAAAGCCACAGCCTTCACTCTTATAACATAATCAGAGGGCTTGACATAGTGGGGCTTGACGACAGTGAAAAGCAGATTATGGCAGCTGTAGCTTTCTTCCACGGGAATACTATGCCCGATATGAAATATGAGGAATATTCCTCCTTAAGCCCCGAGGACAGAAGCGTTGTTTCAAAGCTGTGTGCAATTCTGCGCCTTGCAGTAGCTGTAAACAGCGGCTACGGCGAGAAATATGACGATATAAACATAAAGCTGAAAGGGAGCAAGCTTACAATTACCCTTTCCGCATATAAAAACATAGAGCTTGAAAAGCTCATTTTCGCAGCAAGGTCTGAGCTTTTTGCCGATGTTTTCGGAATAAAGCCCGTACTTGTAAAAAGGAGTGTGATCTAAAATGGCGGATCTTGACAATCATGCACTGTATATAAACAGAGAATTAAGCTGGCTCGAATTTAACGAGAGAGTTCTTGAAGAGGCTTTTGACAAGTCTAACCCAATTATGGAAAGGTTTAAGTTTTTGGCAATAACCGCTTCAAATATGGACGAGTTTTTTATGGTGCGTGTGGCAGGCGTTATGGAGCAGTTTTATGCAGGGAAAACAACCCCCGATTCATCGGGTCTTACCCCTTCCGTTCAGCTTAAGAAAATTTCCGAGCGTACTCATGAAATGGTGGCAAAGCAGTATAACTGTTTAAACCGCAGCTTAATTCCCGCACTTTCGGAAAACGGAATTTGCTTTAAGAAATATGAGGAGCTTGACCCTAACGCTAAGGATTTTGTGAAAAGCTATTTTGATCAGACCCTTTTCCCCATACTTACGCCTATGGCTATTGACGGTGCAAGACCGTTTCCATTGGTTTATAACAAGAGCCTTAACCTGATTGTTGAAATCGAGGGCGAAGAAGACCGCTTTGCGGTTATAGAAGTGCCCACCGTAACCCCCAGACTTATAGAGCTTCCCCAAACCGAGGACGGAAAACGGAGCTTTATGTTTTCCGAGGACATGATTAAGCATTTTGCCCCCAAGCTTTTTCCCGGGTTTAAGGTTGTTTCCGTTTCGGCATTTCGTGTAACCAGAAATTCAGACCTTGAAATAGACGAGGACGAACGCCACGACCTTATGGTGGAAATCGAGCAGTCAATCAAAAAGAGAAAATGGGGCGAGCCTGTCAGACTTGAGGTTGAAAAGGGCATAAGCAAAAAGTCCTACAGCTTCCTTTCAGATAAAATAGAAGTCAGCCCCGACTATGTTTATGACATCAGCGGAATTTTGGACTTAACCGCAGGCTTTGCCATTGCGGATATAAAGGGCTGTGAAGCTCTCTGTGACGAGCCTATGCCCCCTATAGCAGTTAAGGCTTTCAAGGACAAAAAAATATTCGACACTATTAAGGAAAAGGACGTTTTGGTTCATCACCCCTATGAAAGCTTTGACTGTGTAGTGAATTTCGTTAAAACCGCCGCTAAAGATCCCCTTGTTTTGGCTATAAAACAGACCCTTTACAGAGTTTCGGGAAATTCTCCTATAATCAGCGCCCTTATTCAGGCGGCTGAAAACGGAAAACAGGTTACTGTTTTGGTAGAGCTTAAGGCGCGTTTTGACGAGGAAAACAACATAAACTGGGCGAGAAAGCTTGAAAAGGCAGGCTGTCACGTTGTTTACGGCTTGGTTGGCTTAAAGACCCACTGCAAGCTTTGTATGGTGGTCAGAAAAGAGCCCGACGGAATACACAGATATGTACATTTGGGAACAGGCAACTACAACGACAAAACCGCTAAGCTTTATACCGATTTGGGTATGTTCACCGCTAAGGAAGCCTACGGCGCAGATGTTTCGAAGCTGTTTAACGTTCTTACAGGCTATTCGAAATCAACGGACTTTCAGAAAATTGCGGCTGCTCCCACAGGCTTAAGAGATATGCTTATAAGAAGCATTAAAAACGAAACCCAAAACGCAAGACAGGGCTTAAAAGCGGGAATATCCGCTAAAATGAACTCACTTGTAGATAAGGGCATTATAAAGGCGCTTTATGAAGCTGCATCAGCCGGAGTTGAAATCCGCCTTGTGGTCAGAGGAATTTGCTGTCTGCGTCCCGGAGTTGAGGGAGTAAGCGAAACTATTCGTGTAACAAGCATAGTAGGCAGATTTTTGGAGCATTCCAGAATTTACCGCTTTGAAAACGGCGGAAGCCCCAGCATATGGCTTTCAAGCGCAGACTGGATGCCCAGAAATTTAGACAGACGTGTAGAAGCGGCTTTCTTAGTAGAGGACGAGGACCTTAAAAAAGAGGTTTCGGACATATTGGAAACAACTCTTAACGACACCATAAAGGCAAGGGTTATGCTGCCTGACGGAACATACCGCCACACAGACAGAAGAGGCAAAGCGCCTATTCATTCCCAGATGTATTTCTATGACGCCGCAAAAGCCAAAAATAAGCCCGACCCTAAGCCGGATCGTGACCCCTTTATTCCCATAACCGCAGTTAAAAAGGATAAGCCCAAAGATGAGTGAAATCAAAAAGCTTTTGGAGAAGGTCAACACTCGGCAGAGTGAATATAAAAGCACACACCCTGATATTTCCGACAGTATAAATGTTTTTGACATATTGGGTATTTCCCATAAAGAGGTCATAATGTGCAGAATGCTTGGGGATTTAATAGGTAATAAAGCCCGTCATCCCAAAGCGGAAAGATATTTGGAGCTTTTTTTGAGTATGGTGCTTAAATGCAAAGACCTGCCCGAAGGCTTTGCTTCAAAAGCTGTTGTAACAAATGAATATATAATCCCCGGGACGGACAGGCGGATTGACCTTGCGGTGTATACAGAGAATTACTTTATTCCCATTGAAGTAAAAATATATGCAGAGGATAAAGAGTCTCAGTGTTATGACTATTTTCACTACAGCGAAAGCCGAAATAAAGACTTCGGAAGGAAAACCCTTCTCTATTATCTGACACTTTACGGAAAAAGCCCCTCCAATGAAAGCCTTTCGAAAAAGTTTGGCAACAAAACCTTGTCTTTAAAGTCCGAAAACTATGCGGCAATATCATGGAAAGATGCCATTGTTTTGTGGCTTGACGCCGTTTTAAACGAAGCAGAGGACAAAGAGGAAAAGGCTTTAATAAGGCAGTATTGGGAGGTTATTAAGGAAATGACGGGAATAAGTGAAGAAGCAAAAAGTGACGAAATTGTTAAGCTTCTGACAGCCGACGAGGAAACATTTAAGACGGCTGCACTTATAGGCAAGTATATTGAAGCCGCAAAATCACACAATGCAGAGGTGTTTCTGCTTGAAATGAATAAGGCAATGAAAGTCGTTGCAAAGAAATTTAACCTTGAAAGCAGGGGAAAAATTTACCCTGATATCGACTTTAAATTTAAAGAAGCACATTATTTAATTTATGATGTGATGAAGCTTAACAAAAGCACGAACAAATATTCCTATGTTGAGCCTGAGCCCAATAAGAGACTTTGCTTTTTTATAGAAATTTACTGCCGCCTTGACGTTGGCTTTGCGTTTTATGACACAAAAACAAATTTGTTTGAGAAAAACAGCTTAAACTATAAGAACTGTGCCGAGGAATATTTGTTGACGGAAAAAGCTATACACACTTATGACAATGAATACATAATTTGGGACTATTTGTGTGAGAAAGACGCTGCACCGAATTTTTCCGAGCCTAACGGGCTTGCGGCACAGCTGACGGAAGCAGATAAAAGAGACGAATTTATTTCGAAATATATAAATGAAATCCGCAACTTTTTGGAAAACGCCCTTAACAAAGACAAATTGGGAATAAAAACAGAATAACATTATATCATTAAACCGTTAAGCCCCTTAAAATTACGGGGCTTTTTATATACCCATGATATGCATATTTGTCACAGCCGAATTTTTCGACCCTTGACATCGTCATATTTTTTCATTTTTTTGATTGTTGAATTTTCATTTTTGTAAAACTATAATAGTTATAAAATTAATCGGGCTGTCAGTATTGAATAAATTTTGTCCCAAAATATGGTTAAAGGACAAAAAACTCGGCTATGATTATATTTATATTTGAAATTATTTTTTAAGATTACGGGAGGCGCTATTATGACAGCGGTTGAAAAAGAATTTTTAAGCTTTATGAAAAAGTTTGATTCTGCACCATTTAAAATAACAATAGGCGGCGAAGAACACATTATAGGCAGCGGTGAACCTTTATTTTCGGTTAAAATAAACAAAACCCCGGCGGTTAAGGACCTGCTTGTAAGTACATCCTTGGCATTGGGCGAAGCCTATATGAATAAGGACATCGAAATAGAAGGGGATTTATATGAGGTTTTGGAAAGCTTCTTGTCTCAGATGGATAAGTTTTCAACAGACAGAAAATCCCTTAAAAAGCTGATTTTCACCTCACTTTCAAAGAAAAATCAGCAGAAAGAGGTTTCCTCACATTATGACATAGGAAACGATTTTTATAAGCTTTGGCTTGACGAAACAATGAGCTACTCCTGCGGATATTTTAAAACCGAAAACGACAGCCTTAAGGACGCACAGTATAACAAGGTGGACAGAATACTTGAAAAGCTGCTTCTCAAAGAGGGAATGACCCTCTGCGACATAGGCTGCGGCTGGGGCTTTCTTCTCATTGAAGCGGCTAAAAAATACAAAATTAAGGGCTTGGGCATAACCCTCAGCAAGGAACAGAAAAAGAAATTCGAGGAGAGAATTAAAGAGGAACACCTTGAAGATTATTTAAGCGTTGAGCTTATGGACTACCGAGACCTGCCGAAGAAAAACATTCAGTTTGACAGAGTTGTAAGCGTGGGAATGATTGAACACGTAGGCAGAGACAATTATGAGCTGTTTATGTCAAGTATGAAACAGATTTTGAAGCCCGGCGGACTTTTCCTCCTGCACTTTATAAGCTCACTTCACGAAAGCCCGGGCGACCCTTGGGTAAAGAAATACATCTTCCCGGGAGGAGTTGTTCCCAGTATAAGAGAAATCGAAAGCATAGCCTGTGAGCTTAAGCTTTACACTCTTGACGTTGAAAGTCTCCGCCGTCACTACAGCAAAACCCTTCTCTGCTGGAACAAGAACTTTCAGGAGCACAGAGACGAGGTTGCGGAAATGTTCGGCGACACCTTTGCCAGAATGTGGGAGCTTTACCTCTGCGCCTGCGCCGCCACATTTAAAAACGGCATAATCGATCTTCACCAAATTCTTTTCTCAAACGGTGTAAACAATGATTTGCCTATGACAAGATGGTATTAATTTTGATAACTTCTGAGAGGTTATTTGTTAAAAACGCCGCATAAAACATATTGCTCCTTAAACTTAAATAATTTTTATGCGCAGTAAAAAAGGCGGATCGGATTATCGGTTCGCCTTTTAAAATTCCCTTTATGCCTAACTTTAAGAAGTTTTATTTAAGCTTTTTGGGTCCGTCAAAGGCAAGCTCCAAAAATTCTTCAATTGTGGCGTCGGGGTCTAATTTCAAATATTTTTCATAAAGGTCAAAGAGTCTGTCGGTGTCGGTATCTGTAAGAACATATCTTGAAGCAAGGAAAAACAGAATATCCCGGTAACTGGGGTGTTTTTCGTCAATGTTGTTAAAGAGATATTCCATAATTTCACAGGATTTATCCGGCTGTTTGTTTTCAAGGTAAATTTTTGTAAGCAGAATGGCGTCTTTAAAATATTCCGGATCGGCAGGGGCAAAAATCGATTTTTTAATGTCTAAAGCCTTCGTAAGGCAGATTATTGCCTTTCCATAGATAGAATTGTTAAAATAAATTTCCCCCATATCTCTTAAACAGTTGGCATAAAACAGGCTTTGGGTGCCTGTTGTTTTTTCAAAGATTTCAAGGGCTTCGTTTCTCAGCTTTAAAGCCCCGGGGTCGTCGCCCATTTTTAAATAAATGTCCGCCGCCTTGTTCATAGCCTCGCCGCAGCATATATCATCGCCGTGACCTGTCTGTTTAAAAAGCCTTATAACTCTTTCATATTCAACGGCGGCTTTTTGAAAGTCGCCCCCTTTTTTGTAGACGGAAGCCAAATAGCTCAGGTTTGCGGCGTAGTCTTTGTCGTTTTCACCTATAAGTCTGCCTAAAATATCCAAAGAGCTGCGGAGATAAACTGCCGCTTCGTCAAAACGTCCGAGCTTTTCAAGGTCATAGGCAATAAGATTTAAATTGTCGCAGTAGTCGTCGTTTTCTGCGGTTTGAAGCCTTAAGGCGGTTTTGTGGAAATCCAAAGCATTGTTGTAGTCACGAATGTCATAGTATGCACTGCCTAAGTTTAATGCGGCGTCCGCAAGGCACTGATTGTGCTGTTCTGAGTCTCTGTCTTTAACGAGGTTATAGGTCAGGTCATAGGCTTTTTTCAGCCAAAAAAGAGCAGGACGTTTGTTTCCCGCATATCCGTAGGCTACACCGAGACTTGTGGCTGCGGCGGTGCAGAGGATTTCAAGGTTCAGCTCTTCCGCAATATCAAAGGCTGCTTTTGCGGATTTAACAGCTTCCCTGAGCTTATCCGTTTCTGTTTGACATAGGCTCAGGTCATAGAGATAACGTGCATAATTTTCGGTTTTCGTAAGACCGTTTCTTTCGTAATAGCCCTGAATTTCTTTATTTAATTCGTCAATTTTTTCAAAATCGCAGTTTTCATAGCAGTTTTTAAATTCTCTAAGCAGCTTGTTAATGTTTTCGGTCATAAATTTTTACCTCATTGCCTTATTCACAGGTATGTTCGTCGGTTAATTCTTCATATTTCTCAATTACGCTTAAAGACGGCTCATAGCCGAAGCCTTTTCTCAAAAGATAGCCTAAAAGCTTTTGACGCTGTTTTCTGTCGGTGATTTTTTCGCCCTTAAGCTTTTTGTAAAGGGCGGTTTCTATAAGCTCTTCCTCACCCTCCGTCATAAGGTCGGTAAGGCTGTCTATAATTTTTCTGTCTATGCCTTTTTTGTAAAGTTCTGACTTAAGACGGACTATGCCGTAGCCGTTAAGCTTTTTCTTTTCTTCTATATAAGCCTTTGCAAAGGCTTCATCGTCTATATAGCCGTATTCCTCCAAAAAACTCAGAGTTTTTTCTATGATAGACGGAGAAAACTCGTCTCGCTTAAGCCTGTCTTCAATCTCTTTTCGGCTTCTCATTCTGTAGCCCAAAAATTTTAGGGCAGTGTTTTTTGCCTTTATGTAGGCGTTAGTTACGGTGATTTCGTTTAAAAGCTCAGGGGAAACCTCTTTGCCCGCTTCAAGCTTATACCACAGAAGGTCAACCCCGTCTATGCCGAAGGCAAACTCTCCGTCAATAAAGACGGAGTACCGCCCTTCCTTGTGCTTTTGCTTTTGAATGTCCGTTATAATCATTGATTGTCAAGCTCCGCAAGCTGTTCTTCGTCAAAAACGTCCTCTGTTAAGTCCTCTTCTTTGGGGGCAGCCTTGGCTTTTGTCTTTTTGTCGGGCTTTGCCTCCTCCGGCTCTTTGATTTCAATGTCAAGGGGCTTGTCGGCGTCGTTTACAAGACCGTAATATTCTCTGACCGCTCTTTCTATTTCGTCGCAGACCTCGGGGTTTTCAGCCAAATATTTCTTGGCGTTTTCACGTCCCTGACCGATTTTGCTGTCTTTATAGGAATACCATGCGCCGCCCTTTTTGACAATATCCACTTCAGCCGCAAGGTCTAATATATCCCCTGTTTTTGAAATTCCTTCGCCGAACATAAGGTCAAACTCAGCTGTTTTAAAGGGAGGAGCAACCTTGTTTTTAACGATTTTCGCCTTAGTGCGGTAACCTATAATTTCGCCGCCGTTTTTAATGGGGTCTGACTTTCTTATGTCAATTCTGATTGATGAATAGAACTTTAAGGCTCTGCCGCCGGTGGTTGTTTCCGGGTTGCCGAACATAATACCTATTTTTTCACGAAGCTGGTTTATGAAAATGACTATGCAGTTGCTTTTTGCGCAGACGCCTGTAAGCTTTCTCAAAGCCTGTGACATAAGCCTTGCCTGCAAGCCCATATGGGAGTCGCCCATTTCGCCGTCGATTTCAGCCTTGGGAACAAGAGCCGCAACGGAGTCTACTACGATAATGTCGATTGCACCGCTTCTGACCATTGTTTCCGCAATTTCGAGAGCCTGTTCGCCATTGTCGGGCTGTGAAACATAAAGCTCGTCTATGTCTACACCTAATTTTGCGGCGTAGACCGGGTCCAAGGCGTGTTCTGCGTCTATAAAGCCCGCAATTCCTCCTGCTTTCTGAACCTCGGCTACCATATGAAGGGCTGTGGTGGTTTTGCCCCCTGATTCGGGACCGTATATTTCTATAATTCTTCCTCTGGGAATACCCCCTAAGCCTAAGGCTATGTCTAAGCTTAATGACCCTGTGGGAACAACCTCTATGCCTGTGTTTCTGCCTGTTTCACCTAATTTCATAACTGCGCCCTTGCCGAAGTTTTTTTCTATTGAAACAAGGGCGGCTTTAAGGGCTTTTTCCTTACCCATTTCAAGATTGGCTTCAAGAGTAGCTTTTGATTTTTTTTCTGCCATAACAATTCTCCTTACGATTTAAATTTATACTGTCATTATATATCGTCTGTGTGTAGATTTTTCTGCAAGTACATATATGATTTATTAAAAATATTATAATATAAAACCTTGTTTTAGTCAAGGTGTTGAGAAGCTTCCATGCTAAGCTTCCCCTTGAAAGGGGAAGCTTGGTGGCGGACAAAAGTTTTCGGCTAACCATTGCCGAAACTTGCGATTTATAACATATTGCAAAAAAATCATATTAAATTATAATAGTAAGTGGAAAATATTGGATTAGGAGGATTATTATGAATATTATTTTCAGCCGTTACAACAACATTCTCATAGCTGCCCCAAACGGCGACTTAGACCACCACAACATCGAAAAGCACAGACAGGAAACAGACAGACATTTTAAGCTCAGCAACTCACGCAGCATTATTTTTGACCTAAAGGGGGTCACATTTATAGACAGCTCCGGAATAGGCTATATTTTAGGCAGATATAAGCAGAGCCTGTTCGCCGGAGGGAAAACCTGTTTTGTAAACGTTCCCAACCACATAAAAAGGCTTTTGTCTGTTTCGGGGCTATTAAAAATTATAGATGTTTATCCCTCAATAGACGAGGCAATATCCGCAATTCAGAGAAAAGGAGAAAAAAGATGAAAAACAGGGCATTTATAAAATTTTCGGCGCTTTCCGAAAACGAGGGCTTTGCACGTTTGGCGGCGGCGGCTTTCGTAATGGATAAAAATTCAGATCTTGAGTTTTTGGACGACATAAAAACCGCCGTTTCGGAAGCTGTCACAAATTCAATTGTTCACGGCTATGAGGGTAAGGGAGGCAAAATCGAAATGGAGCTTGAAGCGGACAGCGAAAGGGTTTACATAACCGTTACGGATTACGGAATCGGCATTGAGGACATTGTCAAGGCAAGAACTCCTCTCTATTCCTCAAAGCCCTCTGAAAACCGTGCCGGAATAGGCTTTACGGTTATGGAAACCTTTACGGACGAGCTTAGGGTAGAGTCTGAAAAGGGCAAATTCACAAAGGTTTTTATGTCAAAAAATTTCAGGTGATGTTATGGATAAGGATAATGTCAGGGAGTTAATTTCAAAGGCTCAAAATGGGGACAGCGAAGCCTTGGACTTTCTCGTCAGAGAAAATTCAGGGCTTATTTGGAGTATTGTGAAAAGATTTTCGGGAAGAGGGGCAGAAGCGGAGGATCTCTATCAGCTTGGGGCAATCGGACTTATAAAGTGCATAAAAAAGTTTGACTTAAATATGGACGTGCGGCTTTCGACCTATGCCGTGCCTATGATAATGGGCGAAATAAAGCGTTTTTTAAGAGACGACGGCAGAATAAAGGTGTCAAGAGGAATAAAGGAGCTTGGGGTGAAAATCCGCTTTGCAGGAGATGAGCTGAGAAAAAGGCTTGGAAGAGAAGCAAACGCAAAGGAGCTTGCGGCGGAGTTAGGCGTGGGAGAGGAAGAGGTAATTATGGCAATGGAAGCCTCACGAGAGCCCGAGTCTTTAGACGCCGAAGCCTTTAAAAGCGACGGACAGGCTGTTTTTAAGCTTGACAGGCTTGCCGCAAGAGACGAAAGTGACAAAATCGACAGCATAATAATTTTAAAGCAGGCTTTAGGCTGTCTTGACGAAAGAGACAGAGAGCTTATTCGGCTTAGGTTTTATGAGGACAAGACCCAAACTGAGGTTTCAAAGCGGATTGGGGTTTCTCAGGTTCAGGTTTCAAGGCTTGAAAAGAAAATTTTAAAATCCATAAGAGAAAAATTCAATGCATAGGAATATTTTTTTGCAAATAAGAAAAAATATCTTTTAAGCAAAACAGATTTATATATCATTTTCTCAGGTGGTTAAATGGATATTTATATTAAAGCGGAAAAAAAGGTAAATATAACAGGGGCAGGGGTTGTAAGAGTTAAGGACGTGGCTAAGGTTTTTGCGGAAGGCTCTTTAAGGACACAGGCTGAAAATCTGCGTCTTTTGGAAATAACCTCTGATAAAAAGAAAAACTATCTCGTTTCGGTTTTGGATATTGTGGAAAAAATAAACTCAGCCCTGCCGGGAAACACCGTCAGCAGTCTGGGAGAAACTGACACAGTTATAGAATATTCACCGAAGGCGGAAAAAGGCTCTTCCCCGGCTCTGTGGATAAAGGTGTTTTTCGTGTCAATGGTGCTTCTGACAGGCTCCGCAACGGCTATAATGAGCTTTCACTCAGACGCTCAGATTTCCACTGTTTTCGAAAACTATTACTACATCTTTTTTAATGAAAAAATAGAAAACCCCATGCTTATTGATCTGCCCTATTCAATAGGTCTTGCGGCGGGAATTATAGTTTTTTTTCAACCACTTTTCCGGAAAGAAGCTTACAGACGACCCTACGCCCATTGAGGTTGAAATGTCTGTTTACGAAAAAGAGGTTGCGGACAACCTTATCGACACTCTTAACAAAAAAAGAGGTGAGGAGTAAATGAGGGCTTTAAAGTGGGCGGCTCTTTCACTTATAGGCTTAGGGTCGGGGGTTTTTGTAGCCGGGGCGGTGGTGTCGTTTATTGCCATAATAGGGGTTGTGCCGAGGCTTGCCCAAAAAACTGGCACGCAGAAATATATTAAGCTCTATGAGGAAGCCATTATTTTAGGGGGAATAATCGGCGGAACAGACACCTATTTCGACTGGTATCTGCCATTGGGCAAAGCCGTTGTAATCTTCTTGAGCTTCTGCATAGGGGTTTTCTACGGCTCTTTGGCGGTGTCTTTGGCTGAGGTTTTGAACATTCTGCCTATACTTACAAGGCGTGTCAGGCTGACACAGGGTATGAGGTGGTTTATCTGTGCCGTAGCCGTGGGAAAGCTTGTGGGTTCACTGCTTTATTATTTTGTACCGGGGTTTTATTATATGTAAAGGAGCAATCTATATGGGAAAAAGAGATATTTTGAAGCCTAAGGATGAATATGAAAAAATGGTTAAGGCGGCTTCTCCAAAAAGCCCCTTGTTTAAAAACTGTTTAAGGGCATTCGTAAGCGGCGGAATAATCTGCTGCATAGGTCAGTTTTTAATGAATGTTTTCAGCACCTTCGGAGTTGTGACGGAAAGCCGAAATATGCTTGTTTCGATTATATTAATAGGGGTTGCTTCACTGCTTACGGGTCTGGGCTTTTACTCCAAAATAGGGAAGTTCTGCGGAGCAGGGTCAATCGTGCCGATTACGGGCTTTTCAAATTCCGTGACAGCTCCGGCAGTGGAGTTTAAAAAAGAGGGCTTTGTTTTGGGGCTCGGGGCAAAGATTTTCACTGTGGCAGGGCCTGTGATACTGTACGGAACACTTTCATCGATTTTGGTAGGCATAATTTATTATTTTGTAAGGTAGGTGGCTTCATTGGCAGAAAAAACAGGTCTTTATTCGGTTAAATTTAAAGAAGGCATAAATATAAAAAGCGTTTCTTCCATAGGGGGAACAAAAGAAGCTGAAGGCCCTCTTTCAAAAGCCTTTGACATAACAACAAACGACAATCTCTACGGAGAAAAAAGCTGGGAGAAGGCGGAAGCTAAGTTTCTCAAAAAAGCCTTTGACACTGCTTTGGAAAAGGGAACGCTGCCGCCTAAAAAGCTAAGCTATGTTTTAGCCGGTGATCTCCAAAACCAAACCGCCGCTTCCTGTTACGCCGCCGAAGGGCTTCATATTCCATTTTTCGGCTTGTACGGAGCCTGTTCCACCTTCGGGGAAAGCCTTTCTTTAGGAGCAGCCTTAATTGACGGCGGCTGGGGTAATTATGTTCTCTGCGGTGCTTCAAGCCATTTCTGCGCCGCCGAAAAGCAGTTTCGTTTTCCTCTTGAATTGGGCAGTCAGAGACCTCAGACCGCCACCACTACGGTAACGGGAGCAGGAGCGGCTGTTCTTTCAAAGGAGGGTTCAGAACCTGTCATAACGGCAGTTACAACAGGCAGAATAGTTGACCTAAGCATAACAGACGCCAACAATATGGGGGCTGCTATGGCTGGGGCTGCGGCAGAGGTTATTTTAAACCATTTTAAGGATTTCGGCACAACCGCCGAGGACTATGACAGAATTTTCACAGGAGACTTGGGCTATGTAGGCTCTGAGCTTCTTTATGAGCTGCTTTATGAAAAGGGCTGTGACATTAAAGCTAAACACAGGGACTGCGGAATTATGATTTATGACAGAGACAAGCAGGATACCCACTCGGGCGGCAGCGGCTGCGCTTGTTCCGCTATGGTGTTTTCTCACATATTCAAAAAGCTTTTGACAGGGGAATATAAAAAAATACTTTTTGCACCAACGGGAGCACTTATGAACACAACAAGCGTTTCACAGGGGCAGAATATTATGGGAATAAGTCATCTTTTAAAAATCGAAAGCAGAGGGTGAAATTATGGACTATATAAAAGCGTTTGCGGTCGGGGGCGGAATTTGCATTTTGGGTCAGCTTCTTATAGACTTAACAAAGCTGACCTCAGCCAGAATTTTGGTTTTGTTTGTAGTTTGCGGCTGTCTTTTGGGCGGCTTGGGGTGGTATGACAAGCTTGTGGATTTTGCCGGAGCAGGGGCGACTGTTCCTTTGCCGGGGTTCGGAAACGCCCTGGCTAAAGGGGTAAAGTCTGAGGTGGATATGAAGGGCTTTTCGGGAGCTTTTACGGGAGGGCTTAAAAGTGCCTCCGCAGGAATAACCGCTGCCATAGTTTTTGCCTTTTTGACAGCCCTTATATTTAACCCCAAAGAAAAGTAATATTTTTATTTCACAAAAATGACCTGATAATCTGCAAATAGGTTAGTGATTGCTAATTTTTTCCTTTTTCTCTTTACTTAAAAGGCTTTCTGTGATAAAATTTGATAAAAATTCAATGAAAACTATTGGGAAAACCTACGGAGGAAAAAATTATGGGATATGTGGAAATATTTTTGATTGCTTTAAGCCTTGCTATGGACGCTTTTGCGGTGTCGGTTTCGGACGGACTTGCTTTAAAGGAGATTAAGCCCAAACACGGAGTTGTTCACGGGCTTTATTTCGGCTTTTTTCAGTTTATGATGCCCCTTATAGGCTATTTGGGAGCAAATATTTTTAAGGGCTATATCGAAAGCATCGACCATTGGATTGCTTTCATTCTTTTGCTGATTATAGGCTTTAATATGATTAGAGAAACATTCGGAGAGGAAGAAGAAACAGCTACCTCCGAAGAAAAAATGTTTTCCGTCGGTCATATGACAATGCTTGCCATTGCCACAAGTATTGACGCTTTGGCTGTAGGCATAAGCTTCTCTTTGGCTGATCTTAAAATGAGTATTTGGGCTGCCTGTCTTATGATAGGGGTTGTTTCCTTTGTTCTGCCCTTCTGCGGAGTTTATATAGGAAAGTTTATAGGGGGTATGTTCCAAAAATATGCCCAGCGTGCCGGAGGATGCGTTCTTATTATAATAGGTATAAAAATTCTTTTTGAGCATTTGGGGTTGTTTGTGATTTAAAAAGCTCTTAAAGGAGTTTAAAGCCTCCCCTTGAGGGGAGGTGTCACACGTAGTGTGACGGAGAGGTGTTTGTACTCACACATTGCTAAAATATTAACAATGTGTGAGTTTTTTAATGCGATTTATTCTAAATTTAAACCCGATTTTGTATACACTGTGACAAATGAAAACCTCCTGAATTTACGGAGATTTCACAAATTTTTCACAAAAATTTCGTATAAAAATCAGACTGATGTGTTGACAAAGATATATGTTAGTGTTAAAATATACTCAAAGAAAAGTGTTAATACTTTAACAATATGAAGAATAAAAAAGGAGGAATACATATGGGAAGATTTACATTACCCAGAGATTTATATTACGGAAAAGATGCTCTTTCAAACCTTAAAAGCTTAGAGGGCAAAAAGGCTATAATCGTAACCGGCGGCAGCTCTATGAGAAGAGGCGGCTTTTTAGCTAAAACAGAGGAATATTTAAAAGAAGCCGGTATGGAGGTTAAAATTTTCGAAGGCGTAGAGCCCGACCCCTCAGTTGAAACAGTTATGAAGGGCGCAGAGGTTATGAGAGAGTTTGAGCCCGACTGGATTGTTGCAATCGGCGGCGGCTCACCTATCGACGCAGCAAAGGCTATGTGGGCTTTCTATGAATATCCCGACACAACCTTCGAAACACTGTGCACACCCTTCAGCTTCCCCAAGCTTCGTCAGAAGGCTAAATTCGCGGCAATTCCCTCTACATCCGGCACTGCAACGGAGGTAACAGCCTTCTCGGTTATTACAGACTACGCAAAGGGTGTAAAATATCCCCTTGCAGACTTCGAAATTACCCCCGACATAGCTATTGTTGACCCTGCTTTGGTTACAACACTGCCTCCCAAGCAGGTAGCCTACACAGGTATGGACGCCTTGACACATGCAATCGAAGCATATGTTTCAACTCTTAACTCACCCTTTACAGATCCTCTTGCAATAAAGGCAATCGAAATGGTTTTCGACTATCTTCCCCAGTCATATGCCGGAGATATGGACGCAAGAGAACAAATGCACTACGCTCAGTGCCTTGCGGGACAGGCTTTCTCAAATGCTCTTTTGGGCATAGTTCACTCTATGGCTCATAAGACAGGTGCAGCCTTCTCAACAGGTCACATTCCTCACGGCTGTGCAAACGCAATTTACTTACCTTATGTAATTAAGTATAATTCACACGAGCCCGAGGCTTTGAGAAGATATGCCGACATAGCAAGACGTGTGGGCTTAGGCGGAACATCCGAAAAGTCACAGGTAAACGCACTTATTGCCAAAATTGACGAGTTCAACGCAAAGCTTAACATTCCCAAGACCCTTAAGGACTTTGGCATTGACGAAGCTGAGTTTAAGGAAAAAATTGCAAACATCGCCGAGCTTGCAGTAGGCGACGCCTGCACAGGCTCCAACCCCAGAGCAATAACACCCGAGCAGATGGAAAAGCTTTTCAACTGTACATATTGCGGCACAGAGGTTGACTTCTGATAATAAAAAGTAAGGCTATAAAAATAAACTATTAACAAAGAGCCGTTTCCCATTAAAGAGAAGCGGCTTTTTTTATTGTGAAAAAATTTAATTTTACGGCTGAGACTTTTGCGGCGGAATAAACCCTTCTCCCATCACCTCCGAAGCTGAGGTTATAATAATAAATGCCCGGGGGTCAATGTCAAAGGCAAGGCGCTTTACTCCTACAACCTGTTTTTTAGACAAAATACAGAAAATAATGTTTTTGTCCTTCCCTGTGTATTCTCCTCTGCCCTTAAGAGTGGTGGCCCCTCTTTCAAAGCCCGACATAATGGCTTTGCCTATTTCTTCTGATTTGTCGCTGATTATATAAACCGCTTTGGCAAGCCCCGGTCCCAAAACAACAAAATCTATTACCTTAACGGCTATATAAACCGATATTATGGCATAAAAAGTATTTATTGAACCGAACTCAAAAAAGCCGAGAGCAATTATAACATAGTCAATTATAAGTATTAAAAAAGAAACTGAATATTTAGGCAGACTTTTGTTTATGATTGTTGCCAAAAGGTCGCTGCCGCCGGTTGTAAAGCCTGTTCTTAAAACAAGCCCTAAGCCTGCCCCCTCTATAATTCCTCCAAAAAGGGCAGCTATGGGAAGGTCTGTTTCAAATTGGGGAAGAAAGCCTGTCGCCCACAGCATAAAGGATAATAAAACAGTTGAAAAAAGGCTGTTTTTAAGCTTTTTGAAGCCTAAAGCAAAAAAGCCCGCCAAAAAAAGAGGTGCGTTTATAAAAAAGAATAATGCCCACAGGGGTATTCTGACACCGCTTGCTCCGTATATAAATGAAGATAATAATATGGCAAGTCCGGACGCACCGCCTATAACCAAATCGTGGCTTTCAAAAAATGAGTTTACCCCCACAGCCATTAAAAACGTTCCCGAAAATATATATAAAATGTCCTCTTTTAATTTCAATATTCTCACCCTTTCCGAAGGCAGTTTAACAAAATAGAAACCGCTCCACCTCTCAGTCAGCTCCGCTGACAGCTCCCCTTCGTCACAGTTGACTTCATTTGTTTGTTTCCGCTAAGCGAAAACAAGACTTATTCCTCAACTGTTCCTTATTCGTTGAAAACTAAGGTTTTCAACGAGAGAGGAACGGCAACGGAATGAATGTTGCTTTTGGATTTATCCGAAAGCAAATGAATGGAGTTTGGCGTGACGTGGGACGCCTTGTCGGTTTCCATAAGCTTAAAATATCCAAAGTTTATGCTTATATGCAAAAACGCTGCGGAAATTAATAAAATCCGCAGCATTTTCAACTGAATTTTTCTTTTTTAATTAAGCTTCTTAAAGATTTTAATTCTTTAAATTTCTGTTTTCAATTTTTTCTTAAGTCTTATTCGCCGTCTTTATCAGCCATTTCTTTTTCCTGTGCTTCAATCATTTTCTTAACCATATAGCCGCCGACGTAGCCGTTCTGAGCTGAGGTTAAGTCGCCGTTATAACCCTTCTTTAAAGGCACGCCGATTTCGTTTGCTACCTCATACTTAAAGTCTTCCATAGCCTTTTTAGCTTCGGGAACATTCACCTTGTTGTCTGAGCCTGAGCTGTTGTTATTATTACTTGCCATAATAAATACCTCCTGAAATTACTGCCCTTCAGTAACAATCGGGCAGTGTTTTTTTCGTAACAATACTTCATCTCTGTTACGATATTATTTTGACCTTCGAAAGCATTTATATAACAGGTAATAATTAGCACACTTGAAAAAAATTCAGGCATTTTTGCGAAAACAGGTTTATTTGTTTGCAAGGGTTGCTACCATCACTGCCTTAATCGTGTGCATACGGTTTTCGGCTTCGTCAAATACTACGGAAGCTGGGCTTTCGAAAACCTCTTCGGTTACCTCTGCGCCCTTTATAGCCGGCAGGCAGTGCATAAAGATTGTTTTTGTGCCTGTTTTTTCCATAAGAGCCGAGTTTACCTGATAAGGCGATAAAAGAGCAAATCTCTCGGCTTTTTTATCCTCCTCGCCCATTGATACCCAAACGTCTGTATAAATGACGTCGGAGCCCTTAACATCGTCAACACTGTCGCTGACCGTAATAGAACCGCCGCTTTCCTTTGCCCACTCATCGCACTGGGCCTTTAAGACTTCGTCGGGGAAAAGCTCCTTGGGAGATATAACCTTATAATTAAGACCGCACTTTGCAGAGCCTATCATAAGGGCGTTTGACATATTGTTTCTTCCGTCGCCGATGTAGGTTAAGTTAATTCCCTCAAGCTTGCCGAAATTTTCTATAATTGTGAGAAAATCAGCCAAAACCTGTGTGGGGTGGTCTTCGTCTGTCAGTCCGTTCCATACGGGAACACCGCTGTATTCAGCCAGTGTTTCAACTGTTTTCTGCGAATATCCTCTGAACTCTATTCCGTCAAACATTCTGCCCAAAACTCTTGCTGTATCCTTTGTGTCCTCTTTGCCCCCTAAATGAATGTCGCTTCTGGATAAAAATTCAGGATGCGCTCCCTCATCGTTGCAGGCAACCACGAAAGAACACCTTGTTCTCGTAGAATTTTTTTCGAAAATCAAGGCAATGTTTTTGTTGTTTAAGTTTCTTTCGAATATACCGTGCTTCTTTTTAGCCTTAAGCTCAGAAGAAAGCTCTAAAAGATACATAATCTCTTCTTTATTATAATCCTTCAGTGTGAGAAAATTCCTTTTATATAAATTAACGCTCATTTTTTTGTTCCTCCCGTATATCGTTATGAAAGGTATTATATAACAAACTTAAATATTATGCAAGTGGTTTTTAAAAATTACTTGAAAATATTTATTTTAACTTATAATTATTCATATTTATGTATTTTTATTCAATCATTAAATACCTTGCTGACTGCAGAAAATTATGCTATAATATATATA
>JAJPZT010000040.1 GCA_021204175.1 Clostridiales bacterium | reverse complement strand
TCAGCAAAATGGACGATATAAAGGGTTATAAAAATTTATGAGAGGTTAAAAAACTACGGTTGCTTTTGCTTTCAGCAAAAGTTCTGATTAAGCAATTCATATTTATCAGCACTCCCTTCTTTTTAACACTATTTACATAAAAAAGAGTGGATAAACAGAAGTTATCCACTCTCATATAACGTAAAACAAGAATAGGCAGGGTGACATTCCTACATCTCCAACTTGGGCGACGGCTGCCCGTTCCGTCCTCTGCTTCTTGTTTATTTATTAATATGTCATTTCACACTTCTATTATACATCAAATTTATAAGTTGTCAAGTTTTTTTCAGCGTGCCTTTTTTTATAAAGTTTATAACTCTGTTTTTATTGAGAACATAAAGAGAACGGGCATAAAACCTATTGCCGGAGGATATTCTGACAGCTACTTTTACATATTCGCCGTTTACAATATATTCTTTTACATATTCTAAGGAATTGTCTTTAGGGTTAATTCCAACATAGTCGTGGTCGGACAATATATTAGGCAGTTCATCTTTATATTTCAGATAGTCGGAGGGATGAGAAACTGCCATATGGTTTATGTTTGTTTCACCCAAATATATGTTTTTGTCGCCTGTTATGGACAGATTAAGAAGCTGTTCTATATTGTTCGATATACGTCCTATAATTTTCATTGGTGCAGTGTTCTCCGTTATAGTTATTTCAAAATTCGGATATGGGTTAGGCTATGGTTTCTTTTGATTTGGGAAGGGGGTATTTGCCTGTACAGACCATATCGTCGGCAAATTCGATTATTTTTTCTTTTCCCTCGATGTTGACACGGTTAAAGAGAACCAACAGCTTCTTCTCAGGCTCATTTAAAACCACATCTGCATTAAGCTCGGAAGTATCAACTCTGCCCAATAAATAATCAACCGAACATTCTAAATAGTCGGCTATACGTGCTAAGCTGTCAAAAGCAAGAGACTTGCCATGATATAACGATGACATAGTGTTAGTACCTAAGCCACACTCTTGAAGCATAGTTTTAATAATTACATTCTTTTGTTTTGCAGTCTCTTTTATGGCAATCGCTAAATCGTGAGAATTGTACAAAATAGTTCCCCCCTTTTTGTTACATTCTAATAAAATCATCGGAAAGCGCGATTTTGCTATTGACTTTCTCACAATTGTGCGATAGAATATAACCACGGTTATAATTGATAAGTTAATTATACACTAAACGGCGACTTATTGCAATAAAAAAAAGCGCCGTAGGCGCAACTCAACCAAAGACGAAAGGCTTTGGTTGAAAGAGGAGGGGCAACGGAGTATAGTCTTGCTTTCGGCACGCAGTGACGGAAGCAAACGAACGGAGTTTGACCCGACGAGGTTATAAATTACACTTTCATTATAACCTAAAAAGCGTCTGATTGCAAAAAAAGCGCCCGGAACCCGAAAGAGTTCGGGCGGCTGAAAGCCGCTTTTGCGTAAGCAAAAGTTCTGAGTAGCCGCCAATCGACGAGGTTATGCTATAGCTATGTTAAGACTTTCGCCGAATTTACGGAGTTACAGACTGTGAATTACTTCACAGTAGGGCAAATATTTACCATCTCCTTGTGGAAATTTTCTGTATCATTCAAGATACTTTCGTCATTTGAGGGAGAGTAGATACGAGTTATAGAACCTAAGGTTTCAAGACCGAGAGCCTTACGAAGATTTGAAGCGTCTCCTAAAGGCTTAGAGAATGCTGATGTTTCATCTGTAATGGAACTGAAAAGATTCTTGTTGTTTATATCTCAAATTTGTTACTTCGTATAAATGCGAACAGTAGCTGTTATGTTATTTCCCTTATTAGCAGAGAGATATTTTCCAATCTTTGATTCAGACGAAAATCATCTAATTCGGCAAATGTTACAGATTTATGTAATTTGTTAAATAAATTCTTGCTAATATCACAAATTTGTTACTGAGCATAAATACGGGTTATGTCATTTCTGCATAACTCTCACAGTCGCCTGTGAGTTCAGACCGTGCCTTTAACCAACGGCAATTGGTTACTCCGTGTCCGATCGTTACACCTTCTTGTTGTCACTTGTGACGCAAGCTTGGCTCGGCGTTGTCTTAACATAGCTATAGCATAATCACGGTTATAATTATATAACAAAAAATTACTGATTGCAAGACGGAAAAAGGTAGGTGAGAAAATGAGCATTGGAGAGAACATTAAGAAGCTGAGAAAAGAGAGAAACTTAACCCAGCAGGAACTGGGGGACAAGGTGGGAGTTACGCAGGCAATGATAGGGCAGATTGAAAGAGGGTCAAAGACACCGACGATGGTGTTGGGGAAAGACATAGCTGAGGCATTTGAGGTTGATGTAGCGGAGCTGTATAAGTGAGGGGTGAGGGAATTTGAAGCTTACGGACAGAATTTATGAAATCATTGAACAGAAAATGCTTATACAAGCGGCGGTTGCCAACAAAGCGGGGTATAAGCCGGAAGGCGTTTAATGATATGTTAAAGGGCAGAAAGGCGATATACGGAGAGGATATTCCGAGAATATGCGAAGCGTTAAGCATAATGCCGAATGAATTGTATGGATATGAAGGCAAAGTCTGAAAACCGCCTGCGGACGGCAAGACAGTATAATATTGTAAATTAAGGTTTTCGCCCGGAACCCGAAAGAGTTCGGGACGCCAACCTTGAATTTTTCTTTGAAAAAATCAAGGCAAGTGCGGCTTTTGCGTAAGCAAAAGTTCTGAGAGTTTACGGAGTGCAAATTACAGATTACTCTGTAACAGGGCAAATATTCACCAACTCCTTGTTTAACTTTTCTGTATCTTTAAGGATACTTTCTTTGTTTGTGGGAGTGGAAATATGTGAAGAATTGTTCCAGTTGTCATCAAGGGTTAAGGAGTAATTATTATCTAATTCTCCAAAACCAGTAAATCTTGAATTGTAATTGAAAGGTTTCTTTGTGATATTTCAAATTTGTTACTTCGCATAAATGCGGGTTATGTCATTTCTGCATAACTCTCACAGTCACCTGTGAGTTCAGACTGTGCC
This sequence comes from Clostridiales bacterium, assembly GCA_021204175.1. GTDB lineage: Bacteria > Bacillota > Clostridia > Lachnospirales > CAG-274 > JAJQCI01. The sequence goes on along the minus strand of JAJPZT010000040.1, from coordinate 18,067 downwards.
TTCAGCCGATAGTGGGTCGGCTGCTCCGTGTCCAGTCGTTTGGAACCCGAAAGAAATCGGGACGCCGACCTTGAATTTTTCTTTGAAAAAATCAAGGCAGGCGGCTTTTGCGACAGCAAAAGTTCTGAACACCTTCCACACGTTAGCTGTGACGTGGGCTTGGCTCGGCGTTGCCTTAATTACAATATTATAATATAAAAATCTTGAATATGCAAGATAAAAATCACAATTCAGTATAAAAACAGGGAGGTTTTTAAAATGACAGACAGAGAAAAGGAACTTGCGACGAAAGGTGGTGATAGTATGTTGAAAAAAATAGATGAGCTTATTTTACTTTTGACAGAGAGGAACATTAAGTCAATTAAAGCTTTAGAAAACAGCAAAGGAACTTTGACTGATCCGAGAATTAGAGAAATCAAAGCTCTGACAGAACTTTTGGCAGCCAGAGCTTTGATGAAGAGGAGCTTGTTCACCTCTCAGCCGCTTTCAGCGGCAGCTCCCCTCAAGGGGAGCCTAAAATGCGCCGCAGGCGCACTCGGCGAAAGGTAAGGCTTTCGCCGAAAGAGGAGAACCCGCAGGCGACATCTTGTTTCGGCATTTATGCCAAAACAAATGCGCAAAGCGAGGTTCGACGAGGAGGTGAGGGAATGGAAGAAGACATCAGAATTTTAGGCGAAACGGCATTAGAAAAGTGTATAGAGATTGTACTTAATAAGACGGAGCTTACCGCAGAGGACTTAAGAGCATTGGATGTTATAAGTGCAATAGCCTATAACTGTAAACGCCATTTACATTTTAACCTTAAGGACACAAACAAGCCCTTAAAAGGAATTATTGATAAGGGAGAATTATTTGGGACAATAGCTTTCAGCAGATGTAATGACATTTTGACAAAAGAGGGTGTGCCGACTGCAGAGGAGCTGGAAAGAGCGGCACAGCTAACCAAGTCAGGGCTTTGGATTAACGGAGATTAACGGATAAAGCCGATACGTATTTGTTATAAAAGTCAAGGAGGAGGAAAAAATGAAAAAATTAACGGTTTTATGTGCTGCGGCAGTTATGGCTTTATCGCTGGGAGGGTGCAGACAGGCAAGCAGAGTAAATTATAACCTGTCAAAATCAGCGGACAATTTTAATGTAACACGCAGACTGTCGGTGATAAACACAAGAACGGACGAGCCTTTATTTGAAATGGTCGGGAATTTTGCGATCTCGAATGACGATGAAAACGAGCTTGTTGTGACAGTGGAGACTTGCGGTGAAGCCGCACTCAACCAAAGACGGAAGGCTTTGGTTGAAAGAGGAGCAGCAGCGGAACTAAGTCTTGTTTCTGACCGTAAGAAAGAAACAAACGTGTGGAGCTTGGTGCGACGAAGTGGAGCATATGTTGACAAATACCATTATGAGGTGAATTTCCTACCGGAGATGATTATTCCCATTACGTTTACAAGTGATGATTAATGAGAGGGTAAATTTCACCTCTCAGTCGGCTATGCCGACAGCCAGAACCCGAAAGAGGTCGGGACGGTCTAAAAGACCGGCTTTTCCGCAAGGAAAAATTCTGAACACTTTGACATAATCCCGAAGATAACTGCTTAAATCATAAGCAACACCTCTTCCATATGCAATAGGTAGGTGAGGAATAACCGTGTTCAGAACTTTTGCCGTGAACTGAGAAGACATTCGATTCCACAAGGCAGTTTTCCGGTAGAATACTATAAGACAACTTCCGGTACGGCAAAAGTGGGCTACAGCAATTTTTTCTTTGAAAAAATTGCTGTAGCCCACCCGATTTCTTTCGGGTTCCAGTTAGTCCTCTTTGTGACAGAATAAATTCTCAACAGTTTCCTGATGGAAAACTGTCTATGTTACCCGATGTTTTTCGGGTTCTCTCTGCCAAAATCCTTAAAAGGATTCTACATAAATTATAACATAAGGCTGAGGATAAAACAACAAAAAGTTTTCTAAAAGCCGAAAATATCGGTTTTTTATAAGTGTGAATATGTGTTTTTGAAAACCTCTGTTTTTAGCTTTGTTTCATTACACATAAAAACCTCCGCAAAGTCGCTGCGGAGGTTTTTTATCGTTTACGAAATTATTAACTTAAATTAATTTAAGTTGGCTAAAGGTTATATCAATCAGCTGTTCTGACCGCCGATTTTAGCCTGATTAACCTTTACGCCGGGGCCCATAGTAGCTGTAAGAACAACTGACTTAAGATACTGTCCTTTAGCCGCCGAGGGTCTTGCCTTTATAATTGCGCCCATAAGGGTATTGAAGTTTTCAAGAAGCTTGTTAGCCTCGAAAGAAGCCTTGCCAACGGGAACGTGGATAATGTTTGTTTTGTCAAGACGGTATTCAATCTTACCTGCTTTAATTTCCTTAACGGCACTTGCAATATCCATAGTTACTGTTCCTGCTTTGGGGTTGGGCATAAGTCCCTTAGGACCTAAGATACGGCCGATACGACCTAACTGACCCATCATATTGGGTGTTGCAACGATAACGTCGAAGTCGAACCAGTTTTCGCCCTGAATTTTGGCGATCATATCTTCTGCACCTACATAGTCTGCCCCTGCTGCTTCAGCCTCGTCAGCTTTGTCACCTTTGGCAATAACCAATACACGAACTACTTTACCTGTACCATTTGGAAGTACAACAGCACCTCTGACCTGCTGGTCTGCGTGCCTTGAGTCTACACCTAAACGAATGTGTGCTTCTATAGTTTCATCGAATTTAGCTGAAGCTGTCTTTTTAACAAGCTCAACTGCCTCATTCGGGTCATAAAGCTTTGCCTTTTGAATAAGCTTAGCGCTTTCCTGATATTTTTTGCCTCGTTTCAAATTAAGTTCCTCCTTATGTGGTAATATCGGGAAGATACCTACCCTCCCACTGAAATGAAAAGTTTAAGGAAATGATGTAAAACCTTATTATTCCTTAACAACGATACCCATGCTTCTTGCCGTACCCTTAATCATGCTTATAGCTGCGTCAAGATTTGCAGCTGTTAAGTCGGGCATTTTTGTTTCGGCAATTTTCTTAACGTCCTCATAAGATACGGTAGCAACCTTCTCTTTATTGGGCTTGCCCGAACCTGACTGAATGTTGGCTGCTTTTTTAAGCAGAACAGCAGCAGGGGGAGTCTTTGTAATGAATGTGAAAGACTTGTCCTGATATACGGTAATAACTACGGGAATTATAAGACCCATATCCTTCTTTGTTCTTTCGTTAAATTCCTTACAAAAGCCCATAATGTTTACGCCCTGCTGACCTAAAGCGGGACCAACGGGGGGAGCAGGGTTAGCCTTGCCTGCGGGAATTTGTAATTTTACATAGCCTTGAATTTTTTTTGCCATTATCGGCACCTCCTATAAATGTGGTAATTGCGGGATTTTCCCTCCCACTGCGGACAGCGCCCGTCCGCATCTTCTCTGACAAAGTCCTAAGGTCAGTCAATTCTTGTGATCTGACCGAAGTCAAGCTCAACGGGGGTCTCTCTGCCAAATATGGAAATCATTACAACAACGGTCTTTTTGTTAAGATTAATTTCTTTAATAGTTCCGGCGGAGTCTTTAAAAGGCCCATCATTTATAAGAACCGAATCGCCCACCTTGTGGTCAAACTTAACAACAACGGCTTTTTCAAGCCCGTTAAAGCGAACCTCTGCGTCCGAAAGGGGCTGAGGCTTTGAATAGTCTGTGCCTACAAAGCTGGTTACACCTCTTGTGTTTCTTACAAGATACCATGTTTCGTCGGTTAAAATCATTTTAACAAAAACATAGCAGGGATACCTCTTGCGAAGCCCCGTCTTTTTTGTGCCGTCGCTTTTAATTTCGGTATATTCTTCCTCGGGGATATGCAGCTCGCAGATCATATCCTGAATACCGCGGTTTTTAACGGTTTTTTCAATATCTGTCATTACCTTGTTTTCATATCCCGAATATGTGTGAATAACATACCACTTGGGTTCCTGTTTTTCCATTTTACTTAACCCCCATAAAACTTATTTCACTAAGCTTATAAGCGCACGGTAGAGATGTTCGAAAATTTCGTCATATCCCCAAATAATAGCGCCTACAATAAGTGAAAGGCAAATAACTGTTATGGTCTGCTTAATAAGCTCTTCTCTTGAGGGCCAAATAATCTTTCTGTATTCGCCCATATGTCTGTTAAAGAACTGTTTGGCAGCGCCTTTTTCTTTTACTGTTACGTTTTTGGTGTTTTTTTCTTCCATTAGATTAAGATACCCCTTTCTGTAAAAAGGTCATCTCAGAGAAAGCTTTATTATTTGGTTTCCCTGTGAGTAGTGTGCTTATTGCAGAACTTGCAATATTTCTTGGTTTCCATTCTTTCGGGATGTACTCTCTTGTCTTTCATAGTGTTATAATTACGCTGTTTACATTCGGTACATGCCAAGGTAATTCTTGTCCTCAAAACCCTTCACCTGCCTTTTTCAAAAATAATGTTTTAGTTTCATCAGCCGCAAAAAATGCGGCACAAAAAAAGACGTTCTGCGTCTTTAAAATATATTAACACAAAGCCTGAATGCTGTCAAGTTAAATTTATTTTTTTATTGAACAAAATCAAAAAACCATCTTGATAAGAGAGCGGAATTGTTGTAAAATAAAAATAGATAATGTAGGAGTGACAAACATATGGAAAAGTCAAAAATAAGGGAATTTGACAGCCTTCATATTGCTTCCGCTGTTGCTGCGAATGCTGATTATGCTGACTACCGATGATAAATTGGAAAAGATGGCTGACAAATTGGATTTGAGTGTTAAGGTTATGAATCCCTTAAAATTTATATTGGAGGTGTTTTAATATGGTACAGGTTAATTTAAACAGTCCTATGGAAATACAGGCGGCAGGTTTTAAAGCTTTGGAAGAATGTTTGGGCGTTGTTGGTGCAGCAAAGTTTATAGCACAAAATAATTTGGGTTATGGTGATTATACTAAAGAAAAACAAAGCAGAACAGAACCGAGCTTAGATGAAATTGACAGCCTGCTTATAAACACAATCTAATCAATAAAAATATCACATCAAAAAGTCTCTGAAAGGTAAAACCAACTCTTCAGAGACTTTTAAAATTAGGAATATTTGAAATATATAAAATATATAGACTGTTATGCTCGGATTGTTAAACTTTCCTTAAACTTGTTGATTTTAACAAAATAATATTATATAATCAATCATAAAGGATGTGATTTTTATGATGGTCAGATATAAAATTTTGGAAATATTAAAGGAACAGACGGGCTTTATCTCCGGCAGCAGCATAGGCGAAAAGCTTAACATAAGCCGTGCAGCCGTTGCCAAGCATATAGACGTTTTAAGAGAAGAGGGCTATGAAATCAGCTCCATACAAAATAGAGGTCACAGGTTTATAGCCGAAGGGGATATTTTAAACCCCAACGAGGTGGACAAAGCTTTAACCACAAAATTTATAGGAAGAGAAATTTTCAGCCAAAGGCAGGTTAAATCCACAAACGATTTGCTTAAAAGACACGCCGAAAAGGGCTGTAAGGACGGTGCACTGTGTATCTGTGAGGAACAGCGTCTCGGCAGGGGCAGACGGGGCAGAAGCTGGACCTTGGAGCCCAAAGCCGGAATTGCCTTCAGCATAGTTCTCCGTCCCGATTTTGCGCCGGAGCTTGCTCCCAATTTAACTCTGCTTATGGGGCTTGCTGTAAACAAAGCCCTTCGAACCCTCTGCGGTGCGGAAAGTATGATAAAGTGGCCCAATGATATAATCATAAACGGAAAAAAGGTCTGCGGAATATTGGTTGAAATGATTACGGAAGAAAGAGACATAAAATATGTAATCTGCGGAGTAGGCATAAACGTAAGCAATAAGGAATTTCCCGACGATCTCAAAAATATTGCCACATCGATTTATATTGAAACAGGCAAAACATTTTTAAGGAAGGACGTTTTAGCCGCCGTACTTAACAATTTTGAAGAGCTATACATTGCCTACTGCGAAAGCGGCTCATTTGCTCCTTTTTTGGAGGAATATAAGGCAGACTGCATAAACATAGGCAGAGAGCTTAAGGCAGTTTATGACAATAAGGAAATTATTGCTGTAGGGGAGGATATTGCCGCCGACGGCAGTCTTATAGTAAGACAGAATGACGGAAGCTTATTAACTCTCCGCTCCGGTGAGGTTTCCGTAAGAGGTGTATTTCAATGAGTGACTATGAAAACGAATACAGTAAAAGCGTAATCTGTGCCGCCAGCGTATATAAGCAGAAATATTATTTTAACGATAAATATAAGGATTTGCCCAAACAGGTTAAAGAAGAAATCCGCATAAAGGTGGTTACTTTGGCTGAAAAGCTTCACTGCATTTTCACAATGGGCTTTTATGACGACGGTGAAATTTATTTTGAAACAAGGGCGGAGGAAAACGACTTTGCCTTTGACGAAATAGGCGCAGGCTTAGAGTGCAGCCGTTTGGAAAGAGAAGAAAAAGAGCTTATTGAAAAGCTTAACCTTTGGTTCAGGGTATTTATAAAGGGTGAAAAGTTATGAAAATAGGCGGACTTTCAACAGAGGGAAATGTTTTTCTTGCCCCTATGGCAGGCTTCACAGACAGATCCTTCCGGTATATCTGTCGGGAACAGGGGGCAGACCTTTCCTACACGGAAATGGTCAGCGCAAAGGGGCTTATTTACAACAGTAAAAACACGAAAATATTGCTTTCAAAAGCCGAAAATGAAAACCCCTTTTGTGTTCAGCTTTTCGGCTCAGAGCCCGAGATTTTAAGTGAAGCTGCAAAACGGCTTGAAGCGGAAGGCGTCAGTCTAATCGACATAAATATGGGCTGCCCTGCGCCGAAAATAGTTAAAAACGGCGAGGGAAGCGCCCTTATGAACAACCCCGTTCTTGTGGGGAAAATCGTTGAGACAGTTTCAAGGGCTCTGACTATTCCCCTGACTGTCAAAATCAGAAAAGGCTATAATGAAGCAAATGCCTGTGAAATAGCCAAAATCTGTGAAGAAAGCGGAGCCGCCGCCGTAACCGTTCACGGCAGAACAAGAGACGAGTTTTACAGCGGAAAAGCGGATATTGATATTATAAGACAGGTTAAGAAAACAGTCAAAATTCCCGTTATAGGAAACGGCGACATTACAGACGGCAAAACGGCGGAAAATATGATTAAAACCACAGGCTGTGACGGAATTATGATAGGCAGAGCCGCTATGGGAAATCCCTTTATATTCAGAGAGATTAAAGCATATCTTAAAACAGGGGAGAACCTCGCCCCACCCTCACATGAGGAACGGTTTGAAACAGCACTGCTCCACACAAGGCTTTTAACAGAGCTTAAGGGGGAATATGTGGCTTTAAGAGAAATGAGAACGCACCTATGTCATTATATTAAGGGAACAAAGGGAGCGGCAAACGCCAGAAGTGAAATCAACAGGGTTCAAAGCCTTGATCAAATAAAGGAAATATTAAAAAGAGCATTTTCGGAAACTTAAACTCAGTTACAGTTGACTTTTTAAGGAGGGATTATATTGCCCAAATATTTTTTAAATGGAAAGGAAACGGAATTTAAACAAGGCGAAAAGCTTTCAGACGCAGCCAAGCTTATTCAAAAGGACTTTAAATATGACATTGTTCTTTTTGAAGCGGACGGAAAAATTAAGGAGCTTCATACTCCCATAAAGGAAAATATGCGTCTTACGCCCATAACCGCCGACACACCCATAGGCAGAGACTGCTGCCGCAGAAGCACGGTTTTTCTTATGATGAAGGCTATCTATGATGTAGCAGGCATCGACTGCATAGAAAAGGTTCAGGTGCTTTACAACATAGGCTCAAGTCTTTTTGTAGAGGTTTCGGGAGACGTAAATGCAGACGCAGACTTTGCGCAAAAGGTTGAAAAGCGTATGAAGGAATACGCCGCTGAGAACATAGAAATCAAAAAAAGAGTTATGGCGACGGACGACGCAATTACACTTTTCGAGGGCTATAAAATGTATGACAAAAGCCGTCTTTTGGAGTTCCGCAGTGCGTCGGCAGTCAATATTTACAGCATAGGCGGTTTTGACGACTACTACTTTGGGGCTATGGTCAATTCAACGGGATATATTAAGCATTTTTCCGTAACTCCATACGAGGGGGGATTGACCTTAAATCTGCCTGACAAAAACAACCCCGATAAGGTAGGAAAGTTTGTTCCTAAGCCCAAAATTTTCAAGGCACTGAGAGAAGCCTCTTCAGACCTCAAAAAAATGGGAGTTGAAACAGTGGCTGACCTGAACAACAAAATCGTAAGAGGCGAGCTGCCGGAGCTTATAGTAACACAGGAAACCCTTATGGAGAGAAAAATTGCCCAAATAGCCGATAAAATTGCCGGAAAGCCTAACTGCCACTTTATTCTTATTGCAGGACCTTCTTCATCAGGCAAAACAACATTTTCAAGACGGCTTTCAATTCAGCTTCGCTCCTTGGGCTTAAAGGCTCACCCCATTTCACTGGACGATTATTTCAGAAATTACGATGAAATTCCCTTAGACGAAAACGGCGACCCCGACAGAGAAAACATTTCAGCCGTTGACACAGACCTTTTCAGAAACAATATGGAAGCACTGCTTCGTGGAGAAAGAATAGAAGCTCCACACTATAATTTTAAGGTCAGAAAAAGGGAATTTAACGGAAATTTCATTCAAATGGGAGACAATGACGTTTTTGTCATAGAGGGTATTCACGGCTTAAACGGCTTGCTTTCGGACTTTATGCCTGAGGACGCCAAGTTCAAAATCTATATAAGCCCTTTGACACAGCTTAACATAGACGAGCGAAACAGAGTTCCCACAACAGACGGCAGACTTATAAGGCGAATTGTAAGAGACTCAAGAACCAGAGGAACAGACGCAAAAACCACAATTTCATGGTGGCCCGGGGTTAGACGTGGAGAAGAAAAGAATATTTTCCCCTATCAGGAGGACGCAGACATTATTTTCAACTCATCCCTTGTTTATGAGCTTGCGGCTCTTAAGGTTTGGGCTGAGCCCCTGCTTTATGCCGTTCCCAAAGACTGCCCGGAACGTATTGAAGCCAAGCGTCTTTTGAAGTTTTTTAACTATTTTCTTGCAGTGGATAATGACAATATTCCGGCAACCTCTCTTGTAAGAGAGTTTATAGGGGGAAGCTGTTTTGAAGTGGGATAATTCAAAAAAGGCTGTTTTAATAACAGGTTCATCAAGGGGAATAGGAAGGGCGATAGCTGAAAGCTTTGCCGCTCCCGAATATAACGTAATTCTAAACTGCGTAAATAATGTAGATAAAATGAATGAGGTTTTGGAGAAAATAAAGAAAACAAGCCCAAATTCAGCGGGGTTTCAGTTCGATGTTGCAGACATCAATGCCGTAAATTCGGCGGTTGATGAAATAAATAATAAATTCGGCGGTGTGGATATTCTCATAAACAACGCCGGAATAAGCTTAAGAGGGCTTTTTCAGGATATGCCCGATAAAGACTGGAAGTGGCTTTTTGACGTAAACGTTTTCGGAATGTTTAACCTTACGAAAGCGGTTCTTCCCCATATGATTTCACAAAAAAAGGGCGTAATTATTAACATTTCTTCAATGTGGGGTCAGTCCGGGGCTTCATGCGAAGCGGTTTATTCCGCTTCAAAGGGAGCTGTTGACTCCTTCACAAAAGCCCTTGCCAAGGAATTAGGTCCCTGCGGAATAAGAACAAACGCCGTCAGCTGCGGCTGTATCGAGACGGAAATGAACGGCTTTCTTTCGGCTGAGGAAAAAAATGAACTTGCGGAGGAAATTCCCTTAATGCGGTTCGGCTCACCCAAGGAAATTGGGGAGCTTGTACGCTTTTTGGCATCGGATAAAGCCTCATATATAAACGGACAAATTATAAGAGCCGACGGCGGTTTTATCTAAATATTTCGCAAAAACGTATATATTTTTTTGCGGCAAGTCTAAAGTATCTTGTAACAAAATTCCTCCCTTCGCCATAGTATGTACTATAAAAAAGACGAAGGGAGGAAAACAGAATGCATGAATGTTCACTTGTTGAAAGCATTAGAAAATTTATAGGTCAGACAGTAACTGTTTTTACAACAAGCGGAGGACTTTCCGGCGAGGGCTTCACCGGAGTTTTGGCATCTGTTACCGACTGCACAATTAAGCTTATTACCGATTTCGGTCAACCACCCACCTGTCCCTTGGGCAGCAGCTGCACAGGCAGCAGAAACAATGGCTTTTCGGGCTTTCCCAATAACAGAGGCGGCGGAAAAGGCTGCTGCTGTAACGGCTGGGTAGGCAGCGTCACCGAAATCCCTATTTGTAAAATTGCCGGCTTCACTCATAACGCCGTTTGATAAAACTGTAGGAAACATAAGAAAACCACCCGTTCTCTTATGTCTTTAAATATTATATTTTACAGGCGTGGTCTTTATGCCTGAAAACCAAAAAACCTCTCTGCCGGCTTTTTTAATAAAGCTTGCAAAGAGGTTTTTTATGCACCTGTAATAGCTTCAATATCCAAGGGACTGTTTATTTCATTTAATGAAAATGAAACCTCTTTTGATGAAAGACCGTCCTTTGTTTTAAGTCTGATTGTAAAGTTACAGTCCTTACCCGGCAGAATGCTTTTATAGTATTCCGCAAAATCATATATTTTTTGAGAATCGGGCTCATATTCTCCAGACAGAGTGTTTGCATAAACATTTATTTCACAGCCCTCTATAATGCCTTCAAAATCGTTTATGGAAACATCGTTTATATCTCTGCCTTTAAGAGCTTCTGAGTTAAAGTCACTGAAAGCGTTAAATGAATTTTTATCCGGCGGATATATCCATTCGTAATTAATATTGACCTGTTCGCCGAAGGCATTCTCCAAAGGCTTATAAATATATCTTGCTGCAGCATATTCGAACGCATTTTCGGCATATGAGCAGCTCCGAACGGAAAAGCTTCCCCTGTTCACAGATATTACAAAGTCAAAATCCGGATATTCTTTTAAGCTGCAATATACTTTGACATAAGCCCCGTGGTTTTATATATGTTGCTAAATTGCCTTCAGTCTCACGAATTGAAATATCTTGATTATATGTATCCTTCATATATTTGTGTGCGGTAATTCTTGCCATAAAAACATTAAAAGGGTCAGCAACGGGGAAAAAGGTCAAAATCACATAAAGTATAAATAAAGGCAAAATTACAAATTTAAGTATGTTTTTTATTTTTCGTCCCATTGCTGTCTCCCATCATATATTCAACAAATGCTTTCAGTTTTAATCTTGATTATAAGTTTACTTTAAAAATAATTTTTTGTCAACTTTTTTTATTGCTCATCAAATTTTTCACACATCAGCTCCAAAATTTTGTTATGCACTCTGTAGCACTGTCTCAGGCTCAAATAAACATTCATAGAAATATACTGCCAGGTTTTCTTTTTAATATATCTGAGCCTTAAAATTTTCTGTTCAAGCCTGTCAAGGCTTCCCACAAAGCCGTCAACCTCGGCTTTTCTGTCTCTTTCGGCTCTTATTCTGTCTTCAGCCGCAGCTATATCCTCCTGAAGAAGGGTTATATTTTTAACTGCGGTTTCCTCTGTGGGCTTATGTATTCCCGAACCTTTGGGCATACCGTCAAAGCTCACTGCCCTAAGATGACGGTTATGCTCTATATTCAGCCTCATCTCTCTTATTTCCTCTTCAATTCCGTTGATAATCTGAATATAACCGCCCCAGTTTTTAAGTCTCCTGACTGCTTCCTGTCTTGTCATAGTTATCCCCCGTTTGAATTTTATTTTTTTGAATCGGTTTCATTTTTGCAACCATAAAGGCAAAAAATATAGCTTTTAAAACCTGTCGTTCAAAAAGCTATATTAATAGTATCACATTTTAAGGAAATTGTCAACTGTTTTTCCATTAATTGCCATTATTTATTGAGGAATTTTTATACTTTTCCCCTCTATAAGCTTATCTGCGTCTGTCATATTATTAGCCGCCATAATATCCCTTACTCTGTCCTCTGTTCCGTAGAAATATCTCGAAAGATATAAAAGAGTATCTCCCGACTGAACGGTATATTCTCTGTATTCGGGCTGTGCCTGTGCTGTCTGTGCTGTTTCGGCGGCTTCGGTCACTGCTTCCGTTGGCTTTTCCGTCACGGCTTCGGTCATAGGCTCGGCGGCTTCCTCCGCCTGAGCAAACACCTCTATTGACTTCTCCGTATTTTCAACATTCTCCCTCAAAGCAATATAGTTTTTCCCCAGCGACCCAACCTGTTTTTCCAGATATTCTATTCTGGAATTGCTTTTCAGAAGTCCTCCGCCGATTATAACCGTCACAAACAGAAGTGCAAAGCTTAAATAGCCCAAAAGAGGAACTGCCTTGCCCTCTGCTTCTTCCCCGGTATCTGTTGTTTCCTGTTCCTTAGTGTCCCTTATTATTTTAGGCAGTGAGGGCAGCGAAAAATTAAAGGGTGACTTTTGGTTTATTTTTCTCCGCCGCAGCTTTGCCCCGATCAGGCTGTCCACCTCTTCCGTCAAATTTTCCTTTTTAGGCTCGGTCAGAGCCGCTTCCTTTTTCACCTCTAACAAATATTCGTGCATAGGCTCGTTTTTGTCATAATATATGTAATAGCCGTTTATGGGCATAAGCTCTTCCGCCTTGCCCCTTTTGCGGTAGAAAACCTGAGACTTATCCAATGGGTCGGTTATATAAAGCACCTGAAAGGGCTTTTTGAATGTGTCCAAGTGATAGGCTGTGTGGCTTTCGTTCAGAAAATCGCCGTAGCCCGGCTGAACGTATGCCCACCCGACAATTTCAAGGTCGGGAAAGAACTTGTCCTTCCGCTTAATTGCTTCTTCCCACCCTGTGGGAGAAAACACGCTGATTGAGCCTTTTTTAGTGAGGTCAGTCCCCTCAACCGCTCCGCTTATAAAAAGGGCTTCCCCCCCATCCTGCTCAGAGGTTTTGCCCAAAAGCAGAAAAATCAGCTCATCACAGACCCGGCGTTCCTCCATATATTTTATAAAGGTCATAACATAGTCCTCAATGTAGACGGCGTTGCCCTTGGGTATCGAGCCGATCTGTTTTATGTTTGTCTTAAGTTCGTTTTTCATCTTCAACAGCTCCTCATATGTAATATAGTATATGTTCTTTAAAGCTTATCACAGAGAAGCTGTATATTTTGCAAAAACAGGTCGCTTATATTTGAAAAAATTTCGACCTGTTCTTATTGAAAAATTTCCCTCAAAACCTTATAATTGAAGAAAGACAAAATATTTTTAAGGAGGTATTTTATGATTAATTTTGACCGTTTTCCCAACAACACACGAAAGGCTCTTACAATGAGCTATGACGACGGAAAAACCCCCGACCGCAGACTTGTTTCCATATTCAACAAGTACGGAATAAGAGGCACTTTTCACGTAAACTACGGGCTTCTGCCCCGACCCGAGAGAATTGAAGCTGAGGAGCTTGCGGAGTTATATAAGGGTCACGAGGTGTCGGCTCACGGCTTGACACACCAGTCTCTTTCGATTTCCCCCTCGGAGAACATTGTCAGAGAGGTTATGAGAGACAGAGAGGGCTTGGAAAGCCTTGTAGGCTACCCTGTCAGAGGTATGAGCTACCCCAACGGACTTTATGACGACAGGGTTGTGGCTATTCTTAAAAGCTGCGGAATAGAATACTGCCGTGCAGTGGAAACAACACACGATTTCAAAATCCCCAAAGACTTTTTGCGCTGGGAGGGCACTTGCCACCACAATCAGGATTTGTTGGCTTTGGGCAAGGCATTTTTGGAACAGCCCTATAAGAACCGCCCTCACCTTATGTACGTTTGGGGTCACAGCTACGAATTTGACAGAGACAATAACTGGGAGCCTATAGAGGAGTTCTGCAAAATGATGTCTGGCAAGCCTGACATTTGGTACTGCACAAACATTGAGTTTGTGGATTATATGAACGCCCTTAAGGCGCTGAGATTTTCAGCCGACTGCTCAATTGTTTATAACCCCACAGCGCTTAAGCTGACCTTTTCGGTCGATGAAGAGCCTGTTGAAATAAAGCCGGGAGAAACGATTAAGCTTTAACAAGGAAACCTAAAGCCGTCGGAATTTTTTCTTGGTGGCTTTATAAAAATTTTTGGCGGAATTTGCGTCAAAGGGGTAATTGACAAATATTAGCTTTAAGGGTAAGATTGTTTTATCGGAGGACTTCGTCTTTTCCGAAAGAAATATTTTATGCAGGGGACTTCGCCTTTCCTGCGGATATGGAGTTTTTATGGATTTATCGGCGGTAATAGTAAATTTCAACACAAAAGACCTTTGCACTCAGACTATACAGGCATTTTTCGAAACATCGGGAGACCTTAAGTGCGAGGTTATTATCTGCGACAATTCATCTGTTAAGGAAGAGGTTTTTTCCTCAGATGATGAAAGAGTAAAGGTGTTTAAGGGGCTTCCCAACAGGGGTTTCGGAGCAGCTTCAAACTTCGGAGCAAGAAGAGCTGAGGGAGACTTCATACTTTTTCTCAATTCAGACACAGTTTTAAAGGACAACGCCATTATTAAAGCGGTGGACTTTATGCGGAAGAACCCCGACATCGGCTGTTTGGGCATAAGAACCCTGTTGGAGGACGGAAGCTTTGACCACGGCTGCAAAAGGGGTTTTCCCACTCCATTCAGGGCATTCTGTTACTTTTCTCACCTTGACAGGCTTTTTCCGAAAAGCAAAAAAATAGGCGGCTACAGAATGACCTATATTTCTGAGGAAGAAACCGCCCAGGTGGAATGTGTGTCGGGGGCGTTTATGCTTATGCCCGGGGAGGTGTTTTTAAAAACAGGAGGCTTTGACGAAAATATTTTTATGCACGGCGAGGATATAGACCTGTGCCGCAGAATAGAGCTTTTGGGGCTTAAAATTGTCTATAAGGGTGATATTCATATGATACACTTAAAGGGCAGAAGCGGTCTTTACACCAAGAAAACCGACAGCATAAAAAGCTTTTATGACGGAATTACATATGTTTATGACAAATATTACAACAGGAAACACGGAAGGGCAGGTACTTTGTTTTTTCACGCCGCCATTGGCTTAAAATGCACTGTGACCCTTTTAAGGCACAGACTTTCGGGCGGACGGTGAAAATAATTTTTAAGTACATACGGCGGTATTATGATAATTAAAAGAGTAAAAAATTATTTAAAGAAAAACGGAATAAAGAAAACCCTTGCCAAGGTATATGAGTATGAGATATATAAAAAGCGGGGCAAAGAATATTTCCTTGAAAATCTGCCCACAGAGGAAGAGCTTGACCTTCAAAGGAAAGCAAGGTTTGTTAAAAACATTCTTTTCAGTGTGGTTGTCCCTCTTTATAACTCAAACGAAAAATATCTTGAAGAAATGATAAAATCCGTTATCGGTCAGACCTACGGCAGGTGGGAGCTTCTGCTTGTTGACGGAAGCCCTCTTTCATATACTAAAGCCGAGGAGACGGCAATGAAATATGCAAGGGCTGACGAAAGGGTAAAATATCGCCGTTTGGGAGCTAATTTAGGCATTTCGGGAAACACAAATCACGGTGTGAAAGCCTCACGGGGAGATTACATAGTATTTTTGGATCACGATGACCTTTTAAGAGAGGACGCTCTCTTCAGAGCTGCGGAGGAAATCGAGAAAAGCGGCGCAGACTTTTTATACTCCGACGAGGCTAATTTTTTTGAGGACAGAAACAACATAAAGGCGGTAACAGTTAAGCCCGGCTTCAGCGCCTTTACACTTTTGGGAATAAATTATATCGGACATATGTGCGTGGTTAAAAGACAGCTTTTTGATGCCGTTGGCGGCTTAAGGTCTGAATTTGACGGCAGTCAGGATTATGATTTGGTTTTAAGGCTCAGCGGACGAGCTCAGCGGATCAGTCACCTTCCTTATGTGCTTTATTTTTGGCGGATTTGCGAAGGGTCGGTAGCTTCGGGAATAGAAGCAAAGGACTATTGCCTTGTTAAGGCTAAGGATGCCATAAAAAAGCATATTGAGGAAAAGGGGGTAAAATGCGAAATTTTTGATATTGAGGGGGCGGAATCCGCTTACAGAATTAAGTTTGAAAGAGATTCGGAAAAGAAGATAACCATTGTCGTCTGTTTTTACGGCAGTGAGAAAAAATATGAAAAATATTTGAATTATATTTTGAATTTTTCGTCAGATAGTAATATTGAAATTATATCCGTCGGAGGATATAATATATTCGACGGGGTTAAAAACATTGACCTCGAAGGTGAATACAGCTTTGCAGAAGCGGCAAACACAGGGGCAAGAGCAGCGGAAGGCGATATAATTATTTTTCTTGACTGCAATTATTTGCCGGAGACGGGCTTTATTGAAGAAATGAGTTCTCTGTGTGCCTTTGAGGATGTTGGCTGCGTCGGGGGAAAGCTGCTTGACACAATGGGAAGAGTTAAGGCTATGGGCTTCAGGCTTGACCCGGATGTTGGGCTTGAGACTTATCTTAAGGGACTTCCCAAGGAATGCGTGGGTTACTTGAGACGGCTTAAAATAGTCTCGAACGTCAGCTGCTTAAGCGGCGGCTTTTTGGCGGTTAAGCGAAGAGACTTTTTGGCAGTAGGGGGCTTTGACGAAAGAATGGGGGTTATTGGTGCAGGGGCTGATCTTTGTCTCAGGCTAAAAAACAGGGGAAACATTCTTGTTACGCCTTATGCCGAAGCAAGGGTTAAGGGGACGGACAGCGAAAGCTTTGAAGAGTTTATTAATGTAAACGAAGCCGAAATTTCGGCTGGAGACAGATTTATAAAAGGATTAAGGTGATTTATTGTGAAAATAGGTTTTATCGGCTGCGGAAATATGGCAGGAGCTATTATGGGCGGTCTTATAAAAAATGAAATTTTTAAGCCCGAGGAGATTATAGCCTCGGATTCATTCGAAGGAAGCCTGAAAAAGGCAAAGGAAAAATACGGAGTTTTTGCAACAGGGGACAACACGGAATGCGTAAAGCTTTCGGAGGTTATAGTTCTTTCCGTAAAGCCCCAGTATTACGGCGAGGTTATTGATGAAATTAAAGATTTTGTCAGTGAGGATAAGCTTGTTATAACCATAGCCCCCGGAAAGACTTTAAACTGGCTTGAAGAAAAGTTTGCAAGAAGGGTTAAAATAATAAGAACAATGCCCAATACACCGGCTCTTGTAGGCGAAGGTATGACAGGGGTCTGCAAGAATAAGTACGTAACCGACAAGGATATGGACTACGCTCTGAAAATACTTTCAAGCTTCGGAAAGGCTGAGGTTGTCAGCGAAAGCGTTATGGACGCAGTTGTTGCCGTCAGCGGCAGCTCGCCGGCTTATGTTTTTATGCTTATAGAAGCTATGGCTGACGGAGCCGTAGCCGGTGGAATGGCGAGAGCCGCCGCCTATGAATTTGCCGCACAGGCTGTTTTCGGCAGTGCGAAAATGGTTTTGGAAACAGGCAAGCACCCGGCGGAGCTTAAGGATATGGTTTGCTCACCGGCAGGTACGACTATCGCCGCCGTTAAGACTCTTGAAGAAAAGGGCTTCAGAGGGGCTGTTATGGACGCTATGGAAAAGTGCATTGACGTGTGCAGAGGTATGTAAAAAGCTGCATTTATTGATTTTCTAAGCTCATTTTCCTTGACACTTTTTTCTCAATGTAATAAAATATAAGTGAGGAAAAGATGTTTTGGAAAATTGTTTTGAAAGGTAATCAGTTAATTATGGAAGCTTTAACCGAAGCGGCGAAAAACGCTTATACAGATGATGATAACAGAAAATATGACGAGCAAGTTAAGAGAACATTGGCAATTAAAATTTTCTTGGCACACATTCTTAAGGACTGTTTGGAAGAGTTTAAAGACTGCGATCCTAATGATATAGCAGAAAAATATATTGAGGGTGAGCCTGAAATTTCTGTCGAAGCCACACATCAAAACGAGAATGAAATAATTAAAGGTATGGACAGAGAGGACGAAATTGTCAGATATGATATTTTGTTTTACGTTTATGCTCCCACTCTGTCGGGAACAGTCAAGCTCATAATAAATCT
>JAJPZT010000021.1 GCA_021204175.1 Clostridiales bacterium | reverse complement strand
AAAGATTTGGCCTTACGTCACCTTCCTCCGATTTTTTTATTTCAATCAGATAAGACTGACGGAAACCGTAAAAAATATATTGACAAATCCGACTGCTGCGTTTTAAAATAAAACCGTGTTAAGATTTACTTCGCTCTTTTGATTTTTTTATTTTTTAAATTATTAACAAATCTTAAAACATAGGGGTTTTGCTAAGTAGCAAGCATAGCAAGTGTGCGTACACACACTTACAGCTTGTCGGGAAAACATTCCCGAACCCTGTTTGGTGGCACAGCCCCCAAGCCCCCGAGAAGCGAGCTTCTGTTTTAAGATTTGTCTGTCAAAAAATAAAAATTTAAGGAGTGAAAACAATGAGCAGATTACGAAACCAAAGATTATATGTAATGGTTACGGAAGAAGAAAAAGAAGCCGTAAAGCAAAAAATGAATAAACTGGGAATGACAAACTTAGGTGAATTTGTCAGGCTTGCTTTAACGGTTAATCCCATCGTTTCCGTAGATATGAAAGGGCTTAACAAGCTCTTGTATGAACTAAACAAAATAGGCACTAACATAAACCAAATTGCCAAAGTTGCCAACACCTCAAAAAATATTTATCAGTCCGACATTGATGAAATCAAAGATTATCTCGGAAAAATCAACGGCTTTATTGAAACTGTCGGTGAAAGTCTGAACGGGGTAAGGTAATGGCATATATTAAATTAAGTCCCATTCAGTCAACGGAATATTTCAGAGAAGCTGTCAGATATATTCAAAGAACCGACAAGACAAATGGTGGCTTGCTTGTAGACAGCTATGAATGTATTCCACTTGCGGCAGAGGGTCAGTTTGCCTATGTTAGAAACAAGGCGGTAATGAAGAAAGGCTGCAATCTTGCGTGGCATATAAAGCAGTCATTTCTTCCATCCGAAAACATAACTCCCGAACAGGCTCTTGAAATCGGAAAAGAGTTTATGCGTAGAGCATTTCCGAATTTTCAATATATAATTGCAACTCATACCGACAGACCTCATTTGCATAACCACATCATTTTAAATTCAGTTGATTTTGAAACTTTCCATAAGCTGCACAGCAACAGAAAATCCTATGCCCGGCTTCAGACAATCAGTGACGATATATGTTTGGAACATAACCTAAGTGTTATCGATACCGACGGCAGTTTACAAAGCCGCCGTAATCTCAGAGCCGAAGCAAATGTAGTTATCAACAATTTTTTTGAGAAAAACACAACTTCATATAATTTCGAAATTTTAAAAACAGACCTTTTGAAAAGAATAAAATCAACGGCAAATCAAACAAATCCTGATTTAACCGACGTTATACTTAAAAATCTTGAAAGCGGTTTTGAAAAATTTCAAAGCCGAGAACAGAAGCGGCGAAAACCTCAAACCATTGTCGATACCAAAAATAGTTTGGAAGAAACTGTTTTTACAGCTATTGAAAAATCCTTTAACGGCAGAAAAAAATCTCACAAGGAAAGGTTAAAGGAAAACCTTAATAAAGCCATAGAAGCAGCTTCTGACTTCGGAGATTTTATATCCCTTATGCAAGAACAGGGCTACGTTGTCAAAATGGGCAATAAGGCTCTGTCTTTTAAAGATGACAGTATGAATATGTTTTTAAGAGCATCTTCAATTTCCGCAGATTATACGGAAATGATGATTAAGTACCGCATTGAAAGCAACAGCAATACTCCAAACCGAGAAACACCGACTTCAAAAACCCGAACCGTATATGATAATAAAATTATAATGAGAAGCAAGCGAAAGCAGCTTCAAATGGAAATCGACCATTCTGTTTCAATCACAGACACTTT
Source organism: Clostridiales bacterium (assembly GCA_021204175.1). Taxonomy (GTDB): domain Bacteria; phylum Bacillota; class Clostridia; order Lachnospirales; family CAG-274; genus JAJQCI01. The sequence continues at coordinate 1,626 of JAJPZT010000021.1, read as the reverse complement.
TGAAGATTTTATTGCCGATATGAACCGAAAAGGTTATGAAGTCAAACAGGGTAAGCACCTTGCTTTCAAAAATCCCAAAACCGCTATTGACAGTGACAAGCAAACCCGTTTTATACGAAGTGGGTCTATGGGGTATGAATATTCGGAAGAAGCTTTGCGGTTCAGAATAGAACACAAAGAGGAATACAAAAGTATTTCTGAAGTAAAGGTTAAGCCTGTTATGAACATCGGCAAGTCCGACAATGCCAATCTGAAAAGTTGGAAGAACGCTCAGAATGTCAGCATAAGAACGGCAACTACCTTATGGGTAGTCAAAAATATTTTGGCTGAGAACTACGGCATATCCGTCAAGGACTATGCCGAAAGCAAAGTCAAATTTAATGAAGTCGAACTGTTCGGAGCTTTCCTCGAAAGCTATAAAATCCAAAGGGAAATCATAGAAAAGAGAGCTGCTGAGGTTGAAGCTGTAAATACTGAGATTTCAGAAATTTCAAAGTATAAAAAAGCTGTTTCGACCTACTGGAAGCTCAAGCCAACAATAGAGAAGTACAAAGTCGAAAATACAGATATTCACAATCTGTCGGGAGCAGAGATTAAAGCATGTAAATCCAACACACAGAAGTGGAAATATGCCTTAAAGGTTATGAATGAAGCCAAAGAAAAATATTCTCTCAGAACCTCAGAACTCAATTCCCGTCTTGATGAACTGACAGCAAAAAAAGCCGAATTGCAGACAGATTTGGTTAGACTGAAACTTCAATTTGAAAACTACGAAACCGTAAAATCGAACTACCTCAGTAAAGACGGTTATGGCTTTCTATTCAATACTCCCGAAAGGTTTACGGAAATCGCCCAAACTGCGTGGAACTTTCGTAAAAAATCTATACCGCCTGCAAATAAAGGCTCAGCTGAAAAGGATACATCAACGGAAGAACCGAAAAAACATATCAGCCGATTTTACGGCAATTCACTTTAAACAAAACCCAATAACTCACAAAAAAAGGGCTGCCGCATAAATGAAGTTCATTTATACAACAGCCTTTTATAAAATGGATTTTATAAAATATCCTTTGCCATATCAGCAGCGTCTGTTTCTGAATTATTTAACAGAATAAGAAGCTGTTTTTGTTGTGCTGTCCCATCCTACTTCAACGCCGAGGGCTTCGCCCAAAGCTCTGAAAGGAATGTACATTCTGCCGTCTTTGATTTCGGCTTTAACTCCGTTATCCATAGTTATGCCCACGCCGTTTACAACCATAACATTGCTGCCTGCCGTAAACTGAATGGTTATACCGTCAACCGTGATAGTCGCGGTCTTTGTTGCTTGATCCCACTGAACCATAGAGCTGTTGTCAGCGTTTTCAACATCTCCGCCGCCGATTGCAACAGAAGCAAATCTCACAGGCACTAAAGTGGAGCTGCTTTCCTCTTGGATATAAGCTTCTGCGTCCATTTCGTAGCTTACGCCGCCAATGATAACGGCTCTTTCGCCTATGGTTATTCTTACGTCAGTGTCGATAGTGCTTTCTTCGGTAGTAGCTTCTGTTTCGCTGTCAATTTCCTCTGTTGTAGCTGTTACTGCCGCAACATTGGTTGACTTACCGCTGCTTCTGCCTGATGATGAAG
>JAJPZT010000046.1 GCA_021204175.1 Clostridiales bacterium | reverse complement strand
TACAATTTACATTATAAAAAAACAAATCAGCCTTGTCAACAAAAAATAAATGTAATCATAGTTTTTGTAAGATTGTGAAAATTTATAAAAGATTAAAAAATACAATAATTTTATAATGATTTTTAATCATAAATGTAATATAATAAAATAGACGATACAGGGAAGCCCTGTCAGAGGACTTTCCCTTTAAAAAAGAGGTAGATAATATGTCAAAAAGAAAAAGTTTTTTTATAGGCTTTGCAACAGCCTGTGTTTTGATTGTTTTGATTTACAACATAAGAACGGGAGTTCAGCTTTTAAGCGGAAACCTTTCGAAAGAAAGAAAAATTAAGGTAATAGAAAATCTCATAGACGAGCATTTTGTAGACGATGTTGACCAAGATGAGCTGAAGGAATACATATATGCCGGTTATATTGCGGGGTTAGGCGACAAATATTCCACTTATATGACAGCGGAACAGTTTGAAGCCTTTAAAGAGAGCCTAAGCGGTGCATACAGCGGCATAGGCATAACCATAAGCCTTTCCACTGACGGCAAAATGACGGTAACAGAGGTTTACGGCGGTTCTCCTGCTGACAGCACCGGAATTTTAAGCGGCGACACAATTCTTTCCGTAAACGGCATTGAAATCACCGATAAAGACAGCTATCTTGAAGCGGTCAGCTTCATTAAAAGCAGTACAGAACCTTTCACCTTAAAGGGCGAACACCAAAACGGCGAAGCCTACGAGGCGGAAATAGCCGCAGAGGATATAGACATTCCCTCTGTTTGTTACAGTCTTTTCGATGACAACATAGGCTATGTCAGAATTACTGAGTTTGACGGAAACACAGCGGAGCAGTTTGAAGAAGCCCTTGAACAGTTAGACAACATAGAGGGGCTTATAATCGACCTGAGAAACAACCCCGGCGGTTACTTAACAACTGTAAACAAAATCGCCGACATAATACTCCCCGAAGGCATAATCACCTATATGGAATATAAGGACGGCGAGAAAAAATATTACAAATCAGACGAAAACTGCCTTGACATTCCTATCGCCGTTTTGGTAAACGGAAATTCCGCTTCGGCTTCCGAGGTTCTGACGGGAGCTATTAAGGATTACGGCGTGGGCACAATCGTAGGCACAACCACCTATGGCAAGGGCGTGGTTCAGGAAAGCTATACACTTTCCGACGGAAGCTGTGTTAAGCTGACTGTGGCAAAATATTACACCCCAAACGGCGTCTGTATTAACGGAACGGGCATAGAGCCCGACATAGAGGTTTTTGCCCCGGAAAGCTTTAAGCTTTCAAGCGTCACCGACAGCACCGCCGTAACCGACCTTGAAAACGACACTCAGCTTAAAAAGGCTTTGGAAATATTGAAATAAAGGAAATCATATGAAAACACTTATTATAAACGGCTCAGCCAACAAAAACGGAGAATGCAGAAAGCTTATTGAAATGTTTAACAGGGGGATAAATGCTGAGGTTTTAGACCTTAGGTCGCTTAATATTGCCCCCTGTTCCGACTGCGGTGGGTGCAGAAACGGCGGTCAGTGCGTAATTAATGACGATATGGGTAAAATTTATCCCCTTGTGGAAGAAGCGGATTTGCTTGTTTTCGCTTCTCCCTTATATTTTTCGTCCCTGACGGGCTTAACCCTTAATTTTCTCTCACGTTTCCAAAAGTATTATTTGGGCAAAAATAAGGCTTTGAAGCCGAAAAAAGCCTTGTTGCTTATGACAGGGGGCGGCTCAACCAAAACAAAGAACCCTGCCCCCTACCCCCTGCAGCTTGCTTTAAGATACATTAACTGTGAGCTTACAGAGGTTATTTCTTACATAGACTGCGACGAAAAAAGCGTTGTTTTCTCCGAGGATACAAAAGAAAAGCTAAGGGAGTTTAAGAAGAATTATTTCAATAACATCACTTTTTTATGAAAATTTGATTAAAACTATAGCTTTTTTGTTTGTTTTAATGTATACTAAAATTTGCAATTATGTCTTAACAATATTTTAACAAATGATAAATAAATTTTTGCGGAGGTTTTCTATGAAAAAGCGGTTATTTTTGTTATTTACGGCTCTGATTTTGGGCTTTTCCATTATATTTTCGATTTTTGCCTACGGCGGAACAAGCACAGTCCGCATAGGGCTTGAATCAAGCTTTAAGGACATTACCTCCGTTTCAATAGGCGCTCAAACCGTTGCTTTGGGCTTTTCATCCTCAAACAGCTTTAACGAAATAGCCTACATTGACTTATCCGAGGGAGCGGCTGTCACAAAATCAAACTCTTATTACATATCTACAAAAACCTCTTACTCTACCTATGAGGAAGCCAAGGCGGCAAGCGCAGCCTTAACAGGCTACAACGCAATGGCGGCATATAAGGGCAGCGGAATTTGGAACGTATACATAGGACCATATGAAACATATGAAAGAGCGATCTCGGCAGTTGAAAACTACCCTAATTCCACACTCTGCGCCCCCACATCCACATCAATGTATTTATCCTCAGGCTCAAACAGACTTGTCTATGACTATTCGGGGGCAAACTTCGCCGTAACAGGGGACAGCGTAACCAATTTAGGCAGTCTTTCATACAGAGGCTATATTGAATTTTACCCCACAGGTGGCTCGGCTTTCACCTGTGTAAACGTTCTTCCCTTAGAGACTTACCTCTGCGGAGTTGTTCCCTCCGAAATGCCTTCGGGCTGGAATGAAGAGGCTTTAAAGGCTCAGGCTGTAGCTGCAAGAACCTACATCGAAAACCGTATGGCAAGCGGCTCATATGAGACAAACGGCTATTACCTCTGCGACACAGACCACTGCCAGGTTTACAGCGGAACTTCCGCCGAAGCGGCAAGCACCACCGCCGCAGTCAAAGCCACTGCCGGTCAGGTTATAACCTATAACGGAGCGTTGATTAACGCCGTTTATTCGGCTTGTTCCGGAGGAGTTACCGACGACAACATAAACGTATGGGGTCAGGATACCCCCTACCTTAAAAGCGTAGAGGATATAGATGGAACGGAGTTTGTGGAGTGGAGCAGAACCTTCACTTTTTCTGAGCTTCAAAGCCTTCTTTCCTCAAAGGGCATAAACATAGGCGAGATTGTTTACGTAAGCATTGCACGAAGCGACAACAGCAGAGTTTATTCTATGACATTTTCAGGCAACACAGGCACATACACAATCGAAAAAGAGGACGTCCGCACATTCTTTTCTTCAACAGCGGAGGGTTCTCTTAAAAGCAGAGTTTTCGACATAAGCTTTGAATATAATGAAGGCACTTCAGACTTTACGCTCTATATTAACGGAAAAGGCTGGGGTCACGGCTTGGGAATGAGCCAGTACGGCGCAAATTCTATGGCAGCAGCCGGATATACATATGATGAGATTTTGAAGCATTATTATACAGGGGTTGAAGTGGGAAACTATTAATACGATTATATTTTAAAATTTTTGGAAGCAACAAGGCTCCTTTTGAGAGTGTACAAAGTGAAAAATTTCACAGCATCCCAATATTTTTCGAATTCCAACTATTGAACGCAGTGAAACGAAATCTTATTCTGTATAGGAACCCTGCTCATATTATCTAAGTTGTTCAAATATTTTTATATTAAAAGAGGAGACGGCGAAAAGACCGTCTCCTTTTAATTTGTGTTATTTTTTATTTTATCCAACAGAGTAAGTACCTGCCGCCAAAGAGGCATAGGGCGTGCCTTCTGCTCAGTTGGAATTACAAACACCTGCTAAGCGCGGTACTGATAACTCCCGAAATCCGAAAGAAATCAAGACGGTACAGAGTTTTTTTAATTCGCATCAGTCTATTTTTGCCGCAGGCAAAAGCTTTAAGTTGGATATAAGGTTTTTGCATCATCAAAAACACGCATACCTTTTAACATTTCTTCAGACTTCTTCTGAAACAATTTCAGGTGTTTCGGAAGCTTCGATTACTGTGTCGGCTGTCTGTGCAGCAGCTTCAGCCGCAGCAATTTCCTTATCCACAAGTCTCGGGTCAATCTTTCTGTAGGCGTTCATACCTGTTCCGGCAGGAATAAGCTTACCTATAATAACATTTTCCTTAAGACCTATAAGCGAATCCTTCTTGCCCTTAATAGCGGCTTCTGTAAGAACCCTTGTTGTCTCCTGGAATGAAGCTGCTGAAAGGAATGAATCCGTAGCAAGTGAAGCCTTAGTGATACCCAAAAGATTTCTCTTGCCTGAAGGAAGAGCAACATAAGCCGTCAAAAGCTTCTTAAGACCGTTCTCCTCGGCGTATTCGTTATATTCCTTAACCTTTTCGTTATAGGTTATAACATTTGCCTTAAGAGTAGGCAGCTTATCGGCACACTCTTCGGGAAGGTCAAACATAACGCCGTCATTATAAGCAAAAATACCTTCGTTTAATGCTCTTGCGTTGCCGTTATAGGCTTCTACGTCCTCGGGCTCGTTAAGAGTGAAGATTTCTTCTGCGTTGGTGTCCTTAAATACAGCGGCACTTGCCTTAGCTGCTTCAACATTTCTCTTAAGACCTTCCATAATGGTGTCTTCAAAAGCAAGCCAGTCAACAAAGCTGCCTGCCATAATATTTGTGTCTCCGCCGTCTTCAACCTTAACACGCTTCAGCATCTGTCTTACAATAATTTCAATGTGCTTATCGTTTATATCAACACCCTGAAGTCTGTAAACTCTCTGAACCTCTTTAAGGATGTAGTCCTGAACACCTCTTATTCCGTTAATACGGAGAATGTCGTGAGGATCTATTGAACCCTCTGTAAGAGGATCACCGGCTTCGATTTCGATATCGTTCATAACCTTAATTCTTGCGCCGTAGGGAATTACATATTCGGATGTATTTCCGTCAGCTTCCGCAACAAATACCTTGCTCTGGTTCTTAAGGTCGGTTACGCTGATTTTACCGCCTTTTTCTGCGATAATAGCAACGCCCTTGGGCTTTCTTGCTTCGAAAAGCTCTTCAACTCTGGGAAGACCTTGTGTAAGGTCGTTTCCTGAAACGCCGCCTGTATGGAATGTTCTCATAGTAAGCTGAGTACCGGGCTCGCCGATTGACTGAGCCGCAATAATACCTACTGACTCGCCTATTCTTACAAGTCTGCCCGACGCCATATTAGCACCGTAGCACTTGGAGCAAACGCCGTTCTTGCAGTGACAGGAAAGAATGTTTCTGATGTAAACCTTCTCAATACCTGCTTTGACTACTGCTTCGGCCTGGTCGGGGCTTATCATAGTGTCCGCCTTAACAAGCAGCTCCCCTGTTTCGGGGTGATAAATATCGTTTACTGAATATCTGCCTCTTATTCTGTCTGTCAAGGGCTCGATTGTTTCACGTCCGTCCATAAATGCAGAAACCCACATTCCGGGAACTTCGTCAAGGTTTTCGGCACAGTCATGCTCTCTTATGATCATATCCTGAGATACGTCAACAAGTCTTCTTGTAAGGTAGCCTGAGTCCGCTGTTCTGAGCGCCGTATCGGAAAGACCCTTTCTTGCGCCGTGGGCTGAAATGAAGTATTCCTGAACGGAAAGACCCTCACGGAAGTTAGCCTTTATGGGAAGCTCGATTGTGTCGCCGGTAGGTGAAGCCATAAGACCACGCATACCCGCAAGCTGCTTAATCTGTCTGTTAGAACCTCTTGCGCCTGAGTGAGCCATCATATAAATGTCGTTATACTGACCTAAGTTTTCAAGAAGAGCGTCTGTAATCTTTTTATCAGCTTCTTCCCAAACCTCTATAACCTTGGCGTGTCTTTCTTCGTCGGTCATAAGACCACGTCTGAAAAGCTTGGTTATCTTTTCAACCTCTTTATCACCCTCTGCAAGATATTCTTCCTTAACATCGGGAATTTTCATATCAGAAACGGATACAGTCAAGGCTGCTCTTGTGGAGAACTTAAAGCCCAAAGCCTTAATGTTGTCAAGAACAACGGCTGTTTCCGTTGCCGGGTGTTTATTTATACAGCGGTTGATAATTTTTCCCAGTTCCTTTTTGCCTGTTAAGAAGTCGATTTCATAGGCAAAAAGGTTTTCTTCCTTGGTTCTGTCAACAAAGCCTATATCCTGAGGAATAATCTCATTGAATATAATTCTGCCGACAGTTGTTTCTATAATTTTAGACCTTTCCTCGCCGTTAATGTTAAGAGTTCTTCTTACTCTTATAGGCTCGTGAAGGCTTATTACATTGTTGTCATAAGCAAGTCTTGCTTCGTTTTCGTCTTTATAAACTCTTAAGGGAAGTCCGTTTTCGTCTCTCTCTCCGCCTTTTTTAAGAGTAAGGTAATAAATACCCAATACCATATCCTGTGTGGGAACAGTAACAGGCTCGCCGTCTGAAGGCTTCAAAAGGTTGTTGGGAGACAGCAGCAGGAAGCGGCATTCAGCCTGTGCTTCAACTGACAAAGGCACATGAATAGCCATCTGGTCGCCGTCGAAGTCGGCATTGTACGCCGTACAAACAAGGGGATGAAGCTTCAAAGCCTTGCCCTCTACAAGGACGGGCTCGAAAGCCTGAATACCCAGTCTGTGGAGCGTAGGCGCTCTGTTAAGCATAACGGGGTGTTCCTTAATTACGTTTTCAAGAACGTCCCAAACCTCGGGCTGAAGTCTTTCAACCATTCTCTTAGCACTCTTTATGTTGTGGGCAAGATCCATTTCCACAAGCTTTTTCATAACAAAGGGCTTAAACAGCTCAATAGCCATTTCCTTAGGCAGACCGCACTGATAAATCTTAAGTGAAGGGCCTACTACGATAACAGAACGTCCCGAATAGTCAACTCTCTTACCGAGAAGGTTCTGACGGAAACGTCCCTGCTTGCCCTTAAGCAGGCCAGAAAGGCTCTTTAAGTCTCTGTTGCCGGGGCCTGTAACAGCCTTTCCTCTTCTGCCGTTGTCGATAAGTGCGTCAACGGCTTCCTGTAACATTCTCTTTTCGTTTCTTACAATAATATCAGGGGCTTGAAGCTCAATAAGTCTCTTAAGACGGTTGTTTCTGTTTATAACTCTTCTGTAAAGATCGTTAAGGTCGCTTGTGGCAAATCTGCCGCCGTCAAGCTGAACCACAGGTCTTAAATCGGGAGGAATTACGGGAACAGCGTCCAAAATCATCCATTCGGGCTTGTTTCCCGAAAGTCTGAAGGCTTCAACAACCTCAAGCTTTTTGATAATTCTGACTTTCTTCTGCTTGGAAACTCCTTTTCCTCCGGCGTTAAGCTCTTCTTTAAGCTTAGCTGCTTCTTCGTCAAGGTCGATAGCCATTAAAAGCTCTTTAATTGCTTCTGCACCCATTCCCACTCTGAAGCTTGTTGCGCCGAACTTATCTATAGCCTCTCTGTATTGAGGTTCTCTCAAAATTTCTTTATAAGCAAGGTCTGTTTTGCCGGGGTCAAGAACCACATAAGCCGCAAAGCAAAGAACCTCTTCAAGCTTTTTGGGGCTTATTCCCAAAATTATGCCCATACGGCTGGGAACGCCTTTAAAATACCAAATATGAGAAACGGGAGCAGCAAGCTCAATGTGACCCATTCTCTCACGTCTTACCTTAGACTTTGTAACCTCAACGCCGCAGTGGTCGCAAATTGTACCCTTATAGCGGATACGCTTATACTTTCCGCAGCGACACTCCCAGTCCTTTGTAGGACCGAAGATCCTTTCGCAGAAAAGACCGTCAACCTCGGGCTTTAATGTTCTGTAGTTTATAGTCTCAGGCTTTAAAACCTCACCGTAAGACCACTGCCTTATTTTTTCAGGAGATGCAAGTCCTATTTTAATTGAATCAAATACTATCTGATCAGAATCCTTACCGGGCATTCCAACTATCTCCTTTCTTATTAATCTTCAAAATCTTTTTCGCTTAAGAGTTCGTCCTCTGCGTCCATAATTTCTTTATCCAGGGGGCTTAAATCCTCTTCATCTTCATCGTCATCATCTAAGCTGTCTAAATTAAGACTGCTTAAAACTCCGTCAATAACGTCGTCGGTGCTGCTCTCTATAACTGCGTTGTCAGCCACAACGGGAGGTCTGTGAAGAGGAGCAGAATCCTCTGTGCCTTCGATATTTACCGTAAGCTCATCAACATCGTCAATAGACTCCTTAATGTCGATTTCGTTATCGTTTTCATCAAGAACTCTGACATCAAGGCAGAGAGCCTGAAGTTCCTTAAGGAGAACCTTGAAAGATTCGGGTATACCAGGCTCGGGAATATTCTCGCCCTTAACAATAGCCTCGTATGTCTTAACACGACCTACAATATCGTCTGACTTAACAGTCAAAATTTCCTGAAGTGTATATGATGCGCCGTAGGCTTCAAGCGCCCAAACTTCCATTTCGCCGAAACGCTGACCGCCGAACTGCGCCTTGCCGCCCAAGGGCTGCTGAGTAACAAGTGAGTAAGGGCCTGTTGACCTTGCGTGGATCTTATCTTCAACCAAATGGTGGAGCTTAAGGTAATGCATAAAGCCGATTGTGGTGGTGTTGTCGAAGGGTTCGCCTGTTCTGCCGTCTCTGAGCTGAACACGTCCTGTGTGGTTTATGGGAACGCCTCTCCACTCTTCTCTGTGTTCCTTGTTATTTTCAAGGTATTCAAATATTTCATCGTTTATATTGCCCTTCCACTTAGCCTCGAAATCCTCCCAGCTGCTGTTTGCAAAATCGTTTGCAAGCTCAAGAGTATTCATAATGTCTTTTTCTCTTGCGCCGTCGAATACAGGTGTGGCAACCTTGAAGCCCAAAACCTGAGCCGCAAGACCTAAGTGGATCTCCAAAACCTGACCGATGTTCATACGTGAAGGCACGCCTAATGGGTTAAGCACAATGTCAAGAGGTCTGCCGTTAGGTAAGAAGGGCATATCCTCAACGGGAAGCACACGGCTTACAACACCCTTATTTCCGTGACGGCCCGCCATTTTATCACCTACGGAAATTTTTCTCTTCTGAGCGATATAAACTCTTACAAGCTTATTTACGCCGGGGCCTAATTCGTCTGAATTTTCTCTTGTAAATATTTTAACGTCAACAACCGTTCCACTTTCGCCGTGAGGAAGTCTCAAAGAGTTGTCTCTGACCTCTCTTGCCTTTTCGCCGAAAATAGCTCTGAGAAGTCTTTCCTCGGCTGTCAGCTCGGTTTCGCCCTTGGGGGTAACCTTGCCTACCAAAATATCGTTGGCGTTTACCTCTGCGCCTATTCTTATAATTCCGTTTTCGTTAAGGTCGCGCAAAGCATCCTCGCCGACATTGGGAATATCGTTTGTAATTTCTTCTGCGCCCAGCTTTGTGTCTCTGGCTTCGCACTCGTGTTCTTCAATATGAACAGATGTGTAAACGTCTTCAGCCACAAGCTTCTCTGAAAGGAGAACAGCGTCCTCGTAGTTATAGCCCTCCCATGTCATAAAGCCTATAAGGGGGTTCTTGCCCAAAGCAAGCTCGCCGTTGCTTGTTGAAGGGCCGTCTGCTATAATCTCCCCTGCTTCAACTCTGTCGCCCTTGTTTACGATAGGTCTTTGGTTAATACAGGTGGACTGGTTTGAACGCTTAAATTTAATAAGCTGGTATCTGTCTTTAACGCCTGCGTCGTTTACAATAACGATTTGGGCTGCGTCAACTGTGTCTACATAGCCGCCGTTTTTGGCTACAACAACAACGCCCGAGTCCTTAGCGGTTTTATATTCCATACCTGTGCCGACTATAGGGCTTTCGGTAGTCAAAAGAGGAACTGCCTGTCTCTGCATGTTTGAACCCATTAAGGCTCTTGTTACGTCGTCGTTTTCAAGGAAGGGTATAAGGGCTGTAGCCACGGAAACAAGCATTTTAGGCGATACGTCCATAAGCTCGATCCTGTCCTGGCTTATTTCGACGTTGTCTACGCCCAGTCTTGCGGTAACCTTGCTGTGTTTAAAGTGGTTTTCGCTGTCAAGGGGCTCATTAGCCTGGGCAATAGCATAGCCCTCTTCTTCATCGGCTGTTATATAAATTACGTCGTCAGTAACAACGCTCTTTCCGTCAACCTTAACAACCTTTCGGTAAGGCGCTTCAATAAAGCCGTATTCATTTATTTTAGCATATACCGCCAGTGAGTTTATAAGACCGATGTTAGGGCCTTCAGGTGTCTCAATGGGACACATTCTGCCGTAGTGTGATGTGTGAACGTCTCTAACCTCGAAGCCGGCTCTCTCTCTTGAAAGACCGCCGGGGCCTAATGCTGAAAGTCTTCTCTTGTGGGTCATTTCGCCCAAGGGGTTGTTCTGATCCATAAACTGTGAAAGCTGTGAACTGCCAAAGAACTCTTTTATGGCTGCGGTTACGGGCTTAATGTTTATAAGAGCCTGAGGCGTAACGGCGTCTTTATCCTGTGTGGACATTCTCTCTCTGACAACTCTCTCCATACGGGAGATACCTATTCTGAACTGGTTCTGCAGAAGTTCGCCTACGGCTCTGATACGTCTGTTGCCCAAATGGTCAATATCGTCCTTGTTGCCGATGCCGTAATCGAGATGAATACAATAGTTCACAGAAGCCATAATATCATCAAAGGTTATATGCTTGGGGTTAAGCTCATGCATATTTGTTCTTACAGCGGCTTTAAGGCTGTCGGGGTCTTCGCAGTTTTCGAGAATTTCCTTAAGAACGGGGAAGTAAACAAGAGTGTCTGCCTTTAAGCCGAAATCCTCGGCTTTAAAGCCGTAGCCCTCAACAAAGGGATTAATGCAGACCTGCTTGTTTGTAAGTATTCTGCACTCGTCGCCGTCCTCTTTAATTACGTCAACATAACCTATGCCTGAGTTCTGAATTTTGTCGCAAAGGTCTCTGTCAAGCTTTGTGCCTGCTTCGCAGATAATTTCACCTGTTAAGGGGTCAACTGCGTCATAAGCAAGTCTCATTCCTCTTATTCTGTTTTTAAGCATAAGCTTTTTGTTATATTTATATCTGCCCACCTTTGCGAGATCATATCTCTTGGGGTCGTAAAACATATTTCTTACGAGTGTTTCTGAGGATTCAACCGTAGGCGGCTCGCCGGGTCTTATCTTCTTGTAAAGCTCAATAAGAGCTTCTTCATAATTAGTGGTTGTGTCCTTTTCAAGTGTGGCAAGGATTTTGGGATCGTTGCCGAAAAGGTTGTAAATTTCGTCGTCTGAGCCTGTTTTATCGGGGCTTAAAGCTCTGACTAATATAGTAACGGGCAGCTTTCTCGTTCTGTCGACTCTGACGTTAAAGACATCGTTAGAGTCTGTTTCATATTCAAGCCATGCCCCTCTGTTGGGGATAACCTGTGAAGAAAGAAGGTTTTTGCCGGCTTTATCCTTCTCAATTGAATAATAAATACCGGGGGAACGAACAAGCTGGCTGACTATAACTCTCTCTGCGCCGTTAATTACAAATGTGCCTGTGTCGGTCATCAGAGGGAAGTCGCCGAAAAAGAGTTCCTGTTCTTTAATTTCGTCAAGTTCCTTATTTCTGAGCCTGACCTTAACATATAAAGGAGCCGCATAAGTAGCGTCACGATCCTTACACTCCATAATGCTGTATTTAGGGGGTCTGTCAAGAGAAAAATCCAAAAATTCCAAAATAAGATCTCCGTTATAATCGCTCATTGGAGATACATCGTCAAAAACCTCTCTTAGACCGTCTGTTTTGAACCAGTCATAGCTGTCCTTTTGAGGCGCCAAAAGATTGGGCATTTCCAAAACCTCTTCAACGGTTTCATAGCTCATTCTCTGAACGTGACCCAGCTTAACCGGCTTCATTCTGTCTTTTTCCATTACGCCTTCACTCCTTCATTTTTTGAAACTGAAAAACATAAGAACATTTTTGTAAAGGTGATGCTTTCCTCGTTTAAAGCACACAAAAACACCGAAACCCACCTCATTTTTTTATAAAAAAGGGTTCGGCGGTCTGCTCCATATACAGTTAAAAACACAAGCTTTTATCAATATATGTCATAAAACTTTTTTCCTCTGTGTAAAAAATTTTATACTCTTTTTACTATTGCAAAAAGTCAAAACCTGTGGTATATTATAAGAGATGAGAAAAGTAAACTCTCAAAATTCTATAAGAAATTTACAAGTTTCGACTAAAACCCACTTTTGTCAAAACACAAGGGTTCAATTAGTTATTATACAGCCGCAGACGCTCTTTTGTCAAGCGGTTTTTTGAAATTTTTTCAAAAAAAGTGTATAACCTGTTCTAAGGAGACAACATAACAATGCCATTTTTTAAAAAAGACAAGTCCGATAATTCAAACAAGGATAAACCCAAAAATAAAAAAAATCCTCTGAAAAAGCTTAAGCGTCAGGAGCTTCTTGAGCTTTTATTGGAACAGACCAAACGTGCGGAAGCCCTTGAAGAAGAGCTTAAGAAAAAAAATGAGGAGCTTGAAAACAAAAAATTAGTCATAGATGAATCGGGCTCAATTGCGGAAGCGGCTCTGCGTCTTAACAGTGTTTTTGAAGCAGCCGAAAAAGCAGCGGAGCAGTATCTTCAAAACATAAAGGAAAAAGCGGAGGGCGAAAACGATGAATGAAATAACTGTATATCCCTCCTCAGCCGAGGTCGAAACAGAGCTTAAGCGAACGGTTTATATAAACCGCTGGAAGGTTGTTTTCCGCAGCACTGTTTTTATTCTTATAACCGTTGCGGCTGTGTCTGTTTTGGTAGCAACCCTGTTTCTGCCTGTTCTTCAGATTTACGGTTCTTCAATGACTCCTTCCTTAAGCGCCGGAGACATTGTTGTTTCAATCAAAAATTATAACTTTAAACAGGGCGATATAGTTTCCTTCTACTATAACAATAAAATTTTGGTAAAGCGTGTTATTGCCTTTGCCGGCGACTATGTAGACATTGATGACCAGGGCAATATTTATGTAAATGATGAGCTTTTGAGCGAGCCTTATATAACCGAAAAGGCTTTGGGCGAATGTGACATAGAGCTGCCCTATCAGGTTCCCGACGGAAGAGTTTTCGTCTGCGGCGACCACCGTTCAACCTCCGTTGACAGCCGTTCATCCACCGTAGGCTGTGTGTCGGAGGAACAGGTAGTAGGGAGAATTATGTTCAGAGTTTGGCCCTTAAAGGACTTCGGAGCTATAGATTAAAAATACAAACAATAAAAACCGCAGATAACTCTGTAAAAAAAGAGCTGTCCGCGGTTCTTTTAATGCTTATTCAGATTTTATAATTGTTCCTCCGCCCAAAATATAACCATCGTCATAAAAAACAGCTGCCTGACCCGGCGTAGGCGCTCTTTGAGGCTCGTCAAACTCAGCAATAATTCTGCCGCCCTTTTTATAAATCGTACAGGGTGACGCCTTTTGTGAATATCTGAGCTTGCCCTCTGCCCTTAAAGGCTCTTTTATATCCTCAATCCCCATAAAATTAAAGTCGTCAATTTCAACAACAGACTTAAAAAGCTTTGCGTTTTGGTCTAAAACAATTTCGTTTGTTTCGGGACGGATTTCCGTTATATACATTCTGGTTTTAAAGGACAAGCCGAAACCCTTCCGCTGACCTAATGTGTAGTTGGTTATGCCCTTGTGTCTGCCTAAAATTTCGCCCTCGGGTGAAACAAAATTGCCTTCCGGAATTTCCTTATCTGTGTTTTCTCTTATAAATCTGCCATAGTCTCCGTCGGGCACAAAGCAGATGTCCTGACTGTCGGGCTTATTTGCAACGGCAAGCCCTATTTTCTCCGCAATTTTTCTTATTTGGTTTTTGTCATATTCACCCACAGGCATTAGGGTTCTTGAAAGCTGCTCCTGAGTTAAGCTGTAAAGAGCATAGGTTTGATCCTTTGTTGAAGTATTGGCAAGGTGAAGGCTGTATCTGCCTGTTTTGGGGTAAATCCCCACCTTGGCATAATGCCCTGTGGCAATATAGTCAGCTCCTACTGCCACCGCTCTGTTTAAAAGCGCCTGCCATTTAACATATCTGTTGCAGGCAATACAGGGATTGGGGGTTCTGCCCTTTAAATATTCAGCCGTAAAATAGTCAATGACATATTTTTTAAATTCAGACTTAAAATTCAAAACATAATGAGGAATGCCCAGCCTTGCGCAAACAGCCCTTGCGTCCTCAACTGCCGAAAGTCCGCAGCAGCCGCCGTTATCCTGAATTTCGTCTTGGGTTTCGTCCTGCCAAATCTGCATAGTCACCCCTATTATGTCATAGCCTGCCTCTTTAAGCAAATATGCACAAACGGAGGAGTCCACCCCTCCCGACATACCCACTGCCGCTGTTTTCTTCATAGTGTCACCTCATAATAGGGCTTTTTCAAAATGCCCTCATATTTTTTATAGTCTCTCATATATTTTTCAACAAAGGCGTAAAAGTCTTTGCTGTGGTTTCGGTGGAAAAAGTGTGCAAGCTCGTGCAAAACAACATATCTCGTACAGCCGCAGGGATATTTTATCAAAGCCAAATTCAGCGAAATATGCCCGTTGTCCGGGGTGCAGCTGCCCCACCTTGTTTTCATTTCCTTAATTGTAATTTTTATTTTCGGCGGAAGATTGTCCTTGGGAATTAAAGGGAAAATCTCGTCATAAGCCTCTACAAAAACCTTTTTGGCAAGGCTTACGGAAAGATCTTTCAATGCAGCCTTGGCGGTTAATTCATCGGGAGCAAAGACCGTCACCCCCTCTTCCGAAAGTTCTGCCTTTACAGCAGTGCTTTTAATATGCCTAACCGGGTATTTTCTTCCCAAATAATAAAAATTCTTTTCGGCTTCCGCCTCTTTTTCGTTCTTTGCTTTATCGGCATTTACAATACTGTCTATGTCGCTTTTTATTTTTTCGCAGTTTTCCAAAATAAGCTTTTGCAGGTATCTTTCCGAAACACCAAAAGGCGCCGAAATATAAAGTACTCCGTCGGGCTTGGCTCTTAAATTTATTCTTTTAATTCGTTTGTATGTAATTTCGCAGTTTATTAATCCGCAGGGAGTTTTTATTGTTTTCATAAAATCACCGTTTTTTCCGCGCATTCAGTATGTTTTTATATCTCAATTTGATTTAGAACCATAATGCAGTTAAATGTTCTTTAGATACAGCCTTTTCGTCCCCTCTATATTGCCTCTATATTGTATTTTTATTTTTCATAAACAAAGAGGCAGAGACAATTGTTTAAAAAAATGCCGCTGCCTGTTTTTTGAGAATGCGGATAAGCTTCATTCTCTCTTTTATATTGTCTTAAATTATCAGTCTTTGCTTTAAAGCTATTAATCTTTAAAGTATCTGTCCAAAAGACCTTTGAAAGCGCAGCCGTGTCTTGCTTCGTCCTTAGCCATTTCGTGCACAGTATCGTGAATTGCGTCATAGCCAAGCTCTTTAGCTCTCTTAGCAAGGTCAACCTTGCCCTGAGTTGCGCCGTTTTCAGCCATATATCTGAGCTCAAGGTTCTTCTTTGTAGAGTCTGTAACAACCTCTCCCAAAAGCTCTGCGAATTTAGCTGCGTGTTCAGCCTCTTCATAAGCTGCCTTCTCATAGTAAAGCCCAGCCTCGGGGTAGCCCTCTCTGTGAGCAACTCTTGCCATAGCAAGATACATACCTACTTCAGTACATTCACCTGTGAAGTTATCTCTTAAGCCCTGAACAACCTCTTCGTCAAGACCCTGAGCAATACCAACCTTATGCTGGTCAGCCCAAACAAGCTCTTCGTCTAAGGGTTCTTCCTTAAATTTTGAACCTGGAACCTTACACTGAGGACAAAACTCGGGGGCTTCTGTTCCGATGTGAACATATCCGCAAACGGGACAAACAAATTTTTTCATAATAATTTACCTCCATTATTCGTAATTGTTTTTGTTTAGAACTAAGTTTCATTAGGTTATGAATATATTATAATACATACATTTTAATCTGTCAATGGAAAATTTTCAAAAAAATTATTATTAGCTGTTGCTAACCTCTTTTACTTCAAAAGCACCTGACTGCGGTAATCCTTCGGCGACACGCCGTATTCCTTTTTAAAGGCTCTGTAAAATGCAGTATAGTCTGAAAAGCCGAATTTTTCAGCCACAAGGGTTATAGGCTCTCCGGCAGCTATTGCGGAACGGCAGGCATTCAGTCTCTTTTTTATTATATACTGGTGCAGTGATATTCCCAATGCGTCCTTGAAAATATGTGAAACATAATACTTGCTGACGAAAAAATGCTCTGCTATTTGCTCCAAAGTCAAGTCCTCTGTTATGTTTGCGTTTATATATTCGAATACTAATTCGCTTAAATCCTTCTGGGGCGGTGAATTTATTTTATTGCTTTTTTCATAAATTATACGGTTGATTTTCAAAAGAACGGTTAATATATGGTTTATACAGGTGACGTTTTTAAAGGGAAGATTTTCGTTGTTTTCCTGCCAAAGATCCAAAAGACTGCCGAAAAGATCGTTAAAAGAAAAATAGTCTACGTGAAAACGATATTCCTTGTTTTCCTTTGCAAACTCAAAGCCGAAAAAGACTTCGGGAAAAATCTGCGACATTTTATCAAGCAGATCCTTATGAAGCCACAAAACAAACCTTCGGTAAGGCACTTTTTCATCTATTGTTTTGGGGTGGTGAACCGTATTGGGCGGAATCATCAAAAAATCCCCGGCTTTAAGGTCATAAAGCTGATCTTCAACGGAATAAACAACGTTTCCTTCAAGAAAAAAATAACACTCATAGTGAGAGTGACAGTGTGAAATAATGTTGTCCAGTTTTAAATCCATATAATAGAAGCATTCAAAATCTCCGGAATTAAGCTGCTGACGTCTTATAAAGGAAATAGCGGATTTGTGTTTCGTCTTATTTGCCATAAAATCACTTCCTTCTTTGTGAATTATTAACAAAAAGTCTTTACCCATTAAATTTATTATATATCAAAACAACAACTTTTGCAAGGTTTTAAACAACTAAAACAATGTTTTTATGAACAAATTACATATATAATCGTTTTATAAAGAAGTTACGGAAAAAGGCAGTGTTTCTGCTGAATCCGAAAGGAGGAATTTTTATATGAAACTGTCATTTAGGTGGTACGGCGAGGACGACAAGGTAACACTTGAAAACATCAGACAAATCCCCGGAATGGAGTCAATTGTTACGGCGGTTTATGACGTGCCCGTAGGCGAGGTTTGGAGTGAAGAAAGCATTGCAAGGCTCAAAAAGCTTGTGGAGGACGCCGGTCTTTCATTCGATGTTATCGAAAGCATACCCGTTCACGAGGATATTAAGCTGGGTCTTCCCACCCGTGACCGCTATATCGATAACTACTGTGAAAACATAAGACGTGTGGCAAAAGCCGGAATTAAGTGCATCTGCTACAACTTTATGCCTGTTTTCGACTGGACAAGAACCCAGCTTGACCACGTTCTGCCCGACGGCTCAACCTCCCTTGTTTATTATCAGGAACAGGTTGACAAGGTGAACCCCCTTGAAAGCGACAGCGACTTAACTCTTCCCGGCTGGGACGCAAGCTATTCAAGAGAAGAGCTTAAGGACGTTGTGGCAAAATACAATGCTATGAGCGAAGAGGATTTATGGGCTAACCTTAAATATTTTTTGGAAAGAGTTATTCCCGTTGCGGCTGAATGTGACGTAAATATGGCTATTCACGAGGACGACCCCTGTTGGAGCATTTTCGGACTGCCACGAATAATCGTTGACGAAGCAAGCCTTGACAGATTTCTGTCACTTGTTGACGATGTTCACAACGGAATTACATTTTGCACAGGCTCTTTGGGCTGCTCCGCTAAAAACGATGTTGTTAAAATGGCTGCAAAATACGCAAAAATGGGCAGAATACACTTTGCCCACTTAAGAAACGTGGCTGTTTTAGACAACGGCTTCGAAGAAAGAGCCCACCTTTCAAAATGCGGCTCTCTTGATATGTACGCCATTGTAAAGGCTCTCTATGACAACGGCTTTAAGGGCTACATAAGACCCGACCACGGCAGAATGATTTGGGGAGAAACAGGCAGAGCGGGCTACGGACTTTATGACAGGGCTTTAGGCGCAGCCTACATAAACGGTCTTTGGGAAGCCTGCGAAAAACAAGATAGTAATAAAAATCACTAAAGGAGGTAAATTTTTATGGATTTATGCTTTGGAACTAATCTTGAAGGAAAGGTAGCTGTTGTAACAGGCGCAGGGGGTGTTCTCTGCGGAATGTTTGCCAAAACCCTTGCCAAAGCCGGAGCAAAGGTTGCTCTTCTTGACCTTAATCTTGAGGCTGCCGGAGCAGTAGCTTCCGACATAATAGCTTCAGGGGGAACAGCAAAGGCTTATAAGGCAAACGTTCTTGAAAAGAACTCTCTTAAGGAGTGCCACACCGCTGTTTTAGAGGATTTCGGAAAATGCGACATTCTTATAAACGGCGCAGGGGGCAACAACCCCAGAGCCAACACCGACAAGGAATATTATTTCGACGGCGACATCGACTCAGACACAGTGACCTTTTTCGACCTTGACAAAAGCGGCATTGAGTTCGTGTTTAACTTAAACTTCGTGGGAACTCTTCTTCCCACACAGGAATTTGCTAAGGATATGCTGGGCAGAAAGGGCTGCAATATTCTCAACATTTCTTCAATGAACGCCTTTACACCTCTTACGAAAATACCGGCTTACAGCGGAGCTAAGGCAGCTATCAGCAACTTCACACAGTGGCTTGCGGTACACTTCTCAAAAGTTGAAATAAGGGTAAATGCTCTTGCTCCCGGCTTTTTCGTAACAAATCAAAACAGGTGCCTTTTGTTTAACGAGGACGGAACTCCTACCCCAAGAACGGAAAAAATATTAGCCGCCACACCTATGGGCAGATTCGGCGAAGCGGAAGAGCTTAACGGAACTCTCCTTTTCCTGTTAAACAACGAAGCAGCCGGCTTTATAACAGGCGTTGTAATACCCATTGACGGCGGATTTTCAGCTTACTCCGGCGTATAATCGAAAGGGGGATGTTGTATAAATGAAAGTTTTTAAGAAAATTTTGACAGCAGCCTTAGCCTCGGCTCTGTGCTTCGGCGTTTTGACGGGCTGCGGTTCAACCGAAAGCAAGAGAATTATAAGAATAGGTCACAATCAGTCACAGGAACACCCCACCCACATAGGTCTTTTGGCTTTTGAAGAGTTTATAGAGGAAAAATTAGGCGACAAATATGACGTTGAGGTTTATCCCAGCGAGCTTTTGGGCTCTCAGACGGATATGGTTCAGCTTACACAGACAGGGGCTATCGACTTCTGCGTAGCAAGCAACGCCATTTTGGAAACCTTCAGCAAAAACTACGAAATATTCAATCTGCCCTACCTCTTTGCAAGCTCCGAAAGCTATCACGCCGTTATGGACGACACCGAAATAACGGATCAGCTTTTTAAGTCAACGGAAAAAGCAGGCTTTGAAGCCGTAACCTGGCTTGACGCAGGAACGAGAAATTTCTACACCGTTTCAAAGCCCATTGAAAGCCCTGAAGATCTTAAGGGACTTAAAATAAGAGTTCAGCAGTCCCCCACAAACGTTGAAATGATGAGACTTTTGGGAGGCTCTGCTACACCTATGGGCTTCGGCGAGGTTTACACGGCTTTGCAGTCAAAGATTATTGATGGTGCGGAAAACAACGAGCTTGCCTTAACGGATAACGGTCATGGCGAGGTCTGCAAGTATTATTCATACGATATGCATCAAATGGTGCCCGACATTCTAATCGGCAACTACAGCTTCTTAAACGATCTGCCCGATGACGAGCGTGAAATCTTCGAGGAAGGCTTTAAGCTTATAAATCAGGTTCAGCGTGAAGAATGGACTTCCGCCGTAGAAGCAGCCAAAGACAGGGCTCAAAACGAAATGGGCGTAACCTTCAACTACCCAGATCAGCAGCCCTTTGTAGACGCCTGTGCGCCTCTTCATGAATCGGTGCTTGAAGGAAACCCCGACATTGTGCCTATTTATGAAGCAATTCAAGAGTACAACGAAAAATTAGGCTAAGGAGGGGTATAACATTATGGAAAAAATAAGAACAGGACTTAACAAATTTTTGAATCTTCTTGCAGGAATATCCTTCGCCGCAATGGTTCTTCTTACCTGCTGGCAGGTATTCACAAGATATATACTTCAAAACCCCTCTTCATGGTCAGAGGAGCTTGTTTCTTACCTTTTCGCATGGATGGCTCTTATAGGAGCTTCTGTTGTCACAGGTGAGAGATGCCATATGAACATTCCCGTACTTGTTGAAAAATTCGGAGCTAAGGGAAGAAAGGTTTTAGCTGTTTTTTCGGAAGCCATAGTCTTTGTATTCGCCGCTGTTATTCTTGTTTACGGCGGAATCCAAATATCGGTTTTGGCTATGGGTCAGCTTACATCTTCATTAGGCGTTGCAATAGGCATATTCTATATAGTTTTGCCTCTTTGCGGGATTTTGAATATGATTTATGCCCTGCTTAATATAATCGATATTTGCAGGGGGAAGGAGGTTTAATTTATGGCTTTACAGGCTCTTGTTATAATTTTATTGGTGCTTTTTGTACTGCTTGCACTGGGTGTTCCCATTTCATACGCCATAGGAATTTCAGCCCTTGCGGCAATCGTTCAGACAATGTCCTTAGACGTTTCCGTTGTAACCGCTGCTCAGAGAACCTTCGTAGGTATGAGCAAGTTCAGCTTAACGGCTATCCCCTTCTTCATTTTGGCTGGCAACCTTATGAATCAGGGTGGAATTGCAAAAAGACTTGTTGATTTCGTAGACGCTCTTTTGGGCAGACTGCCCGGCTCGCTTCTTGTAACAAACGTAGGCGCAAACGCCCTTTTCGGAGCAATCTCAGGCTCGGCTTCCGCTGCCGCTGCGGCTGTAGGCAATATGGTAAGTGAAGGTGAAGAAGAGCAGGGCTATGACAGGGCTCTCTGCGCTGCGGCAAACGGTGCTTCCGCTCCTTCGGGACTTTTGATACCTCCCTCAAACGCTCTTATTACTTACTCCCTTGTTTCCGGCGGAACATCTGTAGCCGCTCTTTTCCTCGGTGGCTACATTCCCGGAATTATCTGGGCTGTATGCTGTATGGTTGTAGCCGTAATTTTGGCTAAAAAGAAGGGCTATGTAGGCGCAAAGGGCTCCTTCAGCTTTGCAAGACTGGGCAAGGCAACCTTAAGGGCTATTCTGGCTTTGTCCCTTATTGTTGTAGTTATAGGCGGTATCATCGGCGGCATCTTCACCGCTACAGAAGGCTCGGCAATCGCCGTAGTTTACGCCCTTATTTTGGGTCTGCTCTACAAAAACATAACATGGCAGTCATTTAAGGAAATTATGGTTGAAAGTGCTAAAATGAGCGGTATGATAGTCTTTCTTATAGGCGTTTCAAACATTTTAAGCTGGGTTATGGCGTTTACACAAATTCCTCAGGCAATTTCAGCCGTTCTTTTGGGAATTACGCAAAACAAATACATTCTCCTTCTTATTATGAATGTAATTCTGCTTGTTGCAGGTACATTTATGGACGTAACCCCGGCAATCCTTATATTCACTCCCCTTTTTCTGCCTATTGCCGAAAACTTCGGAATGAGCCCCGTTCACTTCGGACTTATGCTGGTTTATAACCTCTGCATAGGCAACATCACTCCTCCCGTAGGCAACACTCTCTTTGTTGCAATAAAGGTAGGAAAAACAACTCTGGCAAAAACCCTGCCCTATATGCTCCTTTTCTACGGCGCAATTATATTAGGTCTTTTGGCAGTAACCTATATCCCTGCAGTAAGTATGATTCTTCCTCAAATAGCAGGCTTAGGCTGATAAATCTTTCAGCATAGAATTATTTTTTAACATAACCGACCCAAAGCATTATTGTTTTCGGTCGGTTGTGTTTTATATTTAAAGCTTACCTCGCTATTTGATAAAAACTCTTTCACAAAATTTTTGCACCAATTTTAAAGGGTGTGGACAAATGGCTCAGATTATGGTATAATATAGCTATGAGAAAA
>JAJPZT010000064.1 GCA_021204175.1 Clostridiales bacterium | reverse complement strand
CTCCGTTCTTGATTTTTTGTAAAAATATAATATGCGCATTGTGTCCACACCTTAATTTTCAAAAGACTTTACTATTCGGAAAATTTTTGATATAATGCATACAGGCAATTTGCTGAATGGTCGGTTAGGTGAGCCTTCTTTAAAGGAGGTGGAGCCTATGACAATGTTTGAAGTTGTTTACGCATATTATGCTGTAATGCAGTTGTATTTCTGCATAAGATACATAATTGTGTCTGCAATCGGACATAAAAAAAGCCGCCCAAGATGCAAATAATAAGCGACGGCTTTTTTTATAGGTAATATAAGAATCTGCCGCCGCCTAACCACCTTTCCAGTGGTTGCTTAGCCGAATGTAAATGCGGCGGAGATGAGGCGGGTATTGGCGTACTCGCCTTTCTTTATTTATATTATACACTAATTATCTCAACAATTCAAGCCTTTTAAAATAATTTTGCAAAAAAAATGGAAATTATTTTGTAAAAACTCTTGACATATGCTTAAATTTATTGTATAGTAATTGAAGTGCCGTAGACAGCAGGTGCCTTCCGGCGTAAAGTTTTACTGCCTGCCGAGGAATCATAAGGTGATTTTATGCCCCGCGGTCACAGCAGGGCTTTTTTTATACTACTGCACTCTCACAAATTTTAAAGGGAGGTGTAATAAATGCCTAAAATCGAACAAAAACAGGTTGTTGTAAACGAAATTAAGTCTAAGCTTGAAAAGGCTTCTTCAGCTCTTCTTGTTGACGCAAGAGGTCTTACTGTTGAACAGGACACAAGCCTCAGAAAGCAGCTCAGAGAAGCAGGAGTTGACTATAAGGTTTACAAAAACACAATGATGAACTTCGCAGTTGAAGGTACAGGCTATGAATATCTTAAGGAATATTTCTCAGGTCCTTCTACATTGGCAATTTGCTATGATGACCCCACAACAGCGGCTTCTATCATCAAAAAGTTTATGAAGGATGCAAAAACCCTTGAATTTAAGGGCGGCGTTGTAGACGGCGTTAATTATGACGCAGAAGGTCTTACAAAGATTGCAGACATTCCTTCAAGAGATGTTCTTCTTTCAAGACTTCTCGGCAGCTTCCAGGGACCTATGGCTTCCTTCGCAAGAGCTATCAAAGCTATTGCAGAAAAGGACGGCGAACAGGCAGCAGAGGCTTAAAGCTTTCATTTATATTTTAATTTTAAAAACAATCTTTACAGGAGGATATAAAAAATGGCAAACATTCAAGAAATTATCGAAGCCGTTAAGGGTCTTACGGTTCTCGAACTCAATGATTTGGTTAAGGCTTGTGAGGAAGAATTCGGCGTATCCGCTTCCGCAGGCGTTGTAGTAGCAGCAGGCGGCGCAGCAGCTCCCGCTGAAGAAGAAAAGACAGAATTCAACGTAGAGCTTACAGAAATCGGCTCAGAAAAGATCAAGGTTATTAAGGTAGTTAGAGAAATCACCGGTCTCGGTCTTAAAGAAGCTAAGGCAGCTGTTGACGGTGCTCCTTCAGTTCTTAAGGAAGGTATCTCCAAGGAAGACGCTGAAGCTTATAAGAAGAAGCTTGAGGATGTCGGCGCCAAGGTTACTCTTAAATAATCAAAAAGCTGAAAAATTTTTAAAACGCTGCAGGCATTTGTCTGCGGCGTTTTTTTGTGCGTGTACTCTCAAAGCAACAATAAAAAGACACCCCCGAAAGGGTGTCTCCTGTCGAATATTAATAAAAAGAAATAAATGAAAAACTATTCAGTATCAGCCTAATTCTGCGAAATACTTAATTGTTCTTACCATCTGGCTTGTGTATGAGTTTTCATTGTCATACCATGAAACAACCTGAACTTCGTATGTGTCATCGCTGACCTTAGCTACCATAGTCTGAGTTGAGTCGAAAAGTGAGCCGTATGTCATACCGATAACGTCTGAAGAAACGATAAGCTCGTCATTGTAGCCGAATGAAGCTGTAGCAGCAGCCTTCATAGCAGCATTGATTCCGTCTACAGTTACGTCTGTACCCTTAACAACTGCTGTAAGGATTGTAGTTGAGCCTGTAGGAACGGGAACTCTCTGAGCAGAGCCGATAAGCTTGCCGTTAAGTTCGGGGATAACAAGACCGATAGCCTTAGCTGCGCCTGTTGAGTTGGGAACGATGTTTACAGCTGCAGCACGTGCACGTCTTAAATCGCCTTTTCTGTGAGGACCGTCAAGAACCATCTGGTCGCCTGTGTAAGCGTGGATAGTTGACATAATACCGCTCTGAATAGGAGCATAGTCGTTAAGAGCCTTAGCCATAGGTGCAAGGCAGTTTGTTGTACATGAAGCTGCTGAAATGATTGTGTCGTCTTTTGTAAGAACGCCTTCGTTTACGCCGAAAACGACTGTAGGAAGATCGTTTCCTGCAGGTGCTGAGATAACAACCTTCTTAGCGCCGGCTTTAATATGAGCCTCTGACTTAGCCTTTGATGTGTAGAAACCTGTACATTCGAGAACAACGTCTACATCAAGCTCTCCCCAAGGAAGGTTTGAAGCGTCAGCCTCTTTATAGATTGTGATTTTCTTGCCGTCAACAGTGATAGAATCTTCGCCTGCTTCAACAGCACCCTTGAAACGACCCTGTGATGAGTCATACTTAAGAAGATGAGCAAGCATAGCGGGGTTTGTTAAGTCGTTGATAGCAACAACCTCATAGCCCTCTGCGTAGAACATCTGTCTGAAAGCAAGACGACCGATACGTCCGAAACCGTTAATTGCAACCTTTACATTTGCCATTTTAAATTCCTCCTAGGTAAAAAAATTATAATGACTATTTCTTTCAATGGTTTTCCCATTAACCTTTTATATTATAACACAAAATCTTCCTGTTTTAAACTACTTTTTTTAAAACTTTGCCAAAAAAAATAATTTTATTGAAAAATACTAAATAATCAATGAAAATCAGTTCGATTTTGTGACTGTTTTACAAGGCGGTGAGGTAAAAATTGTTTGACAATTCGGCAGTTTTAGGCTATAATACCACTGTTGGCACCTTTAGCTCACCGGATAGAGCGTTCGGCTCCGGACCGAAAGGCAGTGGGTTCAATTCCCATAAGGTGCAGCAAAATCCCCCGAGGTTACCGGGGGATTTTTTCGTTCCAGAAATTATTAAGCACCTGTTTTATGCTTTGAGAGCCGAAAAGCTGTATAGGTTTCCAGTGGGTGGGGAGAAGAGCCGAGTAAAATGGAGTGGAGAACCGGCGGTCTAACAGCAGAATTACCCCCTTGTCCGTCTCCGAGCGGATAACTCTGCCCCCGGCTTGGGCGGCTTTAATCATTCCCGGGTAGGCGTAGGCATAGGCAAAGCCGTCTTTGTCCTGATTGTCGAAGAAGCTTCTGATAATGCTTTGACGTATTGCGGTTTTGGGCAAGCCTACACCCACCACCGCACAGCCTATAAGCCTTGAGCCCTTAAGGTCAACCCCCTCTGAAAATACGCCGCCTAAGACGCAGAAGCCGGTTAAGGCGGAGCTTTCCGAAAAGCTTTCAAGAAAGTCCGTTCTGTCGGCGTCTGTTGAGCTCCTCTGCTGAAGCAAGGTCTTTTCCGCCGAGTAAAGGGCGGTGTAGACCTCGTAGACCTTCTCCATATATTCGTAGGAGGGGAAGAAGCAGAGGTAGTTGCCACGTTTGGCGGCGGTCATTGCGTGAATACGGTCGGCAAGGGGTCTTAGGCTGTTTTCCCTGTCTTTGTAAAGGGTGGAAATTGAGTTGTCGCAGATTACGCAGAGATTTTCCCTCGGAAAGGGTGAGGGGATTTCTATTCTGTTGTCGGTTTTGAAGCTTCCGCCTAAAATTTCGGTGAAGTATTCTATAGGCTTAAATGTGGCAGTAAAGAAAACCATACTTTTGAAGCTTTCGGAAAGCTCTTTTAAAATAGTCGAAGAATCCTTGCAGAAAACGGTGATTTTAAGGTCTGTGCCGAAGCTTTCCTTTATCAGTGAAAAGTGAGGGTCGAAAAATTCGCTTATTTTCTGAAAGTCTAAGGCTTTAAAGCAAAGGTCGGCAGTTTGGTCATAGACAGGGCTGCTCTCGTTTTTTTCAAGCCAGCTTTCGGCGGCTTGGGTAAAGGCTGTAAGAAGCGTCAAAAACTTGTCGTCGTTATAGTCTGAAACAAGCTCAGTTTCAATTTCTCGCTTTTCCTTAAGCATATATGAATTTATCTTACGCAAGGCTCGGGTCAAAGCCGGAGCGGTGTTTTTAAGCCCTCTCACAAGAGCCAAAACCTCGGATTTTTTAAATTCTGCTGTGTACATATCTCTTGAGCGTGAGGGGAGATTGTGGGTTTCGTCGATTAGGGCGATGTAGTCCTCGTTTCGGTCGGCTTCGAAAAAGCGCTCAAGCCTTGCGGTGGGGTCAAAGGCGTAATTGTAGTCGCAGATTATGAAGTGTGAAAAAAGTGTCAGGTCAAGAGAAAGCTCGAAGGGGCAGACTCTGTGGGTTTCGGCGTAGGTCTTTATTGTTTCAGCCGTAATGACAGTTTCGGCGTTCAAAATGTCCCAAATGCAGTCGTTGACCCTGTCAAAGTGACCTTTTGCATAGGGGCATTTAACAGGATTGCAGACAGTTTCTTCATTAAGGCAGATTTTTTCTTTGGCGGTTAAGGTGGTGGAAAGTATAAACAGACCCTTTTCCCTCATAATAGAAAGAGCCGTCTCAGCCAAAGCCTTAAGGGTGTTTTTTGAGGTCAGATAGAATATACGCTTGTCTTTTCCCTTTGCAGTGCCCATATATTTAAGTGTGGGGAAGATTACCCCCAGGGTCTTTCCTATACCCGTAGGAGCGCAGGCAAACAGCTTTTTTTCAGATACAAGGGTTTTATAAACCGCAACGGAAAGCTCTCTCTGACCACGTCTGAAATTAGGGTAGGGGAAATTGAGACTTAAAAGGCTTTCCTTGAATTTTTCGTCAAGCTCCTCTTTTTTCTCAGTCCACTTATAAAAGCTTTCCATAATTTCATAGAAAAAATCTTTTAAATCAGTATAGGTGAAGCTGAAATTAAGGCTTTTTTCCTCGCCCTTAAGGGAGCAGTAGGTCAGATAAATGTCAAATTCCGATATGTGATATTTTTCAGCATACATATAGGCGTAAAGCTTAGCCTGAGCCAAATGCTTCTGAGCCGTAGGGGCGTCGATTTCGTCTAAGGGAATGGCGGTTGACTTAATTTCTTCTATTATAATTTTGTTTTTTGTGCGGATTAAGCCGTCGGCTCTGCCTGAAACAGTGAAGTCATAGCTTTTAAATGAAAATGTGTAGGAAAGGGAAACCTCGCTTTCGTAGTTAAGCTTTTTAGCCTTTGCTGCTTTTTTATGGCGTTTTTGCAGTCTTTGGTGAAGCTTAGTACCCTGAAGGGCTCTTTTTTTGCCTGTAAAGCGTGAATCGATAGAGCCGCTTCTCAGGGTCATTTCCAAAATTTCTCCCACTGACAGATAAATCATAATGTCACCGCCTGTTCAGACTATACATAAGCTAAAGCAAGGGATACGGAAAGCTCCGCACCCCTTGCTAATGTTAGTTATTCTTTTTCGTCATCATCTTCATATTCTTCATCGTCAGGCTCATCGTCATCGTCTTCATATTCGTATTCA
Organism: Clostridiales bacterium; assembly: GCA_021204175.1. Classification (GTDB taxonomy): domain Bacteria; phylum Bacillota; class Clostridia; order Lachnospirales; family CAG-274; genus JAJQCI01. The sequence continues at coordinate 17,008 of JAJPZT010000064.1, read as the reverse complement.
TCTTCATCATAATATTCTTCATATGAGTCGTCGTCATCATCATCGTCATAATATTCATCGTCGTCATCGTAATACTCATCGTATGATCCGTCGTCATCCTCATAGTATTCTGTCACTGAGCCGTTTTCATTTTCATAATATCTTCTGTAGTAGGCGGCTTTTCTCGCCATTTTGCGTTCTTCCTCGGCTCTTTGGGCTTTTCTCGCCTTTACGTTAAGAGATATAAGAACAACTATTATGAGAAGGGCTGCAAGACCGAAGGCTGAAAGAACGATTACTGCAAAGACTGTGTCTTCATCAAGACCGAGACTTGATACAGCGGCTTCAACAGGCTCTTCGGGAACCTCCGTCACAACAAAGTTATATTCTGCCGTCGCAGTGGTGGAAAGGAGATTATACATATTTGAAAGCACATTCAGCATATCCCCCAAAGTTGTTTCACCGCTGCAAAGGAGACTGTCGCCTTTAAAGCTTACAAGGTCGCAGCTTATAGCTAAAGCCACAGGCTTGTCAAATTCGTCTTTGTTGTCGTAGATGTTGTAAATGCCTAAATAATAGTCTGTGTTCTCGGGGTAGTAGTTTCTCTTTATCTTGTTGAGAAGAGTTCCGCAGGAGGCTAAAAGCTCCCCTGTTGTAAGATTTTCTTCATCGCTTGCAATATTAAGGTCTGCAAGAAGCTCCTGAGTGTCCTTATTAGTCATTTTGTCAAGAACAGTGAAGAACTCTGACCTTGTGACGGTTCTTTCAATATCCAAATCGTCTGTAGATATAAAGCCCCTTGTCAGGAAGTTTGTAATTCTCTGCTTTTTAGCTTCGCCGTAGTGTTCAAGAGCGCTGTAAGAGGTTGTTACGTCCTGAATTTGATAATCGCCGGATTCTGTAGCAGCAAACAGGAGAATCTTGTTGTTTCCATCATATCTGCCCCCTATGTTTTCAACTGAGTAGTCGGTGGTCAAATAGCAGGCTGGAGTTGTATAGGACGAATAGAAACCGAAATATACGGGAGCAGGCAGCTCTGAAACGGGGATTTCGTTTCCGTCTGCAAAGCTTATTGTATAGCCGTTTGTTGTTTCCGAGAAGGTTATTTCAAGAGCGTCATATTTCTCGAAAATTTCTTCAAGGTCGGCTTTCTGAGCCTGAACTATATGGAGGTTGTCTCCCACCAAAACAGTGAGCCTGTTGGCATCTGTAAGCTCGTCTAAAGCGTCTTTTTCAATTCTTACCTTTATGGGCTCGTCATAGTCGAATGAGGAAATATCAACTCTCGCTGTAGGCAGAACGTCTCTCAAAAGCCCTATATTCGCCTCTCTGAACATAGCCACCATTTCGTCGGCAGTGCTTTTGACCTCATTGTTAAAGCCGGAAAGCTTTTCTGCGTTTACAACCGCTGTGTTGTCTTCAGCATAATAGGCTCTTACGCAGTAGGAGGAAACTACAAATTCGATGTAGTCCGCAATTACCTCTTTGGACTCGTCGGAGGGGTCGGGGTAGTCGGCTATAATATCATTTATCTTTTGATAATACTGGTCTTTGTCGTTAAGACGGGCAAGCTCTTCATAGTCGATTGAGCTTTCGATAGCGTTGCCGTTGTCGACCTCGTCAAGGTCACGGTCTTCGCGGGTTGCTACGGCTTCGGCTGAGTCGGAGGTTGTTCCGCCCCATGAAAGTCCGCTGTAATCATCCGGGTCTCCGTCGCCGTCATAAAAGAGAATATCCACAAGGGTTTGAGTGTAGTCTGAATTTATGAAATATCCGCTGTCGCCGGATCTTAAGCCCCCGGGGAGGGTCGCCATAACCAAGCTGTCTGAGTTCAAAACAGGGAAGAAGGGCGTATATTTCAAAGCGTCCGTCACAGTCATATTTGTTTTGACATAGGTTAAAAATGTCTCAACATAGTTGTTTATGTTTTTGAGAATTGTCTCTGTGGAAAGAGCCTGTTCCAAAAGTGCATTTAAGAAAAGCTGCTGAACCTGAACTCTGTCTACGTCGCCGTTTGTATACTGTCTGAAACGGACAAGCCCCATAGCCTGATAGCCGTCAAGGGTCTGAAGCCCTGCCTTAAGGTCTATATAAAGATCCTGTGTGGCGTCGGTATAATACATGTCCTGAGGCACGTCAACGGTTATGCCGCCTATGTCGTCTACGATTTTCTGGAAGGCCTCAACATTTATTGTTATATAATAGGAAATTTGGGGAATGCCCAGCATTTCTTCAAGCTCTTCGGTTAAGAACTTGTCTCCGTCCTCACCTGCCCAGGAGTGAACGGCGTTAATCTTCATGGTTTTGGGGGCGTAGTGACCTGCGGCTTTCATTTCGTTGTAGAGACTGTCGCTTAAAGTGACATAGGTGTCTCTGGGAATTGAAAGAGCGTTAATCTTGCCTGTATTTTTGTCGAAGCAGGCAACTATTATAACGTCCGAAAGGGCTTCATCCTGGTCAACGCCGTATATGCCGAAAAAGGTCTTGTCGGGAACAGCGCCTAAAATATCTGCCTGAGCAAGGGCTGTCTGGGGGTCTTCGGTGGTCAGCTCTTCAAGAGAGCTGTTTGTGTCCTCCAAAAGCTTGTTTAGGTTCTGCTCAGCTTCTGAGGGCTCATATGAAGCGATCTGCTTGTTGGCATCGATTTTCGACTTCATATAAAAGCCGAACCACACGCCCATACCTATAATATAGATTAAGAGCATTACAAGAATTATGGATATAAACTTGAAGGAGTTTTTAACTCCCGAGCCTTTTCTTTTTCTGACATTGCGTCTGCCTTTGTTTCCTCGCATTTTTTCTGTCTCCTATTAAAGATGTTTATAAAGGTTATAGAAATTTTACAATCACTCTTTAGTATACCAAAAAAATAAGGGTTTTACAAGTGTTATTATCAAGAAAAAAATTAAAAATAGGAAAAAGGACAGTTTTTGGGTATAAATGGCACAGGATTAGGGCAAATATTATTAATATTTTATGCCGTAGTCGCCCCGGCAGTCTATGACCTCATAGCCTATTTTGGAAATTCTGTTTCGAAGACACATTCTGCACTCGGCGGCTTCCTCACCTGTGCATATTTTATTGTCATAAAGTGAATATTTTTTCCTTACTCCCACAGGGGAAAGATTGGGCATAAGAACGTTTGCTCCGGCTAAAATGCCTTTTTCTCTGCCTTGGGGGTCGAGAGTGCCCAAAGCCGTTGTGGCAGGCAGAAGCACTTTGGGAAACATAAGCCTAAGCACCGAAAGCAAAATCAGCGTCATATCAACGCTTCCGTTTGGGAAGTCCTTAAAGGGCGTGTCCTTGTGAGACACAAATGGACCTATGCCTATCATATGGGGCTCAAGCTCCTTCATAAATTCCAAATCCTGAAGAATTGTTTCCGCTGTCTGATAAGGCGAGCCTACCATAATTCCGCAGCCTGTCTGATAGCCTATTTCCTTAAGGTTAAAGAGACATTTTTTGCGGTTTTGAAGGCTCATTTGCTTGGGGTGAAGCCTTCCGTAGTGGGCTTCGTCCGCTGTTTCGTGGCGGAGCAAATATCTGTCAGCTCCGGCGTCATAGAGCCTTTTATAGCTTTCATATGATCTTTCACCCAAAGAAAGGGTTACCGCACATTGGGGAAAAGACGACTTTATTTTGGCAACAATCTCACACATAACGTCATCATTATAATAAGGGTCTTCTCCCCCCTGAAGTACGAATGTTTTAAAGCCCAGTTCCGCACCCGTTTTGCAGCAGGACAATATTTCAGCCTTTGAAAGGCGGTATCTTTCCGCTTTGGCATTGCCCTGTCTTATTCCGCAGTAAAAGCAGTTGTTTTTGCAGTAGGATGAAATTTCAATAAGACCTCTTAAATAAATTTTGTTTCCGAAGGCTTTAAGGCTCAATCCCCTTGCCGCTTCCGCAAGAACTTGACGGCTTTCTTCATTAATATTCAAAATAAATTTAAGTTCTTTCAAGGAAGGCAGTCCGCCCAACCCAAGCTTTTTAATTATATCATTTAATTTTGTTTTTTCGTTCATAGTGTTCCTCCGATAAAAATTTTCGGTTTTCTTCATTATAATACAGGCAGCATATTTTGTAAAGAAACAAAAACAGGCTGAAGAATTGAAAATTTATGCAAAATATTTGTAAAAAATTATTAAATGATGTTTATGTTTTTGTAATTTTTATGATTGATTTATTAATAAAAATGTGTTAAAATATAACTGATGTCAGTATTATATGAGAAAGGCAATAATTCAGGACAGGCTTTTCCCGAAATACACAATTATATTTTTTATATTTTACGAAGGAGGAAAATAATAATGAAGAGATTTTTATGTGCCGTTTTGGCAGGCGCTATGGTTTTAAGCCTTGCAGCATGCGGAAGCAGCAGCGAGAGCACAGCTGTTGACGAAACAGCAGAGGCTGAAGCTGAAGAACCGGCAGAAGAAAGCGAAGATACAGAGGGTAAGGTTTATATTATCGGTACAGACACAACCTTTGCTCCCTTTGAATTCCAGGATGCAAGCGGCAACCAAATCGGTATAGATATGGATCTTTTGGCAGCCATAGCTGCAGACCAGGGCTTTGAATATGAAATTAACGTTCTCGGCTTTGACGCAGCTGTTCAGGCACTTGAGTCAAGACAGGTTGACGGCGTTATCGCAGGTATGTCCATTACAGAAGCAAGAAAAGAAAGCTTTGACTTCTCAGAGCCTTATTTCGACTCAGGCGTAATTATGGGCGTTGCAGCAGACTCCGATATTACGGGCTATGAGGATCTTGCAGGTCAGAAGGTAGCCGTTAAGCAGGGTACAGAGGGTTCATCCTTTGCAGAATCAATCGCTGATGAATACGGCTTCGAGCTTGTTACATTCGCTGACTCAGCTATGATGTATGAAGACGTTGTTGCAGGCAACAGCGCAGCTTGTTTCGAAGACTACCCCGTTTTGGGCTATGCTATCGTTCAGGGTCTTGAGCTTAAGACAGTAACCGAGAAAGAACAGGGCTCAAGCTACGGCTTTGCTGTTCCCAAGGGCGAAAATGCCGAGCTTCTTGAAATGTTCAACGCAGGTCTTGCAAACATTCAGGCTGACGGCACATATGACGAAATTTTAGCAACTTATATTGCCGAAGAATAATTATAATTAACATTTAAAAGTTGGGCGCCTTTGGCTTTATCAGACGATGTCGTTTGATTTTTGTAAGGGCGCCTTTTATTAAAAAACCGCTGATTAATCTGTTGATTCAGCAGGTTAATCAGCGGTCTTTTGTTGTTTTAAAGGAAAATGTTTTTTGACTTTCCTTAAGAAAGGAGATAAGAATGGAACGATTTTTTGAACTTCTTTGGGAGGCTTTGCCCGTTCTTTCAAGCGGCGCGCTTCTTACCCTGAAGCTGACTGTTATAACGCTGCCCTTTTCGGTAGTGCTTGGACTTGTGTCATGCCTTTTGGGTATGAACAAATATTTTAAATATATATCTTATGTATACATAGCCCTTATCAGAGGAACGCCTATACTGGTTCAGGTTTTCTTCATTTATTTCGGTGTAACACAGTTTTTGAACATAAGAATGACAGCCTATGTAGCCGGTGTTATTTCCCTGAGCTTAAACGCAGGGGCTTATCTTTCGGAAATATTCAGAGGGGGTATTCAGGCTGTAAACCACGGTCAAATGGAAGCAGCACGAAGCTTGGGTATGACCTACGCCACATCTATGCAGAAGGTTATTCTTCCCCAGGCATTTAAAATCGTAATTCCCTCGGTTGTAAACCAGTTTATTATAACCCTTAAGGACACCTCCATTATTTCGTGTATAGGTCTTATGGAGCTTACTATGCAGGGAAAACAGATTATTGCCAGAACCTATCAGTCATTTAATATTTGGCTTATGGTAGGCGTTTATTATTTCGTAATGTGTTATGTATTGTCGAAGATTTCGCAGTATATCGAGAGGAGGCTTTCAGTTGGCAAAGGTAGAAGTTAAAGGACTTAAAAAGAAATTCGGAAAGCTGGAGGTTCTCAAGGGAGTAGACCTTTCCGTTGAAGAGGGAGAGGTAGTTTGCCTTATAGGCCCCTCGGGCTCAGGCAAAAGTACATTTTTAAGGTGTATAAACCGTTTGGAAGACCCTACGGAAGGCACTATAATTGTTGATGGCAGCTGCCTCACAGACAAAAAGGTTAATATAAACAAGGTCAGAGAAAATATAGGAATGGTTTTTCAGCAGTTCAATCTTTTCCCTCATCTTTCCGTTATTAAAAACATAATGCTTGCCCCTGTGGACAGAAAAAAGTTTAATAAAAGCCGGGCTGAAGAAAAAGGTATGGAGCTTTTAAAGAGAGTGGGGCTTGCGGATAAGCGTGACCAGTATCCCGTTCAGCTTTCGGGCGGTCAGCAGCAGAGAGTAGCTATCGCCAGAGCTTTGTGTATGGAACCGGATATTATGCTTTTTGATGAGCCTACATCAGCCCTTGACCCGGAAATGGTAGGGGAGGTTCTTGACGTTATGAAGGAGCTTGCCGCAGAGGGTATGACTATGATTGTGGTAACTCATGAAATGGGCTTCGCAAGAGAGGTGGCCGACAGAGTTCTGTTTTTGGACGGCGGCTATATTGTTGAAGAGGGAACTCCCGACCAAATTTTCGGCAGCCCCCAAAATGAAAGAACAAAGTCATTTTTGGATAAGGTTTTGTAGGGCATTATTATTAAGAATTTTTCAAGGCAGGTTTCGTGATTTTTCGAAGCCTGTCTTTTTTAGGCGTTTTATTCGGTCTGTCAATGCTTTCCGGAATCAGCGCAAAGGCGCGGAGCGAAAGCAGCAAAAACAATATAAGATAAAAAAAGAGCAGTAACTGCCGCACAGGGAATATTATTCAATCGGTTTTTAAAATTTATAATTGACAAGCTTCAATCTCTTTGGTATACTTTAGATAATTAAATATGTCCGCATTGAGGAAGAATAACGGGCGGTGAGCCTGCTCTTTAAGCGAGTCTGCGGTTGGTGAAAAGGCAGACAGAGCAGAAAGCACGTGGGGCGCTTCCGAGCGGAGTTAAAAAAGTGGGTCTTTGCCAAATAGGGTGGAACCGCGGAAGCCTTGAGCCTTCGTCCCTATGAACGCAGGGGCTGTTTTGTTTTTAAGTAAAAAATTTTCGGAGGTAGGAAAAATGGCAAAAACAATGGATAAGGTTGTTGCTCTTGCTAAGGCAAGAGGCTTTGTCTATGCAGGGTCGGAGATTTACGGCGGTCTTGCAAACACATGGGACTACGGTCCTTTAGGCGTAGAGCTTAAAAACAACGTTAAAAAAGCATGGTGGAAAAAATTCGTTCAGGAAAGCCCTTACAACACAGGGGTTGACTGCGCTATTCTTATGAATCCCCAGGTTTGGGTGGCTTCAGGTCACGTAGGCGGCTTCAACGACCCCCTTATGGACTGTAAGGAATGTCACGAGCGTTTCAGAGCAGACAACATAGTTGAGGACTACATCGAGAATAACGGCTTGGACATTGCCTGCGAGGGCTGGTCAAACGAAAAGCTTAAAGCCTTTATCGATGAAAACAATATTCCCTGTCCCAGCTGCGGCGCACACAATTTCACAGACATCCGTCAGTTCAACCTTATGTTCAAAACCCACGCCGGAGTAACAGAGGACGAAAAGAACGTGGTTTATCTCCGTCCCGAAACAGCACAGGGCATTTTCGTAAACTTCAAAAACGTACAGCGCACCACAAGAAAGAAAATTCCTTTCGGCATAGGTCAAATAGGAAAATCCTTCAGAAACGAAATTACCCCCGGCAACTTCACCTTCAGAACAAGAGAGTTTGAGCAAATGGAGCTTGAATTTTTCTGCGAACCGGGAACAGAGCTTGAATGGCACAAATATTGGAAGGACTTCTGCTATAACTGGCTTCTTTCTCTCAACATTAAGGAAGAAAATATTTCAATGCGTGACCACTCACAGGAGGAGCTTGCCCACTATTCAAACGCAACAACCGACATTGAATATGAATTTCCTTTCGGCAGAGGCGAGCTTTGGGGCATAGCTTCAAGAACAGACTTCGACCTTAAGGCACACCAGACCTCTTCGGGCGAGGCTATGGATTATTTCGACCCGACAACTAACAAGAAATATATTCCCTACGTTATAGAGCCTTCATTAGGCGCAGACAGAGTGACTCTTGCTTTCCTTTGCGAAGCCTATGACGAAGAAACTCTTGAAAACGGCGACGTGAGAACCGTTCTTCACTTCCACCCGGCAATTGCACCCTTTAAGGCTGCGGTTCTGCCCCTTTCGAAGAAGCTTTCCGCTGAAGCTTCAGAGGTTTACGGCGAGCTTTCAAAGTACTTTGCCGTTGACTATGACGACGCTTCCTCAATAGGCAAGAGATACCGCCGTCAGGACGAAATCGGCACTCCCTTCTGCATAACCTATGACTTCGACTCTAAAGAGGACGGCTGCGTCACAATCAGAGAAAGAGACACTATGACACAGGAAAGAGTTAAAATAAGCGATTTAAAGGCATATTTGGAAGAAAAAACAGCATTCTGATATTATTAATATTGGACACACCGGTTTTTTAGAAATCGGTGTGTTTTCCTTTTTCACTGTTTTTCACAATCAAATTTAAATATTTTGTTGCTAAAGCCTTAATTTGGGTTTATAATATAGATATAGTTCAATACAGTATAGATTAAACGCAAGGGAGGTATTGTTATGAGAAAAGTTTTGTTTTTTGTTTTAACGGCTTTGTTTTCGGCGGTTTTATGGCTTTCTCCTGTTTTCGCAGAAGAGGAATACAGATATATCGACGCAGAAGAAGCCGGCTCGAAGCCTGTGCCTATTTATAAAAAATGCAATTCCGACGGGAGTGAATATTACAGCCACACCAAATATTGGTCACTGAATGAAACAATGGACGATTTTGTGAGATATATGGACGACGGAAATTATACGGTTCGTGAAACAGGCTATTATATAACAGCCGACCCTTCGGGAAATTATGTATATATAACCGACCAAAACGGAAACAAGCTTGTTGATGACAAATTCAAATGCGTTTACAATGTTTATGATACAGGCAGTCTCAAAGTTAGATATTACGGAGCAAACGATTTTTCGGGCTTTGCCGCACTTGATTCCGACCTTGAGGTTGAAGTGCCTATGGGAGACTATTATTATTTGTCTGTAAATACTGACCATTTTTACACCTCTAATCAAAAACGAAGAAGATGTATAGGTGTAAAAAGAGGCACAGACGGAATTATTCAGGTTTCCTATTATACCGAATACGGAGACTTTAAGACTGCACTTGGAAGCCCCTCTTTATACATATATAATGATGATTATAATCAAGACTGCAGCAATTACGCTCTTGCCGATGTTCTTTCCGCAAATGAAGCCGGGGTTCTTCCTCTGTCACTTTCCTATAAGGATTTTATGCTGCCCGTAACCAAAGGCGACCTTATTTCACTTGCAGTTGAAGCAATATTGAAGAAGGAAGGCACAGACATTTTTACTTATATAAAGGAAAACAATATAAATGTTGATTATGACAAATATTTGGATATTGCCTCTCCCGATGTTCTTGTGGCTGAAGCATTGGATCTTGTTGTGCCCTCCGAGGGAAAATATTTTTATCCCGACAAGGCTCTTGCACGTTGGGAAGCAGCTTATACATTAAACCGTCTTTGCGAGATTTACGAAATTCCTTTAACTCCCTACTCTCAAACCTTTGAGGACGATAGGGAAATATCCTATGAGGTTAAAGAAGCCGTTTATAACATCAGCGGAACTCCCGTTTTAAATTCATATATTATGACGCCTTATATCCTCGAAAATATGTTTAAGCCCGATAAGGAATATCTGCTTGAACAGGCAATAATAGCCGTATGGAGAATAAGCAATTATGAAAGCATACAGGAAAGCGGCGAATTGGGAATATATAATAAAAAAACAATAGGCGGCGGGCTTTACGCCTTTCAAAATTCCGACGGAAGGTGGGGCGTATGGAGACAAAGCGACGAAAAGGTTATAGTCGAGCCTTTATATTTGCCTGTTGTTTCAATGTACCGCCACCCCGATAATATTTCCTATTATTTTTACACCATATATGAATCATATGTAAGCAACGGTACATTTGTTTTAACAGACAAAAACAACGACTCTTCAAATTCAAGAGACAACACATATTATGTTTTCAATACCGACGGTGAACTTCTTAAAGCAATTCACTACGGAACAGATGAAATAAGAAAGGATTTGGGCGATAATGACAGCGAGTCAGCCTATTATGTAAACTATGCTTCCGGGTCAAATCTCGTCTTTACTAAAGAAAACACTGACGTAAGGTTTATAAAAAGGCTTGTAAGCGAAATTGCCGTAACGGACTTCTCTAAGATAATGCCTTGCGGAGAAGGCGAATTTACGGCTGTTGAAAACTCCACAGGCAAACGTTGTATTTTAAATCCCGACGGAACTCTTAAAAATTATACGGAAAGTGAAGATTAAAATATTTCACCTCTCCGTCACACTTCGTGTGCCAAGTCCACAATTTATTGTGGTAAAAATAATTCTTTTGAGGACGGCTTAAGTGCCGTCCTTATTTTATGCTTTATACTTTTACTTTGCCGATGAAGCGGTAGTAGATTTCAACCGAGATTACCGAGTTTTTGTTATTGTCGGGTTTTTCGTGAATAACAATTTTTTGAATAAGGTTGTTTAGAAGAGCCTCGTTTAACTCGGTTATTTCGGTATACTGTTCCAACAGGTCAGCAAATTCTTTGGCTGATTTTGTTTGCTGTGCTTTATCGGCAAGATTACGTTGAATTTCGTTTAACCGCTCTTTAAGGCTTGTTTCTTCCCTTTCGAGGTTTTGCGACATCACAGCATATCTTTCAGCTGAAATGCGTTTGAAAACCTTGTCCTCATACATACTTTGAATGATTTCACATATTTCCGAAAGACGCTTTTTTATTTTGTCCTGTTCCTTTTGGAATAGAACTTTTTCGTCTGAATTTTGTTTATCCGAAAAGCCTGCAAGATGATTTATATAGGCTTCTTTATTTGTATTCACAAAACAGATGTGGCGGTTTAAATCATTCAGCACAAGGTCATATATAACGCTGACACTGACTGAATGAGGAGTACACCACTCTTTACCGTAATGATTGTACCATGAACACATATATTTATGGTCTTTCTTTGAAGAAATATCTTTTTTATAAACAAAGTTTTTTTCGCATTCACCGCATTTAATTAAGCCCTTAAAAATGTTGTCGGGGTTGGGCTGTGCAAAAGGCTTTTTAACGCTTATTCGCTGCTGAACGGTTTCAAAATCTTCATAGCTAACAAGGGCTTCGTGAGTACCCGCAACTCTTATCCACTCGTTTTCCGAAAGCCTTATGAGCCGCTTATCCTTAAATGACTTTGTGGCGTATTTTCGGTTGACCATATCGCCTGTATATATAGGATTGCTGAGAATGTTTTTCACACTTGTGTTGCTCCAGGCATAGTGAAATTTTCTTGTTTCGGAAGAGTTTGTCACTCCTTCGGTATCACGCAGATATGCATTCGGTGTAAGTATGTGTTCCTCTTTGAGAGTGTTTGCAATTTCACCGCAAGTCATACCCTCCAACGCCATAGAAAACATACGCTGTACTGTAGGTGCGTTTTCGTTGGGTATAAGCTTGTGCTTGTCCTCCGGCGATTTTGCATAGCCGTATGGAGCGAAGTTGCCCATATATTCACCGTTAAGAGCCTTTGTTTTGATTGCTGAGCGGATTTTGCGGCTTATGTCCTTTGCATACCATTCGTTGATGATATTTTTAAAGGGAGCAAAATCATTTTCACCGCTAACGGTATCAACATTATCATTTACGGCAATAAATCGTACATTTCTTTGCGGAAAGAAAATCTCTGTATAATAGCCTGTCTGCAAATATTCTCTGCCTAAACGTGACAGGTCTTTGACGATTACCGCTTCAACTCTGCCTGCTTCTATTTCGGAAACCATTCTCTTAAAACTCGGTCTTTCGAAATTTGTACCGCTCCAGCCGTCGTCAATGAAATATTCACAGTTGGTAAAGCCATTTTCTTCAGCATAACGCTTAAGCATTGCCTTTTGGGTTTGTATGCTTGCACTGTCGCCGCTGTACTCGTCATCTCTGCTGAGCCTGCAATAAAGAGCTGTTATTTTATCAAATCGCTGTTTTTCCATTCGTGTTTGCCTTGTCCTTTCCAAACAGCAATTCAAGATTTAAGTTAATTTTACCAGTATTTTTGAAATTTGTAAAGGTCTTTTGCAGACATTTTCCTTATGTGTACTGATAAATGCAGAAATTGCTGTTTTATAGTGTATTTATTTTTTGTTTCGACAAAATTTAAGAGTGGATATATCTTTTTGAATGTGATAAAATTAAATCTGTTAAATATTGTCTGCTGATACAAAAAGTATAAAACATAGGCAGAAGAATTGCATTGTGCAGAAGTTGGTTGAAAGTTGTGTAATTTGAAACGAAGAAAATGAGGTGTGTTGTTAAAATGGAACCGTTTTGCTTTAGTATGGTTATGGGAAAAATTTTAGAGGGTATGTCCGTAGGTGAAAGCGAACAGAAAATGAACTTAATGAATGCTGCATTTGCCGGATATATAGAATACAGAAGAATAGAAGAGCGTGATTTTGAGTTTGATAAGGGAGATGTCAGCAGATGGTTAAGCGGCGAGGTAAGACCATTCTCAGCTATTGTGGAGTTCTACAAGACTAAAGGCGACATTGCACACGACATTCAAGAAAAGGTTTTTCCGCTTCTTACTGATAAAGATAAAGTTGTTGAGGAATTGTATGATTTGCTTATGCAAGATAAATGGATTTCTGAAAATAAAAAGGCTGAAGTATCTGAAGATTATCCGTATTTTAATGACGAAGATAAAGCCAGTTTTTTCGAAAGAGTGATATTTTTAGGCTTACAAATGGGAAAACTCCTTATTGACCCCAAAACAAAACAGCCTATTGATTACAGTGAAAAATCGCCCAATCCCGAGGACTATCTTCGTAATAACGTTGTTCCGAAACCTCAAAAACATTTTTGCGGCAGAGAGAAAGAATTGCAGGAAGTTCACTCTATGCTTGACAGCGAAAATAAAATATTTCTTCAAGGTGTGGCGGGGATAGGTAAAAGTGAGTTTGTAAAAATGTATGCTAAAAAATACAAGAATAATTACACAGGCATAATTTATTTTACATACAACGGCGATTTAAAAAAGATGATTACTGAAAGAAGTTTTGTTATTGACAGGGAAACGGAAAGCGAGGACATTCGTTTTAAACGGCACAACGGCTTCTTCAAAAGCCTGAAAGAAGATGTACTGATTATAATTGACAATTTCGATACCGTTCCGGCTGCGGAAGAATTTCTTGATGAAATGATAGAAAGCTACAGCTGTAAAATTCTATTCTCTACAAGAAGCAGCTTTGATGAAAATTTTTATACAAGCTACACTTTAAAGGAACTGCCGCAGACAGATTTGTATAATATTGTGTCCAAAATTTACGGCAAAGCTGATAATTACAAAGATATAATTATGCAGATTATAAGTGAGGTTCACTGCCACTCCCTTTGTGTTGAACTTGCTGCAAGGCTTATGGGGAAAGGCAGAATACCGCCGGAGGAGCTTTTAAAACAGCTCAGAGCGGATTATGGGATTATGAAGTCACAAAGACTTGTCAGCTTGAAAAAAGACGGCAGAACGTCCTCTGAGACTTATTACGGGCATATACATAAATTGATTTCTTTAGCTGTTCTATCGGAAAAAGGAAAATATATAATGCAAAATATGGCGTTAGTTCCTTGTGAGGGTATAAACTGTAATACCTTTTCCAACTGGCTTATCCCATCTGAAATAAACGACAGAATACAGTATAATACTTTGATTTCAAATGAAATAGACATTCTTATCGAATTAGGTTTTATACAAACCGATGGCTACGAAAAAATAATGCTTCATCCGCTTATACAGGAGGTTACTCTTGATGATACAAAACCAAGCATTGAAAGCTGCGAAGTTTTGATTGAGAACTTGAAAACGATTTGCTTGTTTAGGGGCATAGACTTTACCGACAGAAATATTTTATTTTATACAACAGAAAATATCATAAAATTTGCCGAAAATAACAATACTGAATTGTATAAGGAATTTTTAAAGGAAGCTTATGCCTATATAGAAAAATATGGTGTTGGTTCGGTTATGGAAATGATTTTGAAAGAATTGGAAAAATTGGCGGAAAGCAATGAAGATACGGCTGTTTTATATGATTACAAAAGTGCATATGAAGTGTTTTGTAATAAAAACTATGATGCAGCATTGAAGCATAGCTTGAAAGCTGTAAATTTATGTGATAAAGTTATAGACACAAATCCACGTCTTGCGTCAAATATTTATTCAAATTTGGGTGAAATTTATCGTCTAAAAGGACGTCATGAAGCGGCAAAGAAGTATTTTGAATATGCCCTTAAAGTTATCGAAATGAAAAATCTTCCCTTTACCCACGATGACGTGACTTTGGGGCAAAAATACGGAAATCTTCTTACCGATATGGAAAAATATCAAGAAGCCCTCACAGTTTTCAAATATTTGGCAAACGGAATACAAAGTAATAATCCTAACAGCTTGGATTTTGCCGACATACTGTGGGATATAGGAGTTGTTTATTTAAAAACAGATGACAGAAACACAGCAAAGCATTATTTTGGTGCAGCTTATTTTATTTATTCCAAATTAAAAGCAGATGATGAGGTTTACTTGAAAGACAAAAGAAACGAATTGAAGCAAATAGGCATTGAAATTAAGGAAAACTCTAAACAAAGGTTGGAAAACAAAAATATACTGTAAAAACAGATTATAAATCAATAAAAGCTCACTGTTACATAAAAAATAACAGCGGGCTTTTTTGCTGCACAAATTTACACAACTTTCACACAACTTTCACACAATGACTTTTTCATTGCTTGGCGGTATTATTTTAGCAGAAAGCAAAATACCAACTATAACAGCTTCAAGCAGTTTGAAAGGAGTGATTATATGCTTGAAAAGGAAAAAGAAAAATATGCTGTTCTTTCCGAACCTTATGAATATAAGAGCGGCGGCAGGACAATCCTTGTAACGTCATTTTATAACACACAGGCAAAGGCAACAGCAGAGGAATTAATTATTAAAATGTTAGAGAACCGAATTTTAAACGAAAAGGAGTGTGACTTATATGAATAATTTTTTCACAAACGAAAATCAGCTGACATCATACATAGCTTATCCGAAATACCTTTTTGGCAACAAGTTGAGCGAAACTACGAAGCTTATATACATAGTTTTGCTTGACAGGGCTAAGATGTCGCTTAAAAACAGCAGCTACACCGACAGCACAGGAGTTTTTGTATACTTCCCCATAAATAAAATGGCAGAAGCTGTTAATAAGAGCGAAATGACTGTCAAAAATGCTTACTCGGCTTTGGAAAAGGCTGACCTTATTCACCGCAAACATCAGGGTGTAGGCAGACCAAACAAAATCTATGTAAAACTTCCTGTCGCAGACAGCTTTGTGTCAGAGGAAAATATACCTGTGAGACAGACAGAAAATTCTCTTTCAGACGGACAAGATTTTGTGCGTTTGGCGGATAAAAAAGTGTCGGGAAATAAAACAATAAATAAAACAAGTTTAATAAAACAAGAGAGTAAAACAGGCACAGCCTACGGCAGCCAAAAAAATGTATTCTTAACCGACGAGGAATACTCCGCTCTAGTAGATGAATTTTCCATAGCCGAAATAGAGGATTACATCGAAAGGGTATCGTCATATATGGTACGCAGAAATACAAATTATAATAGCCATTCGGCAACTATTCGCAGATGGATTTTGGAAGACAGGCAAAAAAAGAATAAAACTTCTGACAGGGTTTACGAAAGAAAGGCAGGTGAAAGCTTATGATAAAAATAAGTGCAGAGTTAAACAACCTTTTCGGCGGCAGAGAATTACAGAGCGATGAATATATAAACCCGTCGGACGGTTTAGTATATTGCTCCAAGTGTCACACTCCCCGACAGCTCTCTTTGGAATACAAAGGGAAAGTAGTTACACCTTATGTAATGTGTTCCTGCCAAAGGGCAGCATATGAAAAGGAGGAAGCCGAGAGGAAGCAGAGGAACTTCCTCAATATGGTTTCCCGCCTTAAGGCAAGCGGTTTGCAGGACAAATCCTTGTATGATTACAATTTTGCCAATGACAAAGGCATAAATCCCGAAATAAAATATGCTTATACCTATGTTGCCACGTGGCAGGAAATGTACAAAATGTCTATCGGCTTACTCCTTTGGGGCAGTGTGGGAACAGGAAAATCTTTCATAGCAGGCTGCATAGCCAATGCTCTTTTGGAAAAGGGAGTACCCGTTTTGATGACCAACTTTCCGAAAATTTTGAACGAACTGACAGGCTTGTACTCCGGCGATAGAAACATATTCATTAATAGCTTGAACCAGTACAGCCTGTTGATAATAGACGATTTGGGAGTTGAGCGTAATTCAGAGTTTGCTGTGGAGCAAATCTTCAATATCGTAGACAGCCGTTACCGCAGTAAAAAACCTTTCGTAATAACTACTAACTTCACTTTGGACGAGCTTAAACATCCGTCCGATATGAGCCGCAGCAGAATTTACAACCGCATTTTGGAACGCTGTATTCCGATTATGGTCAACAACCGGAACATACGAAACCAAAACGCCGCCGCCAATATGGACAGAGCCTTGAAGCTGTTTTCGTAAAACCCGCATACATCTTTTTTACGGAAAACAGTCTTGTCGCCCGACAATTACCTACGGCGGCAAGGCTGCGGCAGAGCTGAAACATTCTCACCTCACCAACCGAAGCAGAGATTTTTTAGAAAGACAAAGCAATTTGAAAAGGTTATGAAATCTCTGTCTTGCGTTTGGTGGGTGAGAATGGCAAGATACGCCGAGTGTGGGAACACTTCGGCTATCTTGCGGGGGAGAACCCCT
>JAJPZT010000115.1:12649-22656 GCA_021204175.1 Clostridiales bacterium | reverse complement strand
GTCATCCTGAGTCTAAGAGGGTGATTTTGTTCAAAAAGGTTATTGATCGCTTACGTTAAAAGTGCGTTTTTTATTGTTTTTTTAGAAATTGCTTGTTTTTTATAAATGAATGTGTTATAATCGGGATATAATTAAGCCGTTGGGGTTTTATATTTTACGGCGGTTTTGAAAAAAGGAGGAAAAATTATGTGTAAAAAAGTTTTATCGGTGCTGTTAATTTTGGTATATGCTTTTAATCCCTGTTTTTTATACGGCAGTGAGGAAGAAACTGTGCAGAAAGAAGCTGCTTTGACAGATGAAACCGAAGCCGCACAGGAAGAAGTTCTTGATGAAGTTGCTGCAGACTATAAACACAACACCTATGCCCTTTATAATATAGAAGCCGAAATAAGAAAAAACGGCTGTTATACAGAATATCCCGTATATCTTGACGGTGAGGCAACAGGACAAACATTAAGAGTTTGCACAGCTGACAGCAGCCGAGTGGAGACACTAATATCTTTTAATGATTTAATTGAAATTTTTGGTGGGAAATACAGACTTCTGCTTATAAATGATGAGAGTATTTACAGAGGGTCATATTATGATTATAAATATGCCGAAATAGACTTAGACGGTTATACATATGAGATTGCAGGCAGCAAAAATCCAACGGAATTAAACCCAACCTATGATGAATTTCGAATAAGAATTGGTTATAAAAGTGAAGAAGATTATGATAATTATCGCCTTGAGTTGTCTGCACAGAACCTTACCGGATATTACTTGAACGGAGAGATTTATTTGTTAAGCTCGGCATCATATTTTTTATCGCAGAAAGAAGGGAAGATGTTTAATTTTGATAATAACTGTTTTAACATACAAACCCACGATTCAATAGCTGAGGATAAAGCTCTTAGGGAAATTCTGCCTGACGGACGGCATACATGGTATAAGGATGATCGTGGAGCTTGGGTGACAAAGAATCATGATGTAGATTTTTATTATGATTCCACATGTGAATTTTTATTTTCCTATGCAGAAACGAAAGCATATGTCAATGCAGGCATAACA
The DNA here is from genome assembly GCA_021204175.1 of Clostridiales bacterium. Taxonomy (GTDB): domain Bacteria; phylum Bacillota; class Clostridia; order Lachnospirales; family CAG-274; genus JAJQCI01. The sequence goes on along the minus strand of JAJPZT010000115.1, from coordinate 21,603 downwards.
ATCGGACATTCTGTTTCCGAAAAGGATATAGAGGAATATGCAAAGCTGATTATGTGCGGAATATATCACTTACAGGAAATCAATTATAATTTGTATACAGACTATAATGAGGATTTGGGTGTGTATATAGTTTATAACAAAGACTACGGCAATTTGCCCTCATGTGAAGATTATACAGTAGAAGGAAAAGATCCTGCAATGAGACTTATTGTCATAAGGGCTTATGACGGAAAAATGGTATACTGTTATTAACAGACTTGAAATAAGAGAACGGGGAGAAATTAATATGAGTAAATCTATGAAAAAATTTTTGAAAGCTTTTGTCTTCGTAATTGCCGCCGTTTTTGCATTGCTGATTGCTGCGTATTATATCCTTCTGATTATTTTCAACGGACCTTATCTGACCGACAACAGCAGAAAAAAGGAGTTTTCGAGAAATTATGAAACAATTTCAAGGTTTAAAGATATTTTGGAAAACTCTGAGTATTCAACAATAACAATACGACCCACGGATTATATTTCTGACAGCTCAGACTATGGTTATTATTATGTGAACAGTGATGAAATCGAAGGCGGAAAAATAGAAATCGAAAATGAGAAGCTTTTGGAAACCTTAGATTATTTGTTTAAGAAAAAGCGGTACGGCACCATAAATAAATATAACAATTATATTGCTTTTCAGCTTTATGCCGATTTAGACAGATCTGCCGGGGTGGTATATTCTTTAGACGGCGAAACGCCCGATATGCAGGGTATTACCTGTGTTGAAATGCTTTCCGAAAAGAATTGGTATTATTATGAAACGGATATAAATATCAGCCGAATACACGATTATAATGACCTGTCGGCTTCATATTAACCGGCAGCCGAAAACAAAAACGAAAAGAGGATTAACTAAGTGAAAAAATTATCAGGAATAATAAAGATTATTTTGGCTGCGGCTTTTATATTTGTTATTATCCCCATAACATATATTAATATAAGCAGCCACAGAAGCTATGTTTCGGTTTTAAAAATACCGGAAGTTTGGAAGCTTAAGGCGGTTAAACAAAGCTGGGGTGAACCCGTTGATATTATAACGGAAGCGAAAAACGGCAGCTATAAGCTTGTGAAGCTTGATTATGACGGGTTTTATGTTACTGCTGATAAAACAGAGTATGACAGACATCAGGACGATGTAATTGTGAATGCCTTCGCTGTCTACAGCGATAAATTTAAATTTGCAAACAAAAAAATAGGAGTCGGAAGCCCCAAAGAAGATATTGTAGATTTATACTCGGGTAAATACACTGAAATCAGCGGTTTAGACTCAAACGAATGCGGTTATATTATAGGCCGCTGTTGGGTGGACTTTGTTTTTGATAATAATGATATTGTTGAAAAAATTTTCATAACAGATGGTATATAATGAACAACAGGCTTAATCAGCTTAAAAAATATGAAACAGGCTCTGAAACGGCGAATTATTCTTGCCGTAACACCTGTTTCATTAGTATCAAAGTAGAATTTAAAGTCGGTATACCGCTTTTTGCTGTATTATTTTTATGTTTTTTATCCGGCGCTGTCGGAGCTGATCTGTTTAGCTGTTAAAGCTCACTCTTCAGCATCTGCTGCATTACTGATAATTTCTCTGAATGTTTTAAGGGGGTCCTCCTGTTTAGCAGAAAAAATAAAAATCCAGTCATAGGGGTTTCCTGCATATAAGAGCATAAATCCTGCTTTTTGAAGATAATCGTTTACAGACGCCTCATAAATATCATAATAGTCACTGCCAAGGTCTGTGTCGCAGTTCTCATAAAAAAATTCATAAGAGCGGAGCAAAATAACTATTTTTCGCATTCCATCAAAAGAAGCGCTTTTCTTTTTGGAAATAATATCCGAAAATATCTTTTTCCCCGGAAAATTTCTTCTTGCTATATCCGAAAGCTTTGAATCCTTTGCAAAGGAATAGACAGAACCTTCGTTTAAATTTAAAACATCAAGATCAAAAATAACAGCCAGCATAAAGTCAACCGAGGAGATGTCTTTCCCTTTAAATTTTTCAAAATTAAAATTGTCTTTATCTTTAATATAATCCTGCACAACCAGACCGCATTTTTCGATCTTATCCATATCTGAAGATGATACCCTGCCCTTCGCTTTTACAGAGTTAAAAACCTTTTTATCTTCTTTTTTACCTTTTATATTATCTAATAACCCTTGTATAACATTATATGCGCTTTGACTGTTTTGAAGAAAGCAGCTGTTATTATTTTTTATATATTCAATAAATTCTTTATCATTATGTATGTTTTCTATTCTGTCATATATGGCTTTTGTAGCTATTCTTTCATCAGAGTCATCTTGAATTACGGGAAAGCCTTGAACAATATTATCAAGCTCAACAGCCTTACTGTAAGGCAGCTTATTGTTAAAGCAATAATAATACACTGCTTCTTCCTTGTCTCGGCAGTTAAATGAGTGGTCAAAATATACATTTTTAAAAAACCATTGAAGCTGTTCAATATTGAGCTCTAAAGCAAAACACAAAATAAACATATTCTGACGGCTTTTTTCGGAAAGGTTTGGTCTTCTTTCATCACTAAACCAATCTTCTATTGTTTTTTTTGAAATTTTATAAGGAAGGGCTGTTATTTTATTAAAGAGATAGTTTGTCTTTTCGGTTATATTGTTTATATCTCCGCTGTAATCACATTTAAGCAGCAGCTCATCAAGACCCTTTGAAAAGGGTCTGAATTTATTATTGTCCTCTAAATAATCTGTTACCTCTTCTTCATCTAAAAGCTTCCACGTGCTTTCTTCTATAGTTTTTGTAAAACCCATATTTTCACCTCTTTATAAAGTTTGCAGCTTCATTGATACTTAAATAAGTATAACATATGAAAACTATAATTTCAACGCAAAAAAACAGAAATTACAGATTTTCGGGCAGGCAAGGTAAAATAAAGATACAAAAAACAAACAGCAAGGCGTGCCTTTGAAAAAACACAGCCGAAGCAAAATGAAAATTACAAATTTTCAATGAAGCAATGTATTATTAACATTAAAGAAATAAACACAAAATCACACATAAGGAGGCTAATACAATGATTACAATAATTCCGAGAAAGAAATTTAAAATAAGAGCAAGGGTTAGTATTGATATATTACCCTTACAAAACCAATCTCACAAAAAAGCTAAATAAAAACTCAGGAATGAGGATTGATGAATTATCCTTTACCGATATCTCAAGTTTTCATAAAGCTTTTAAAACAGCTTTGCCTAAGCAAAATGATAATTACAAACTTTCAATGAAGCTGATGTATTATAACAGTACAGAAACAAACAGCAAACAACAGCCGCATAAGGAGGTAAATAAAATGTACAAAAAAATTTCAAGAGCAGCATTTAACACAGGAGCACGGATATGGATTGACAAAAACCTGCAGAACACACTTCGCACATCAGTGCTGAGACTTTAAAGCACATTTTAAGAAGTTAAAACGGAAGTTACAAATTTTCGGTTAAGCTGAGATATACTGAAAAGCACCGGAACAAACAGCAAATCATATAAGGAGGAAACAGCAATGATGAAAACAACTGCAAAAAAAGGACTTATCAAAAATGGAAACATAGCAATAGATGTGTTCGATTATTACGGAATGAAACGCAAAAACAGAATAGGCAGGAACGCAAAGATATTTATTTTCAAATTCTTCCCTCCCAAAAGGTTCAGGTTATGAGAAAGCTTATACCTTAGCCGGGGTAAAATGAAAATTACAAATTTTAAGTGAAGCCGGTGTATGATGACGATACAGAAAAAAACAGCAGGCACATAAGGAGGACAAACAATGTACACAAAAATTTTAAGAGCAGCACTTACCATAGGCATAAATTTGGCAGCGGAAAAGGCGCTGACATCACTTTTGGAAAGAAAGGGGTGATATAAATGAACAAAGAGACACTTGAAGCTTTAAGGTCAACAATTAATTCCGCATTAAAAATTATTGATATAATACTCAAAAATAAATCATAACAAAGCGGAATGTCAGACAGATAAAAATCAATAATAAGGAGGGAAGATAATGAGTACAAAGATTATTATGACAATAATATACGCTATGGTTAAAAACTTATCAATAATAGTTCGTTAATTATAATAAAACAAGCTATGTTAAAGAGCTGCAGGCTTAGAAACCGGATATTTCACATATAAGCCTGCAGCTTTTATATCATTAATTAAAGGTAAAAATATATTGGACACCGGCTTATTACAGATGTATAATAATATTATAGTTTTAAAAAATCAATTATGAATTAACAGCGGTAATTTTTTGCCGGCTTGACTATAGAATTGTTAATAAAAAAAAGGAGGCGAATAAAATGGATGAAAGAAAAGCATTGGCTGAAAATTACACTTTATGCACAAAAAATGATAAAAATAAATATGTTATAAAATCGGAAATAGGAAGAGGCTCCTCCTGTATTGTATATGATGCATTTTACAGAGATGATATAGGGGCTGTTCATAACATAAGGTTAAAGGAGTGTTATCCTTATATTATAAAACTTCATCGGTATGAGGATAATATAAATACAGCTAATGAAGCAGAAGAAGAAAAATTTAACTTGTATAAGGAACAATTTAAGACCACATACAAAATAAATACTGAAATACAAAATAAATCGGGGTTAATTAATTCTACGGTAAATTCCTCCGATATTTTCTTCGCAAACAACACAGTATATGCAGCGGAGCAGTTAAATGAAGGAAAGGATTACGGAAAAATTGATTTTGAACCTATACATGAAACATTAATAAGAATAAGAACTCTGTCATTAATAATTCAAAACTATCACAAACAGGGTTATCTTCACCTTGATATTAAGCCGGAAAACATTTTGATATTGCCGGAGACAAAAGAGCAAATGATTTTATTTGATTTTGACTCTATTGTGAAAATTGATAATATAAAGCAGAATAAGGACGTAAGGCTTTCATACTCAGAGGGTTACGGCGCTCCCGAATTAAAACAGGGCAGATTAAGTAAAATCGGTTTTGCCGCAGATATATATGAAATAGGCGCTCTTACTTATTTTAAGCTTTTCGGGAAAACACCGGGCTTAAACGAAAGAAAGCAGAATGCAAAATACGACTTTGAAGAGCTTAAGCTTAAAAGCTCAAAGTATCAGCCTAAGCTTTACAGAAAGCTTGAAAATTTTTTTCACAAAACACTTTCATCGGCTGTAAATCTCAGGTGGCAGAGTATGGCGGAGGTTATAGAGGCTCTTGACGAATTAATAAGCCTTTCTGATTTATCAAAAACATTTTTATATGACAATTTTATTTATAATACTGATACTTTTATAGGAAGAGAAGAGGAGCTTTGCGAACTTGAAGAGGGTTTGGAGGAAAACCACGCAGTATTTCTTCACGGAATAGGAGGAATAGGAAAAAGCGAAATCGCAAAAAGATTTTTAAAGAACAACAGAAAAAGTTTCGGAACAATTTTGGTATTGAATTTTAAAGGCTCTTTAAAGGATACTATTTTAAGCCAAGATGTTGAGCTGGGAAACTTCAGCCGGGAGGAAAATGAAGAGCAGGAGGATTTTTATAAGCGCAAGCTGAGAGCTTTAAAGCAGGAACTTAAAAAGGACGATATTATTTTACTTGATAACTTTGACACGGAAAGAGATGATGAGCTGGAAAGCTTATTTGACTGCAAATGTAAATTTATTGTAACAAGCAGAGAGGACTACAGCGATTTTAATTATTTTCAGATAGAAATTAATGAAATGGCTTCAGATGAGGATCTGCGGGATTTATTTTATTCCTATAACCAAACAGAATATTCTCGTGAGGAACAGGCTGCCGTAAAGGATATTATAAATTTTGTTGACAGACACACAATGACGGTAGAGCTTATAGCAAAGCATTTAAGAATTTCCGAAAGCTCGCCCTTAGAGGTTTTGGAAGAAATAAAATCTTTAGAGGGTATAACAGAGTTAGACGACACAAACGTAAAACACAGAAAGGACAGGCGGCTCCGTGCGGAAACGGTGGAAAAGCATCTTTTGACTTTGTTTAATTTATCCTGTTTTGAAGCCGGCGAACAAGCTGTTATAAAAAGCCTGTCTCTTTTGGGCTATGTTAGGGTTTCAAGAGATCAGTTTTCAAAGTGGTGTAAGCTTGAGCCCTCTGACGGCTCTGTTGAAAAGCTTGTTGACAGAGGCTGGATAAAATATGAGGAGGGAAAAATTTATCTTCACCAAATAATTTTAGATTTGGTTTATAATCACTTAAACCCAACCTCCGAAAGCTGCCCCGGCATAACGGAATTTATGACTGAATATGCCTCCGAGGATATTCAGTCATATACCAATATGCGCATCAGGAATGATTTAATTGAAAATTTTATTTACAGAATAAAAGGAGATGATTTAAGGTTAGCCAAGCTTTATTATGAGTATTGTTCAAACGTAAATGCAAAATGCGATATAGCCGAAAAAATGACAGCCCTTTATGAAAAAAACGCAGGAAACAAGCCTGAAATTCTTATGAAGGCTCATAAAACAGCTGCTGTTTCTTACTGCAAAGACATAGATATTATGGAATGTTATGAAGATTATGATGTACAGATGAATATTGCCGATAATATAATCCGACACAGTGAGACTGCTGTTAAATATGCAGAGGAATATTATGATAATAAAGAGAAAACAGGAGATTTTATATATGAATTAGGTCAAGACCTTAAATTTGACACAGATTCCTTATATTTTGATTTTATGCCCGATGACAGCAGATGTGAGGTTATAGATAAGCTGTATGAATTTATTATAAAGCTTTACGAAAAAGCCGAAAAATATTATACGGGTGAAAATGGAGTCGATAATGAAAAAATTTGCTCTTTGTATTCTTCCTTTTTGGAAATATACAGTCCCGGTATGTTTGATATGTATTTGGCAGGCTTTATGAGGGATACCGAAAAAATCAATCATTATAAAGAAAAATTAGCCGAATACTCTTCGGAAAACAGTTTTTATATGGGAACCGGTTACGATGAAATAGCAGAAAAACTGGAGGACATAAATCCGGAAAGTGCTGTGAATTTTTATCTGAAAGCTATTGAAAACGAAGAAGGAGCTGTATTTATTATAGAAAAATTGGCAAGGGCTTATTTAAATTCCGGCGATCCAGAGGGCTGTTATAATGCCGTTATGACATATATTGATGACTATAACGAAAGAACAACGGTATTATATGACCTTTTGGATTTTTGTATAGAAAAAGAAGACTATGATTTTGCTTCGGAGATTTGCAATGACGCAGTTAATGTTATTTATAACAGACTTTATGTAGAAAAAGATGAGTATATAAGTGATGAGAATGTTGATTTAAGCTATTTATTAAATTTGCGGGCATATAAACAAAAAATACTTTTGTGTCTGGGTTATTTAGACAGCTGTTCAGATGATGAATGGAAGGAAGCTGTCCGGCTGTATAGTGAAAACAAAGAAAATCTTAATAATTTACATATGTTTTACTATGTATATGCCCACTGTTTAATTAAAAACGATGAGACGGAAAAAGGTCTTTCTTATCTTTTAAAATATTTGAAATATATTTCTCAAATATATAAGCCGAGCCTTAAAAAAATGGAAGATGTTTTAAAGATTATTACAAAAATTACAGAAACCGACTGTAAATATATAAATTTTTTGGCAGAAGCATATATTATGGTGGGAGAGGCTGATACGGATCTTTCCGATGAAATGAGAGACTACAAAATGAAAAAGCTTGTCTATGCAAAGGAGCTTGCAGACAAATATGAAAATATAGATTATTCCGTTAAAATGAAAGCATACGGCAAGACGGCGCATCAATATATGCTGATGGGTTTGGATGACGAGTTTTTTGAAACAGCGGATAAATGTGATTTTTATGCAGCTGCGGAAGCAGATGACAATCAGGCTTCAGACAAATGGAAGGACGCTGCAGAAGCTTACGGATATATGGGAAAATATTCGGAAGCGGAAAAATGTTATAACCGAATGACCGAAGCATATCTCGCAATTTTAAAAAAGAACGAAGAAGAGCCTGAAAATCGTGAAATTTTATCTTACCATTCATTTATTACCGATTATATAGACAGAATTATGAATGCAATAAAAGGCGGTATGTATGAACACAGTTATAATTTAGCATTTAATTTGGTTGATGAAGCGCTGACAGAACATTTTGAAAGAAATAAAAATCATGAAGAATGGGATATAACAGATGATCTCGATAATGTTTTTAACTCTCTTTCGGAATGTATGGTTAATATGGGCAAAGCCGAAGAGGCTGTTTTGTTCAGAGCCTTAAGCACGGCAGCAGAACTCAAATATAAATATACCAAAGAATTTTTTGCGGAAGAAGTTAAAAAATGCACGAAAAATTTTGACTGTGTTATTGATCTGATTACCGAAATTCTGTCGGTTGAAGTAAATGAAGATAATATAGATTTTTTAATAAACCTTTGCGAAGATATTCTCGATATGGAATTAGCAGGCGATATTTTAAAGAAATCAAAAACTATATGCAGCAATTTTATAGGACAACATAAAACCCATAATATAGAGTTTAAACAGAAATAATAAAAGCCGGACTTCTGAAAAAGAGGTTCGGCTTTTAAAATGGAAATTACAAATTTCACTGCTGCTGCTTGTATACTTTAATTACAGTAAAAAAAACAACAAACCAAAAGGAGGGAATACAATATGAACTGTAAAAACATTAAATTAATAGGATCCGCGACTTATTACACCGGGCTTTTTATATTCAATTGCTTAAAAGGTCGTAAGTAAAAGTCTTTAAAAACGCAAATTACAAATATGAGCTATGGTTTTGCTACTATAATAGACGTAGTGAAACACAACAACAAATCACAAGGAGGGAATACAATATGTTTTTTGACATCACAATCATAAT
>JAJPZT010000115.1:0-12549 GCA_021204175.1 Clostridiales bacterium | reverse complement strand
TATGTTTTTTGACATCACAATCATAATCTTTAAAACCACTGTTAAAGCTGCAAAGCTTATTTCAAAGCTTAATTGATAACTTATCTAAAGTCAAAAGGAGGACTGAAAAAATGAATGATGAAATAATCAGGGCAATAGGAAACACAGCAATAGACGCAGTACTTTTAGTATACAAGTACTTAAAAGCAAAGAAGTAAATTATATACTCAATTTAAATAAAAGCGGTATGAAGGTCAAAAACTTCATACCGTTTTTTTATTGCAAAAATTATGTTTTTTATCTGCTGCGGCAGCGAAGCGCAATTCTGGCTCTGCCGCTGTAGTCACAGGTGAAAAGCGTCAGGGGACAGTCGGCGGATGTCATTTCGTCAATTGCCGTTGGGCTGAGAGTTTCGATAGAGTCAACCTCATAGCCGAATACATTTCCGAGGATATCGGTAAAAACAACCTGAGCCCCTTCTGTCAGATATTTAAGTCTGCCGAAATGGGAGTTATAGTTATGCCCGGCAATGACTAAATCGTCTGTCCAGACCGAGCCGTAATATCGGCAGGGGGCAGTTTTTAAGCCGGAATAGCTCCACTCCTCAATTACAGGCAGTTCAAGCTCCAGCGAGGGTATTGACAAAGTCCCTACATAGAACCTGCCGTCAATTTCCACCGAGGGCATAACTCCGTCTGCGGGCCGGTTATACGCCGGAAAACTCACTTCCGAACCGCCCTTCTCTTCTTCGGCGGTTTTAAGCTCGGAAAGAACCGTCTCCGCTTCCCTTCCGGCGCGCATATTATCCAACATATTATAAACAGCTAAGGACAGCGCCGCAATAAGCAGCACTGCCCCTGAAATCATAAATAAAAACCCCATTTTACGGCGCATTTTTCTTCCTCCCGTCGGTGAAGCTAAGCTTCCACCCCAGCGAAAACAGACACAAGCCGCAAACCGTCATAATCGGCACAGGCAGATTATTCTGACCTGTCTGGGGAAGCTCTTCCTTCGGCTCTTCGCTGTCTACGGGGTCAGCCCCGTCTTTCGGCTCATCGGGATCACCCGGTTCACTGTCATCATCGTCCGAAGGGTCGTCATCGTCTGAGGGGTCATCGTGACTTGAGGGTGAAGAAGGCGTGTGTGAAGAAGAAGGCGTATACTCTTCCGGGTCAGGCCCTCCTATAACATAGGAGTTTCCCCCTCCTCCGCCGCTTGGCTTAGGGTCGTCATCATCATCGCCGTCATCGTCATCGTCTGAGGGGTCGTCACCGCCGCCTCCGCCGGAGCCTGTTGTTGTAGTTTCAGAGCCCTCGGTAGTGGTTTCGGTGACTTCCGTTGTAGTTTCGGGGTCTGAGCCGCCGCCGGATTCTGTGGTGGTTTCTGCGCTGAGCTCGATTTTCGGCTCGGCTTCTACGGCGTAAACCCATTCGCCGTTTTTATAATAGGGCACAGCCGCCAAAAAAGGCACTGCGGCGGAATAGCCTGTTGAGGCTTTCGACTGTGTCACCAAATAAAGCCCCAAAGGGAGACCGTCAAAGGTGACTTTTCCGTCTGAACCCATTGTTTTTGTTATGCCGGTGACGTTATGCTCCCGGGCATATTTATAAACTGCTTCCGCCATGCTTTGATCAAGAGTGCCGCTTAAATCCTCATCGCAGTAATAAAAATCGTCGGAGTAGGTATAAACCAGTGAACTGCCCTGCTGAGACAAATCAGCCACTTCATAAATTGTAAAATCGCCGTCTGTCACAGGAGTGCCGGATTCTTCAATAAATTTTATTGTGACTGAGCCCAATGCGGCTAAGTCTATCATTTGTGCTGAAACCGCCGCCGTCAAAAGACAGCCTGAAACAACGGTTAAAGCCGCTCCGGCAAGAGCTTTAATAAAACCTTTCATCGGTGTTATCCCCTCCTTTCTTTTTTCTGCTTGTGCTGATTATGAGCCAAATAAGCAAAACCAGCAAAATGGGAACCGCAAAAATAGGCGCGGCTATGGCGGACTCTATTTTATAGGCTTCGGAGGAAATACGCAAATGAGCCGTTGAGTCATCAACTCTTTTTCCCCTTATCAAAAGCCTTTGGGTGTTTATTCCGTAGGGGGTGCAGGTGTAAAGTGTGCAAAGGTCCTCTCCCTCTACCAAATAGAGCTTGCTTGCGTCGTCAGGCTCGATTATATAAATGTCGCTGACCTCATAGGTATAGGCATCGTCAAGAACATATATTGTAAATTCGTCGCCTATGTCCAGCTTGTCAAGGTCTGTGAAAAGCTTTGCGGAAGGCAAGCCCCTGTGACCGCAGATTACGCTGTGGGCAGTTTCGCCGCCTATAGGCAGAGAAGAGCCTTCCAAGTGGCCTGCTCCTGCCGCAAGGACGGCATCCCCTGTGCCGTGGTATATGGGTATATACACATTTATGGATTTTATTTCGATATAGCCCATAACGCCGAAGCCTGTTACGTCAAGCTGTTTTTCATATTCCTCACGCCTGTCGGGGGGAAGTGAAAGCCCGGACTGGGTTTTAACAAGCTGTTCGTTATAGCTGACTGCGGCAGCTAAAATTTGCTCGTAGGTGTCATCGTCCAATTCCTCAATTGCCTTTTGATAGTCGTTTATCATAGAGGTCATATGGAAGGAATTGTAATAATTACTGAGAGGGGGATAGAGTATAAGACATAATCCAAATAGAAAAATTATAACCAACGCTATTGTTGATATATGGTCTTTCATTTGAAAACCCCCTTACCACCTCTCAGTCAGCTGCTGAACGAAGTGAAGCTGAGAGGTGAAAAAATCACCTCGAGTAGTATTTGCCTGCGGCGTAAAACACCTCTCCGTCGCACTGCGTGCGCCACCTCCCCTCAAGGGGAGGCTATTCACCTCTCCGCCTGCCTTTGGCGACACCCGGAACCCGAAAGAGTTCGGGACGGGCTGAAAGCCCGGCTTTTGCCGTAGGCAAAAGTTCTGATGGAATCCGAAAGATGTCGGACAGCGAAGCTGACAGAGAGGTGAAAAACAACTCAATTATCAATTATTATTTATCGGCTTTCATACGTCTCTTAGTAATCAGAAGAATGCCTGCGCCAACAACCAAGATACCGCCTACAGTATAGAAAATCCTTGTGCCCATACCGCCGGCTGAAGGAAGTGTAGAACCGGATTCGTTTTTAACAGAAACATAATCGCCGGATGTAGTGGTAACCATACCGTCGGTACCTGTATAGGTGTAGGTTCTGTTTCCGTCAGAATCTATTTCTACTGTTATTTCACCGTTCAAAATATTATAGCCGGAAGGAGCTTCGGTTTCCTTTACTATATATGTGCCTACGTCCAAGCCTTCAAGCATTAATGTATCGGGACTTCCTACGGTTTCAAATTCAAATAAAACACCGTAGCTGTCGGGATCATTTAATTCCTCATCTGTAGCCAAACGGTAATATACATATTCAGAAGGCTCTGCACCGGTTGTTGCAACAAAACCGAGTTTGGTTTGCCCTGTGGAATCATAAATAGAAAACTTTGCTCCTGCAAGACCGCTGCCTGCGCCGGAATATTTATATATACCGAACCGGAATGTATAAACCTTTTTCGTATCTGTTGTAACTTCATAATACCCGTCACGACCGTATGAAATAGTAACATCGTTTGCAATTCCCGTTGAGGTGTTTGCGTAGAGTGCAGCATTTGAATTAACCGTAGCCGTATAGGTTATGTAAATCTCATCGGATTCACTTGTAAGTGAAGACAAATAGTTTCCGCTGTTATCGGCGCAAAGAAGGGTAATTTTCATTATGGTTCTGCCTGTTGCTACACTCTGTTCATACTCGTCTTCTATAGAAACTGTATAATCAATGCCGTATGTCCAAGTGTGACCCGAACCCTTATTGTCGGTAACAACAACAGCTGATGCTGCAGGTGCGGTAAGACCTGCCGACAAAATATCGGTTGCAACGATGTCATAATCAACAAAGCCTTCGCCGCCTGTTATTGTAATCTGATATTCAACCTCGTCGCCTATTTTAACTGTTTTATCAGCATCGCCGGTTACAGCTTCGCTTTCAATCTCAACAACTTCCTTATCAGCCGAAGGCGCATCATTTTTCTCGGTTATTTTCGCTGTAGAAGTAGTAGAGTCCAAAATTGCAAGACTTCCTAAATTGGTATTTATAAAATAATAACCGTATTCATCTCCTTCGAGAGTTGCAATTACCGAAGATCCTGATCCTGCAGTGGCTGTTGCCTCATCAACCTTATAATCGCCATAAATAGTTCCGTCATCAGCGTCTATTGCCGCCTTTATATATGCCGCCAAGGCTGCTGCGTCATAGCTGCTGTCTACCTGTACTTCATAGGTATCGACAATATTTCCGTTAATGTCTGTTCTTGTGGTTGGATAAAGGGATATGCCGCTGCTGTCTACACCTTGAGATGTTTTACTGGCAATATACTCCTGTATCAATGTATAAAAGGCATTCGTCCCTGTAACATTCTATTAATAGCTTATGATTCTTCTGCTTATTCAACCTGCCAAAGGTGCAAATCCGTCTGATTTCATCTCGGTATTCGTAATGTATATTCAGCATTTCTTCTTTCACCGGATTGCTCACAACAAAGCATTTTCTTCTGACTTTCTCTGAAAAATATTGATTTTGCTCCTGTGTTTGAAGCATTATCTTATCTGCATGTCTTGTTATCCAGTTAACAGCTGCACGTTTTCCTCTTTGCGAAGGATACAAACAAGGATTATTTCTAACAGTCGCTATAAAAGTAATATTAAGCCCAATCGAAGCGATAAAAGCATATTCTGTTGGAATAGCCAAAAATGGTATAACCGTTTTAACTCCGCTCGATTTTATCACTTTTCGCAATTCCTTAATTTTGTTAAATTTACCGGCTGCCTTTAAAACATGAAGGTTAACCTTGTCGGAAATTTCATATTCTTTCCGGTAATTCCATCCCTAATTACTTCTGCGTTGCTATGCCAGTCCGATGCAGCTACAGGAAGCTTTGCTGCATAAGCCTCTATCACAGCACCCGGCATTCCTTCTCCCGGATAATAAGTAGGAAACAACATTAAATCATAATTTGCTAATGTCGGAATAATATCATCATCTGTAAGTTTGCCGCTGTACTTAATATTTGCTTGATCTGCAATGAGTGCATCAAATTCATCTTTGTATTCTTCATCTATTGGACCATATATGTCTAATGAACAAAAAAAGACACCTTTCTGTTCATTAATTCTTCGTACACACTCAACAGCCTCTCCAATGCCCTTTTTCTTTGTAACACGTGAGAATGTACACAATTTATATGGCGGGTTGCAGTTCATCTTATTTTCAGGTTCTTCTGACCTCTCTAATCTCATTGAAAAATTAGACATAACTTCTGTGTTTGTTAAGCCAAGTACCTTTAATTGATCAGCCAGCATTTGCGTTTCAACATATATAACATCTATCGATTTCATATACTTCAACATTCTATCAGAACTTTTGAGAAACTCAGGCAGCCATCCGCCAATGACACTATAGATTATCCGGAAATGATAGTGTTTCTTCATTCTTGACAAAACTGGCATGATGAGCTTTAATCCGTTTGCTGTTGGCAAAATCACTACGGTATTTGCAGTTGAAGCTATCTTTATCAATTTCATGTATTTGCTGAACAGGCTTTTTCGGAAATAATTTGTATCCAACGTCAACACATTTTCTTCTCCATAGCGCCGCTTAAGCATTGTGAATATATTTCTTGTTTTAATTGCCTGTCCATTCACAGCTTTATCGCCGGCATCAAACATTAAGTGCCCTACAAGCCCGACTTTTATCATTTATTATCACCTCTCAGCAGAAGCTGCTGCATATATTCTTTCAGCCGATTTTTTCCATGTAAACTGATTGAGTATATGCATCTTTGCTGCTTTCTCTATGTCTGCACTATCCAGAATTCTTTCGCAGGCTTCTTTATCATTACCGATAAGATATCCCGATACCCCATCGTCAATAATGAAGTCCGGACCGGGTGCATGCCAGGCGATAACCTTACAGCCGTAATACATTGCCTCAAGGATTGCCATGCCGAAGATTTCCTGCTGATTCAGATTTACAAAACAATCTGCCAACCGATATAGCTCCCAAATGTCGCTGTTTGGTATTTTCTCAATTTGCGTCACAACATCCACTAAATTCGCATTCTTTACTTTTTCTTTTACTTTATCCATCAATGGTCCGGTTCCAACCATAAGAAGTCTGTAGCTTGAGTCCATCTGATATAACTGTGAGAAAATCTCTATCATTTTGAGAGGCTGTTTTTCTTCTATCAAACGTCCTATAAACAGGATTACCTTATTCTCTGTCTCAAAGCCGTATTTGAGTTTCAACTCATTTCGATCAACTTCTTCATAATTCTGATGAAGCAAGCTTAAATCCAAACCAACAGGCGTAACTGTGATGTTATTTACATGCGGAAGCCGCTTTGATTAAACTAAAGGAACAGCGGCAAAAAATCACTTCCTGCGGAAAAGACCCGAAATGGATAAAGATCTTTAAAAAATATATTGCCATAACAAGTCTTTCACGTCCTGTTCTTGCGGAGCTTATTGACAAGATTTATGTTTTCGAAGGGAGCAAAACAGAAATTGTTTTTAAGGAAAAAATTGCCATTGAAGCCGCTGTTGAGGCTTATGGCTGTGAATATATGAAAGAAGGTAACGAAAATGATACGGCAGTGGGAAAAGCAGTTTAAGAGAACAGCAGTATATTTAGCCCCGGCTGCTTACGGAGAAGCGGTTGATTTTGACAAGGCTTTTGATTTCTGCAAAGAATACACTGAAAAAAACAGCGGTTTAAAGCTTATGAGGATTTACAGAGACGAAAAGATTGTGATTTCCGGAGGTACAGACAACCGCACAGGCAGCCGAAGCCCCTTAACCGCCGAAGGAAACGACGCCTGGCTCAGACTTCTCAGGGATACGGAAACCTCGGCGGTTGAAGCTGTTGTGATTTACGCCGCAAGAACCGTCGCCCCGTCTATTACCGCTCTAAAATATATTGTGACGGAATATTTCATTCCCTGCGGAATATTTTTTGCGGACGCCGAAGCGGATTTTAACACAGCCGAGGGAGACGCCGACGCATATTTTAAGGCAAGGGTCAGAGAATACCGAAGCAGCCTTAAGCGTAAGCCCTACAAAAAAAGAGGTGACATTCAATGAGCAGAAGAAACAGGCTTTCAAAATACACAGAGCGCTACTTAAAGCGAACAGCCTCTCCCCAATGGAAAACAGCTCTTTACGCAAGGCTTTCAAGCGAAAACAATGACTTGGAGGACGGTCGTTCGTTAGAGAACCAAATAAGAATTTCGGAAGAATACATAAAAAAGCACCCGGACTTGAATTTAACCGACCGCTACATCGACAACGGCAGAAGCGGAATGAATTTTGACAGAACGGAGTTTAAAAGAATGATGGAGGACATAAAGAAAGGCAAAATCAACTGTATTGTGGTGAAAGATTTATCCCGCTTCGGCAGAAACCATATCGAAGCGGGCTTTTATTTGGAAAAGATTTTCCCCAAGCTGGATGTGCGTTTTATTTCTGTCAATGACAATTACGACAGTATGGCTGAGGGGAATACCGACGGAATTATGGTTCCGCTGAAAAACATAATTAATGAAATGTATGCGGCGGATACAAGCCGAAAGGTTTTGACTACTCTGAAAAGAAAGGAAGCTAATGGGGAAAGAGCCTTTTGGGCTGTGCCCTACGGCTATAAAGCCGACCCCGAATGCAGCTTTAGGCTTATTCCCGACCCCGAAACAGCGAATTTTGTCAGACTTATATTCAAACTGAAAGCTGAAGGCGTTGAAACAACCGAAATTGCCCGTCGGCTTAATAGTTCAGGCGTGCCTTCGCCTATGGAATATATGCAGAAGCGGGGCAAATATAAAAATACAGTCCAAAGTCAGGGCTGGAATTATCGTTCTGTTCGGAACATTCTCAAAAACCGAACCTACACAGGGGCATCGGTCTACAACACCCAGGGCAAGGGGGAATATAAGGTTATCCCCGATACTCACGAAGCCCTTGTTGACCCCGAGGTCTACGAAGCAGTAAGCCGTGAAATGGAAAACAGAGGGCGGAAAAAGGCTGAAGCCCTTAAAAAAGTGGCTGAGCGTTCCGAAAAATATCCCGATGTTTTGAAGGGACTTTTTTTCTGCGGATGCTGCGGTCGCTCTATGCTTTATGACCGCACAGGCAATTCAAAGGTTTTGAGAAGCTTTAAATACAGGTGCAGTGCCTACGGAAAGTACAGAAAAAGCGGCTCGGATGTGCCGTCTTGTTCCCGAAAAATAATAAGCATTCCCGAACAGACTGTTTATAAATATATTTTGGACAGCATAAGACAGCAGCTTAAAGCTGCCTTTGAGCTTGAAGGCTTAGACCGACCCGATAAAGAGGAAAGCAAAGAAGCAAAAACTCTAAAAAAACAAGAAGCGGAGTTTAAAAGCAAAAAACAAAAGCTTTATGAGAATTTTGCGGAAAATATAATAACGGAAGATGAATTTAGGGAAATTCAAAAAATTTACACTGACAAAATAAACAATATTCGGGAGCAGCTTAAAGCCGCCGAAAACACCGACAGCATATCGAACCGGACGGAATTAAAAAACAGGCTTTTTTCAAAGAGAATAAGGGGCGAAGGCTTGGGGCGAATTAATCTGACCCCAACCTCACATGTTGAAATTTTAGAGAAGGACAAGCCCGATATTACGGAAAGGCTTATTCGAAAAGGGCTTAAAAGAGAGCTTTTGGAGGCAATGGTTGAGCGGCTGGAGCTGAACCCCGACGGCAGTCTCAAAATTAAGTTTAAATATGACTTTGTGAAGGAATTAAAAAAAGGAGAGTGATTTTTATGATTGCCCTTTACATAAGGCTTTCACGCAGTGACAATGACCTGAACGAATATAAGTGTCAAAGCAACAGTGTGGAAAACCAGAGAAAGCTTTTAAATGATTTTTTAGAGGAAATGCCCGACTTAAGAGACGAATACGCAGAGGAATTTATTGACGACGGAAAAAGCGGAACTGACTTTCACCGCCCCGCTTTCCAAAAAATGCTTGCACTCATCAAAAAAGGGAAAATCAACACAGTTATAGTCAAGGATTTTTCACGCTTCGGCAGAAACTACATAGAGTGTGCAGACTATTTGGAGACGCTATTTCCCTTTTTGGGCGTTCGCTTTATTTCCGTAACGGACGGCTATGACAGCGGAAGCTGCAGCAAAGACAGACAGCTTGAAGCGGCGGTGAAAAACATAGTTAATTCCTATTATTCACAAGACTTGTCTCAAAAAATAACCTCAACCTTTCAGCTGAAAAGAGAAAAGGGTGAATTTTTCTTCAATCCCCCTTTCGGCTATGTTAAGGACGAAAACAGCCCCGGAAAAATTTTGATTGACGAGGAAGCGGCGGCTGTTGTAAGAAAAATTTTTTCCTTAGCCTGTGAGGGCAAAGGCACAGGCTCTATTGCCAAAATTCTAAACAAAGAAAATATCCCCACTATGGCGGCATATAACAAAGCCCGAAAAATCAAGGGAAAACAGGGCTTTAGGGAGAAAAGTCCCTGTGCCGCCTGGACAGGCTCTAAGGTTAGGTCAATTCTTAAAAACGAGGTTTATGCCGGAACCTATGTGTGCAGAAAAAGCCGACGAATTGCTCCCGGGCTTTCAAAAAGCATTTCCGTCAAAGGCTCAAAGAAAATCCCCAACAACCACCCTTCCGTTGTAAGCCCCGAAATATTTCAAAAGGCTCAGGCAATTTTCAAGCCCCCAAAGCAAGCCAAAAATGAATATAAGCTTTATGACCTTAGGTCAAAGGTGGTCTGCGGAAGCTGCGGCTATATGATGTCATACTGCGAAAATATATACGAGGACTGCTGCTTTTACTGTGCTCACACAATTCAGACGGGCTTATATTCGGGCTGCCCCTGTGAACGCTTTTCTGAAGAGCTTCTAAACAGCAGAGTTTTCATTCGCCTTAAGCAGTGGATATTTTTTCTCGAAGCGGCATGGGGCAAAGCCGAAGAAGCGGAGGAAAAACGCCGCCTAAGCTTAATGTATATTAATGAAGAAAAGCAAACACTTAACTCAGAGCTTTTCGAAAAACAGGAAAAAAAGCTTATTATGTATGAAAGCTTTTGTGACGGTGAAATAAGCAGGGAGGATTTTTTAAGCCGCAAAACA
The DNA here is from genome assembly GCA_021204175.1 of Clostridiales bacterium. GTDB lineage: Bacteria > Bacillota > Clostridia > Lachnospirales > CAG-274 > JAJQCI01. The sequence goes on along the minus strand of JAJPZT010000115.1, from coordinate 2,333 downwards.
AAGCTTTCGGAGGAAATAGCCTCAATAAGGGCTTGGCTTGAAAGTCTTAATAAAAAAGAAAAAAGCCTTAAAAAGCTTAAAAACCGCCGAAAACCGGAGCTTGACTGCCTTATGGAAAAGGCGGTTCTTTTTGAAAATGAAAAAAATCTGACCCGAACTATGGCTGAGGCTTTTATTGAAAAGGTGACTGTGTTTAACCGTTGGCATATCGAAATTACATGGGTAGGTGAAAAAATCGTTAAAGACGCTTTAAGGGAAAAGCCTTAACCCCCATAGAAAAACAATATTGTCAACTTATGAAAAGCAAGTAAAATTTGCATTTATAAGCTTTTCCTTTTAGAAAAAATTAAATGGTAAGATAAAGGCTTTCGAAGCCAACCGGGGCTCCCCTTGAGGGGAGCTGTCACACGGTAGCGTGACTGAGAGGTGAAAATACTTCTTCTTTAAAACTTTTTTCTTCAAAAAACACCTCTCCGTCAGCCACACTGATTTTTTACAAAAACCAGTGTGGCTGCCACCTCCCCTCAAGGGGAGGCTTGTCGGTTGATTTCAGTTTTACCATTCAAGGAAAGACCGATATCCCCAAAGTCCTTAAGTTGACAGCATTGATATAAAAAGTCCCCTCGTTTTTTGAGGAGACTTTTTTGCTTTAGTATGTCAATAAAAAAGTGTGCACTTTTGTGAATATTATACTGTTATCCCCTCTTCTTCAATATCAATGTCAGCCTCTTCGGGAACCTCTTCAAATTCGCCCTCGGAGGGGTCATAATAGTCGCCTAAGCCGCATTCAAAGAGATAGTCAGCCGTAATCATTACTGCCAAATATTCTATATAATATTCGTTCTTTCCGTCCTTTGTATATGCGCCGTTTTTAACAGCCGTTCCTGCCTGAGTAATAAGGTCGCAGGCTCTCAAAAGACAATATTTGTCAAGAAGGCAATATGTAGGAGTTTCCGTTGAATTAAGCTTATTTCTTATGTTGGTAGCTGCGGTAACGAAGGCGGAGCCGTTTCTGTAGGCATCGCTTGTGTTTTTAACCTTGTTAAGCTCATCTGTTACATATGCCCCTATTTCCTTACGGTATTTTTCCATACCCGCCTGTTTTTCGCTTGAAATCTTTTCGCTTGCTTCTGCATTATAAGTTTCGTCACGGATAGTGTCATTTGCTGCATTTGTAAGATTTTTTGCTGCACTGTTCATATCGCTCAGTGCCTCTTCCAAATCCCTTTTCATATCATCAATTTTTTTATTAACCGAAAGCTCTGAAGATGAACTGTACTTTACGGAGCAGAAAACATCATAATAAAACTGCAAATAGGTAATTTGGTCGTCAACATAGGCTACAAAGGCTTTAACAAGGGTCTGATCCGCCGTAAGAGTTTTAAGCCTGTTGGCTGCGGCTTTATAGCCCTTGCATTCTTCAATTGCATCGTCAAAAACTTCTACAAGCTCCGCTGTAGAATAGGAATATTCCAGTGCGCCGTCTATTTTATAATAGGCATATTCAAGAGTTTCGCCGAGGTAATAATAAAGAACATCTATTGAATATATTGTAGACTGATTGTTTGCACAGATTTTAAGCTTTTCAGCGTCGGCTTCGGAAATATTGTCTTTAACAGCCGCTGCGGTGGTTGTTTCAGTCTCTTCTTCGGTGGCTGCTTCGGTTTCCGCTTCCGTTGTCTCTACCGTTTCCGCTTCGGTTACTGCTTCTGTCTCAGCCGAGCCTGTGGAAAGACTGACTGTTTTCGTGTCTGCGTCCCAGTTTACAACAAGCCCTGCGGCTTCGCCTACTGCTCTTAAGGGCAGCATCATTGAGCCGTCAATAATACTCGCCGGAACGTCAAGGCTGACAGCCTCTCCGTTCATAATAAAGGTATCGCTGTTTGCAGTGATTTCGATTGTGTTTCCCTCATTTTGGAAAACCGCTGTTTTTGTGTTTCCGTCCCAGCTGATTTCATAGCCTAACTGTTCAAAAACACCCCTTAAGGGAATTAAGGTTCTGCCGTTTTCGATTACAGGTTCTGTTGATTGAAAGATAACCTCGTCGCCGTCTAAGGTTACCGTAATTTCGGCGGCGCAGACATTGGTGGTCATAATAGACGCCGCCAAAAATAAAGCTAAAAATTTTTTCATAATTTTCCTCCTGTTAAAATATTTACATAATAATTGTACTTCTTTCAACCGTAAAAAGCAAGTCTTTTTCAGAAGTATTTAAGATTTTTTTTGCAGCCCTCCTTTAAGGATTATTCCCATCTAATCCTCCTGTCTTCCTTATAGAAAACTCTTCTTCCTTTTGTTTTCCGACTTTTAAAGTTCGTTTATTATTATATCAT
>JAJPZT010000126.1 GCA_021204175.1 Clostridiales bacterium | reverse complement strand
TACTTACCGTCGCCTTCAGAAATGCAGCCTGCGGGACAACCGTCAGCACCAGCACCGCACATAATCCACTCATCAGAAATTACATATGCCATAATACAGCCCCTCCATAAAATTTTATATAGCTATAAAGGAATTTCATTACCTTAACAATATTCTAATACAAAAGCGGATTAAATGCAAGTGTTTTTTTAATAATTACAAAAAATTAGCCATATCTAACCGAAAAAATTTGCATAAGTTACAAAAAAATGAAAAAGGAGCGATATTATGATTAAAGATAAAACAGCTTATGAAATGTTGGAAATAGCTCTCGGCTCGGGAGCAGATTTTGCGGAGATTTTCGCCGAAAGAAAGAAAACAACCTCAATTTCAGCCCTTAACGGAAAAGCCCGTTCAGCCAATTCGGGCATAGATATGGGCTTAGGCTTAAGACTTATTTACGGAGAAAAAACAGTTTACGCCTATACTAACGACCTGTCCGAAAAAAGCCTTTTAGCCTTGGCTAAGGATATTTCCTCAGCTTCAAAAGAAATATCAACCCTTAAGCCCATACCCTTCAGGGTCAAAAAAGCTGAAAATCTCCACAACACTATAATATTGCCTTTTGACATATCAAAACAGGAAATTTTCGACAGGCTCAAAAAAGCAAACGAAACAGCATTAGGCTATTCAAAGCTTATTTCAGAAGCAGAAGCATCTTTTACCGCTTCCGAACAGGAAATATTGATTTTCAATTCAGAGGGTCTTAAAACAGATGATAAAAGAGTAAGATGCAGGGTCGCTTTAAATTCTGCCGCAAGCGGCAGCGGAGAAAAACAAACAGGCTATATTGCTCCCGGAGCTTTAAGCGGCTATGAGTTTTTTGAAAGCCTTGACTTAGACAACCTTGCCCGAAAAACAGCGGAACAGGCAGGGGTTATGCTCAGTGCAGGCAATGCACCCAGCGGTCGTTTTCCGGTTGTAATTGGCGACGGCTTCGGCGGTGTTCTCTTCCACGAAGCCTGCGGTCATGGTTTAGAAGCTATTTCCATAGCCAAAAATTCATCTGTTTTTGCCGGTAAGCTGGGTGAAAAAATAGCAAGCGATAAGGTGACGGCAATTGATGACGGAACTATCAAAAACAGCTGGGGTTCAATTAATATCGACGACGAGGGTACAAAAGCCACCAAAAACATTCTTATAGAAAAGGGCATTTTAAAACGCTATATGGTGGATAATTTTTACGGAAAGAAGTTAGGGCTTAAGTCCACAGGCGCCTGCCGCCGACAGTCTTATAAGCTTGCCCCTGTTCCCAGAATGACAAACACCTATATTGCCGGGGGCAGCGACAGCCCCGACGACATAATTTCGTCAATCGATTTAGGCTTATACTGCAAGAGTATGGGCGGCGGATCGGTTACTCCGGCGACAGCCGAATTTAACTTTGCGGTCAGCGAAGCCTATATGATCAGAAACGGCAAAATCGCCGAGCCTGTCAGAGGGGCTACCCTTATAGGCAGAGGAGACGAGATCATCAAAAATATTGAAATGGTTGCCCTGAACCCAAAGCTTGCCTGCGGAATGTGCGGTGCTTCATCGGGCTCAATACCTGTCTGCGTAGGTCAGCCTATGCTTAAGGTCAGTGAAATGACGGTAGGAGGTAAGGCATAATGGACATAAAAGAATTTAAGGATATTTTATTTGAAAAGGCCGAAAACGCCTGTTTTTCGGAATATGAAGTTACGGCCAGCCGTTCCGAAAGCTTCAGTGTAACTATTTTTAAGGGCAATATCGAAAAATACAGCAAAAACATAACAGGCGGTGTGGGCTTCAGGGGCATAATCGGCGGAAAAACAGGCTATTCTTACAGTGAGGATATTTCAGAAGAGGCTGCTGATTTTATCGTTAAGGAAGCGGCTCAAAATGCCTTTATAATGGACGAGGAGGAAACGGAAGAGGTCTACGAAGGTGAAAAGGAATACCCCGAAACCGACTTTATTTATAATCTCGAACTTGAAGGCTTTAAGGACGACGAAAAAATTGCTCTTGCGGAAAAAATAGAAAAGGCGGCTTACGCTTATTCGCCTAAAATAGAGCTTGTTACAGGGGCAACCGTTGCAACGGGCTGTTCAGAAAGCTATATTTCAAACTCTAAGGGTCTCGACCTTTATAAAAAGTGCAACAGCTACATCTGTGTTTTAAGCGTCATTGCTTCGGAGGGCGATAAAAAGAAAACAGGCTCAGAGGTATTTTTGGCTAACCGCCTTTCGGAATTTGACTTAAACAAGCTTGTAGAAAGTGCCTGCGGAAAGGCTGTAAAGGCTCTTGAAGCTTCCACAGTCAAAAGCTTTAAGGGAAAGGTTATTTTCGAAAATGAAGCCTTTTCAGATATTTTAGAGGTTTTCAGTCAAAACTTTTTCGGCGAACTTGCCCAAAAGGGCTTTTCTCTCTTGGCTTCAAAAGAGGGTGAAAAAATCGCTTCCGATATAGTAACAATTAAGGACGACCCTCTGTTAATTGACGGCTACGGCTCATCGCCCTTTGATGACGAGGGTGTTGCTTCAAGGGTCAAAACTGTTGTTGAAAAGGGCGTTTTGAAAACACTTCTCTACACACTTAAATCCGCTAAAAAGGCGGAAGGCAGTGTTTTAGCGGGGAACGGCTACAGACCATCTTATAAAGGCAGCATTCAGACCTCCACAACGAACTTTTATATAGAAAAGGGAGATCTTTCATATAATGAGCTTGTTGAAAAGCTTCAAAGCGGAGTTATAATAACAAAGGTTACGGGGCTTCACGCCGGAGCAAACCCGATTTCGGGAGATTTTTCACTTTTATGCGAGGGCTTTTTGGCTGAAAACGGCAAAATCAAAAGACCTGTTGACCAGATAACCTGTGCAGGCAATTTTTACAGCGTAATGAAGGATATTTTGCTTTTGGGAAACGACCTTAAATTTTCTTTAAGCGGCATAGGCTCACCCTCAGTGCTTGTTGACAATATAAGCATTTCGGGAAGCTGACGTAAAGCTGAAAAATTTGTATATTAAAAGGAACTGCTTATTTCGGCAGTTCCTTTTTGTGTTAAGTCTTAAATTTTATTGTATGTTTTGGCTTTCCTGTTTTTTCTTGTATTCTGTAAGGGCTCTTGTGTATTTGTTTTCACCTGCGTCTGAATAAGGCGAGAATTTGCCGCTTATACGTCTTATACGTCTCGAAATGGAGTCAAACAGCGAATAAATCGTAGGTATGAATATAAGTGTAACAAGAGTACCGATTGAAAGACCGGCTATAATTACAACACCCATTGCCTGCTGCATTTCCATACCTTCAGACAGAGCCAGCGCCATAGGCACCATACCGAAAACTGTTGTAAGAGTTGTCATAAGTATGGGACGAAGTCTCGAACGTCCTGATTCAACAAGGGCGTCAAAGCAGGTCATACCGTAGTCAAGTCGTCTTTGGTTTGTGTAATCGATAAGCACGATACCGTTATTAACGACCATACCTACAAGCATAAGGAAGCCTATAAGGGCAAAGGCAGTTAAGTTTACGCCTGTTATAAACAAGCCGAACAGACCGCCGGTGATTGCAAGAGGCATAGAGAACATAATAATCAGGGGCTGGCTCAAAGACTCAAACTGAGAAGCCATAACTATGAATACCAGAACGACTGCTATAACGATTATAAGATAAAGGGCGCTAAATGTATCTGACATCTGCTGGGTTAATCCGCCGAACTCATAGCTGTAGCCATCGGGGAAGGTGTAATCGTCAAGAATTGCCTGAACCGTAGCTGTAGTTGCGCTTGTATCCTGATCTTCAAATTCACCTGAAACGGTTATATATGTGGTCTGGTTTTCTCTTGTAATGGTATCGGGAGTTTCCGTTTCAATTATATCTGCAACCTCAGTAAGAGGAATTTCAGCTCCCGTACTTGTTGTTATTGTAATAGAGTAAAGATCCTTTACATATTCAAGTCTGTCCTCGGGGTACATAACGTTTATGTCCGTTTCCGAACCGTTGCTCTTTAAGGTTGTTCCGGTAACACCCTCATTGGCAGCCTTTACCGCAGAGGCTATTGATGACGAGCTTATTCCGTAAGAAGCCGCCTTAGCTCTGTCAACAACTATATCGGTCTGATACTGTGTGTCTTCAAGAGTGCTTTCTATGTTCTTTGAGCCTTCAACAGCTTCAAATCTTTCTGTCAGGTCGTCGCTTATTTCTCTTAAGGTGGTCAAGTCGTCGCCTTTAATATCAAGCTCAAAGCCGCTTCCTCCCAAAGAACCCATAGCCATTGAGCCTTCTGAAACGGTTATTTCCACTCCGACGATGTCCTTAAGCTTTTCTTCCAAATCCTCTGCAATATCTACGTCGCTTCTGTCTCTTTCATCAGCTGAAATAAGGTTTATGTTTACTGAGATTGAGCCTGAAGAGGATAAGATAGAACCGGATGATATGGTTGAATAAACAGACTCTGCTTCGGGAATGTCGCCTATTGCTGCGTCGATTTCTTCCAAAATTTGATAGCTGTAGTCAAATTCATATCCGTCGGGAACTTCAGCTACTATTGAAACTGCACCTTCGTCGGAGCTTGCTATAAGATCCATTCCTATGGTGCTTGCGGTGGAAAGTGTCAGGAAGAAAAGAACGATTACAACGATAACAGTTATAATTCTGTGTCTTAAGCACTTGCCCAAAAGCTTGCTGTATGCTGAGTCAAGTCTTTCAAGAGCGTGGTTTACTGCGTCTCCCAAAACATTGAATATCGTCCTCTTTTTAGGCTGCTTTCTCGGTCTGTCGTCGTTTGCCATAATAAGAGTACAGGCAGTGGGAACGAATGTAACGGAAACAACGTAAGAAGCGAAAAGGGCAATAACTACAGTGTAGGCTATGTTGTTAAGCATTTGTCCCATTGTGGCGTTCCAGAAAAGGAAGGGAGCAAAAACCGCAACAGTAGTCAGGGTTGAAGCGAAAACCGCCATAGCAACCTCGGCAGTGCCCTTATAGGCTGCTTCAACTGCCGTAAAGCCCTTGGCTCTCCAGTTAAAAATATTTTCCAAAACAACGACCGAGTTGTCAACAATCATACCTATAGCAATAACTACACCGCTCATTGAAACAAGGTTCATATTCATTCCCAAAATATACATTCCGCCGAAGGTCGCCATAATCGAGGTGGGGATTGAAACACCGATTATAAGGGCGCTCTTCCAGTCCTGAAGGAATATAAGAAGGATTATAACGGCTAAGATTGCTGCCTGAAAGGCTGTGTTTACAACGTTGTTTATAGATCTTTTAATATAGTCCGATGTCGTGGTCAAAAGTGTAAAGTTCAGATTGGATTCCGACTCGTTAAGCTCATCTATAACCGCTACCAAATCGTCGGAAACAGTAACAAGGTTACCGTCGGAAGCAAGGGTTACTTCAAGAATAATACCCTCTTTGTCGTCTATTACGGAAATTGTGTCCTGGTCAAGCTCTACCTCTTCAATTGAGGTTGCAATTTCTCTTAAAAGGAGACCGTTTCCGGCAGAGGTGGATACGTAAGTGTTTCTTATGTCCTCTAAATCATCAAACTGACCGGCAACTCTCAAGGTTATATCCTGAGAGCCTTTTTTGATTGTGCCTACCGATATATTTTGGTTTTCCGAAGCCAAAGCAGAGGAGATAGATGAAAGAGATGTGCCGAGCTGGCTGACCTTTTCGGGGTCTAAAACAACCTGAATTTCAGTTTCTATACCGCCGGTAATGTCTACGGAAGCTACACCCTCTATTCTTTCGAAATAGGTGGTTATGTTTTCGTCCACATAGTCATAAAGTGTGGCGGGGGTCATTGTGTCGGAGGTAACACCTACGCTGAAGGACTCGCTGTCGAAATCCAACTTCATAATAGAAGGGTCGTCTACGTCGTCGGGAAGACTTACTCTTTCAAGCTTATCTCTTATGTCGTTTACGCCTTCGGTCAGGTCTGTTCCCGATGTAAATTCAACTACAACAAAGGAAGTGCCTTCAGATGACTGAGAGGTTATGGTGTCAACGCCTGTGATTGTGGAAAGCTGTTCCTCAAGGGGCTTTGTTACAAGCTCCAATACTTCCTCAGGACCTGCCCCTGAATAGGTGGTGTAAACCATTGCGTAAGGAAGGTCAATATCCGGTATGTAGGCAAGCTCTAAAGTGTTGTAAGCCACAAAGCCCAAAATCAGTGTAAACAACACTATCATACATACCGTGACAGGTCTTTTAATTGCCGTTTTAATCATTTGCTACCGTCTCCTTTTCATTATTTCCTGAGTTTCTTTCAATGTAAGTACACATTGAACAGGCTAAAAAAGAATAAGTGAAATAAGACAATAACAGAGCCGCACACATAACGGCTGTTCTTATTGTTATAATCATAAATTGATCCTCCTCATTTTATTTTAATTTTTTTAATAATTGACTTTTGTTCATTTTTATAGTATAGTATGATAAAGTAAAAAATGCAAGAAACAATATTAAAATTATGTATTTTAATGAACAAATTATTAAAATTGTTTCAGAAAAATGAAGAGGGTTTTAACTATGGAAAAGAAAATTGATTTAAGAGTTAAAAAAACATATATGGCTTTGACAAGGTCATTAAAAGAACTTTTGAAGCATAAAAATTTTTATGATATAACCGTTAATGAAATCTGCGACAATGCTATGGTGGGCAGAGGTACGTTTTATAAGCATTTTAACGATAAATATGATTTTCTGACCTATGTTGTCAGCGAAATAGTAAACGAATGTATGAACGAATCAGCCGAGACAGCTCATTCGGATAATTTATATGAATATGTTAAGGTGTTTTTTGACAAATTTATAGACGCCTTTGAACAAAATAAAGACTATTTCAAAAATATGGACAGCTATATTGTTAATGGCGTTGTTTTTACTCCTATAACGGTTATATATAACGAATTAAACAATCATTTTCAGAAATTTTATAACAAAAATGACAAAATTTCAAGCTTTATGGCGCAGTATCTTACAATTGCTATGGTTATAGTTATTGTGGGAACTATAAAGGGAAAAACCCAAAACGTAGACGAAGCTAAGGAAAGTATGTATTTTCTGCTGGAAAAGCTGTTTGCCTAAGTATGGCTGAGGGGGGAGGATTATCTCCCCCTCAGTGCATTATTTATACTGTCCAGCAGTCCTATAATTTCCCCCATACCTATAAACAAAAATCCGCCTGCCAGTGACACAAGCTCATATGTAAAAAACATAAGAAGCGAAAATTCATACTGGCCGGAGAAAAGCCCGTCGGGGGCGTTTGCGGCGGTGCAAAGGCTGATAAGAGTTCCGCCTAAAATAACCACTGCCCCAAGCTGCTTTAGGGTTCTGCCCACGGCGTTTTTGTTTCCCTCTTTGCCTAAGCCTATTGTTTTAAGGCTGAAGCCCGAATTTTCGGCTTCTTCCGAAGCTTCCTCTTCCGTAGCAAGCCTTTTTTCCGTTCTTTCTATTTCGTCTAATTACTTTCGGTTATGAGAAACCCTTGCCAAATCCAAATAAAAAAATATGATTATAACCGCTGTTGCAAATAAAATTATAAATATACTCATAATTACCTCATTAAATATTCTACTTCTAAAAATTTGTTATCTTTAAAACAATTATACTTTTACAGGTTTTCATTGTCAATAAAAATTTAAAAGCTTCAAAACCTATCTGAATTAAGAAATTTTTATTGCAAAAGTATGAAAAGTGAGATATAATTATTTTTAATAATGCATTGAAATAAAAGCTTTGAAAGGTTTGAGAAATAAATGGAATACAGAAGCGGACTGGGTTATGACGTTCACAGGCTTGTTGAAGGGCGAAGGCTCATAATGGGGGGAGTTGACATTCCCTATGAGTTAGGTCTTTTGGGCCATTCGGACGCCGATGTCTTAATTCACGCTGTTATGGATGCTCTTACAGGGGCGGCTAAACTGGGAGATATAGGCAGACTTTTCCCCGATAACGACGAAAAATATGCCGGAGCAGACAGCAGAGGTCTTTTGAGACAGGTAATGTGTCTTTTGAAGGATAAGGGCTTTCACGTTGTGAATGTTGACGCAGTGATTATTGCACAAAAGCCCAAAATGAAGGGCTATATCCCTCAAATGGAAGAAAACTTAGCAAGTGATATGGAAATCGATATTGACAGAATAAATATAAAGGCGACCACCGAAGAGGGCTTAGGCTTCACAGGCAGAGGCGAAGGCATAGCGGCTCAGGCGGTTGTACTTTTGGGAAAGGCGGAAAATCAGTAATGAAAGTTTATAACACCTTAACAAACAGAAAAGAAGAATTTGTTCCCATAGAAGAAAACAAGGTTAAAATGTATGTCTGCGGACCTACGGTTTACGGGCTTATTCACATAGGCAACGCAAGACCTTATGTTATTTTCGACACTATCCGCAGATATTTGGAATATAAGGGCTATGACGTAACCTATGTTCAGAATTTTACGGATGTTGACGACAAAATTATCAAAAGAGCAAACGAAGAGGGGGTTTCCACAGAGGTTATTACCGAAAGATATATTAAAGAGGCTTTGAAGGATGCAGAAGGGCTTAACGTTGAGCCTGCTACCTACCACCCTCTTGCCACAAAGGAAATGCCCCATATTATTGAAATGATTAAAACCCTTATTGAAAAGGGTTATGCCTATGAAAAAGAGGGAACTGTCTATTATGACACAAAAGCCTTTTCCGATTACGGAAAGCTTTCGGGAAAGAAGCTTGACGACCTTATTGCCGGAGCAAGCAACAGAGTTGACGCAGACAGCAACAAAAAATGCCCGGCTGATTTCGTGCTTTGGAAGCCGAAGAAAGAAGGAGAGCCTTTCTGGGAAAGCCCCTGGAGCGAAGGCAGACCCGGCTGGCACATTGAATGCTCCGTTATGGCAAAGAGATATTTAGGCGACACTATTGACATTCATGCCGGCGGCGAGGACCTTATCTTCCCTCACCACGAAAACGAAATTGCACAGTCCGAAGCAGCCAACGGCGCACCCTTTGCACACTATTGGCTTCACAACGGCTTTATAAACGTAGACAATGAAAAAATGAGCAAGTCGAAGGGAAATTTCTTTACTTTAAGAGACATTGTGGCTGAGGTGCCTTATGGCGTTGTTAGATTTTTCATATTAAACGGTCATTACAGAAGCCCCATTAACTTTTCAAGAGAGCTTATGGACGCAGCAGGCAACGGCTTGCTCAGAATAAAGAACTGTGTCAAGGGGCTTAGCTTCCACATTGCAAATTCCGAGGGAGACACTTTGACTGAGGAAGAAGCGGCTCTTGTAAATGAAAGCGGAAAGTTTAAAGAAGCCTTTGAAAGGGCTATGGACGATGACTTTAACACTGCCGATGCTATTGCGGCTGTTTTCGAATTTGTTAAATTTGCAAACACAAACTTAAACGAAAAAAGCACAAAGGCTTTCGGCGAGGCTCTTTTAAAGGGCATAAACGAGCTTTGCGATATTTTGGGAATTAAAACAGAGGACGACAAGACCGAGGGCGACGACGAAAAAATCGAAGCTTTAATTGCCGAGAGAACAGCGGCTAAAAAGGCCAAAAACTACGCGAGAGCCGACGAAATCAGAGCAGAGCTTTCGGATATGGGAATTATTATAGAGGATACAAGGCAGGGCGTAAGATGGAGTCGAAAATAATAAAGGAATTTTCCGACTGCTTTGAATTTCATAACAGCGCCGAAGAATTTTCGTCTCTGGTTTTGGCTTTTATAGGGGACAGCGTTTTCGAGCTTTTGTCAAGAACCTACGTCCTTTCAAAGGGCTTGGGCAGTGTCAACAAAATGAATGCCGACGCCAGAAGGCTTGTAAATGCCCACTCCCAGTCGGAGATGTATCACAAAATAGAGGATAAGCTGACAGACGCGGAAAAAAGTGTTTTAAAGCGGGGCAGAAACGCCAACTCACATACTATGGCGAAAAATCAGACAGCGGCGGACTACCGCAGAGCAACGGGTATTGAAGCCCTTTTCGGAATGTTATATTTAAAAGGGGATACTGAAAGACTTACAGAGCTTTTTAAGCTGTGTATAGAAATAGAATAAGGAGATAATTTATGGACAACAGAAATAAAGGCAGTAAAGGAAGCAAGGGCTATAAAGCCGACAGGGCAGACAAGAAAGAGGGTCAAAGGCGGAGCTTTAACAAATTTGACGAAATAAGAGAAAACTCACAGCTTGAGGGCAGAAACTCCGTTTTGGAGGCCTTAAACCACGGCAGAACCATTGACAAAATATTCATTAAAAAAGGCGAGGTCGAGGGAACTCTTAAGGTTATCGCCGCTAAGGCAAGAGAAGCAGGCATACCCGTTCAGGAGGTTGACAAGGCTAAACTTTTGAATATGCAGACTACCGCAAGCTGTCAGGGGGTTATTGCCCTGACTCCGGCTAAGGAATACTGCACTGTTTATGACATTCTTGACAATGCAAAAAGCAAGGGGGAAGAGCCCTTTGTTATTATTCTTGACGAAATAGAAGACCCCCACAATTTGGGAGCAATTATAAGAAGTGCGGAAACTGCCGGAGCTCACGGGGTAATTATCCCCAAAAATAGAAGTGCTTCTTTGACTGCGACCGCTTCAAAGGCTTCTGCCGGTGCTTTGGAATATATGCCTGTTGCAAAGGTTACAAACATTTGCAGAACAATCGATGAGCTTAAAAAACAGGGTCTTTGGATAACCTGTGCGGATATGAAGGGAACTACCTATTACAACGCAAACCTTAAGGGAGCGGTGGGGCTTGTTATAGGCTCAGAGGGTACAGGCGTAGGCAGACTTGTTAAGGAACGCTGTGACTTTACTGTCAGAATACCTATGTACGGAAATATAAAGAGCCTTAACGCTTCTGTTGCGGCAGGGCTTGTTATGTATGAGGTTGTAAGACAGCGTAAGTTTGTGTAAAGGAACGATTTTATGAAAAAGACCTATCTTCTTGTAGACGGCTATAATATAATATTTGCATGGGACGAGCTTAAAAAGCTTTCCGAAAACGGGCTGTCTGAAGCAAGAGACAGGCTTATTCATATTTTGAGCAACTATCAGGGTGTTGTGAAATATGACATAATTTTGGTTTTTGACGCTTATAAGGTTGAAGGCGGAACAGGCAGTGTCTTAAAGCAGGACAATATAACCGTTGTCTACACAAAGGAAGCGGAAACCGCCGACAACTACATAGAAAAAACAGCCGGAAGACTTAAAGCCGAAGCGAACGTTTTGGTGGCTACCTCCGACAATTTGGAGCAGATTATAATTATGAGCAAGGGAGCAGTCAGAATGTCGGCTTCGGAGCTTTTAAGAGACGTAAACAGGGTGGGAAAAATGATTGAAGAAAAAATCACACGGGAAAGACCTGTTAAGGACAACCTTCTTTTTGACAACCTTGACGAGAAAACCCGTGAGATTTTGAAGAAAATGAGGCGCAGCTGATATGCGGATTAATTATGAAGAAAAAAATGATTTGGAGCTTTTAAGGCTTTCGAGAGAGGGAGATAAGTTTGCGGAGGAGGCTTTGCTTGAACGCTATAAAAACCTTGTAAGGGTAAGGGCGAAATCCTTTTTTCTGATTGGTGCAGACAAAGACGACCTTCTTCAGGAGGGAACAATAGGTCTTTTTAAGGCTATCAGAGACTATAAGGAAGAAAACGAAACAACCTTCTTTTCTTTTGCGGATTTATGTATATCACGTCAGATTATGACAGCCATTAAAACCGCCAACAGACAGAAGCATATTCCCTTAAATTCCTCAATTTCTCTTAACAGAAATATTTTTGACGAGGAAGAAAACACAACCTATCTTGACCTTTTGAGTGACGGAAATATGACTAACCCCGAAACCCTTGTTATAGGCAATGAGGAAAGGGAAAACACAGAAGCGGAGATTTTAAAGGCTTTGAGCAAGCTTGAAAGACAGGTTTTGGTATATCACTTAAGAGGGCTTAAGTATACCGAAATCGCAAAGCTTATGGATAAGGACGAAAAGTCTATTGACAACGCCCTTCAGAGAATTAAAAAGAAAGTGGATAAAATAATAAAAGGCGAAGGAAAGCCTAAAAAATCCAAGTAAAGAGGCTGAATTATGTATATAATCGTAGGGCTGGGAAACCCCGGCAGGGAATATAAATATACAAGACACAACACAGGCTGGCAGGTTATCGATAAGCTTGCCTATGACCACAATATAGATGTGAGCAAGAGCAAGTTTTCTTCTATGGTGGGCGAAGGCTTTATTAAGGGCGAAAAGGTTTTGCTTTTAAAGCCTTTGACATTTATGAATTTAAGCGGCTCAGCCGTCAGTCAGGCAGTTAATTTTTATAAGCTGCCCCTTGACAGGCTTTTGGTGTGCTGCGATGATATAAACCTGCCCGTCGGCTCAATCAGAATAAGAGAGAAAGGCTCAGACGGCGGTCAAAAGGGCTTAAGACACATTATAGAGTGCCTTTCAAGCGACAGCTTTTCCAGAGTTCGTGTGGGAGTGGGGGAGAAGCCCCAAAGAATGGATCTTAAAGACTGGGTTTTGTCGGGCTTTATGAGTGAAGAAAGTGACGCCATTATAAGCGCAATTACAGACGCTGCAAGCGCTGTTGAAATGATTATAGGCGGCGACACCTCAGGGGCTATGTGCAAGTTTAATAAAAGAAAAAGGGTTGAAAAAGATGAATAATTTTGAAGAAATCCTGACAGGCTCCCAAGCCTATGAAAGGCTTTTAGGCGAAACACAGGGCGACAGCTTTGTTACGGGGGCAGCTGAGGGCTTAAAACCCCTTATTATAAAAAAAATTGCCGCCGATTTAAAAAAGACGGTGTTAATAGTTTGTGAGAATGAATTAAAGGCGAGAGAATTTTTTTCGAGCCTTTCTTCTGTTTGCGAAAAAACCTATGTTTATCCTCAAAAGGATATGGTCTTTTATTCCGCTGACATAAAATCAAATGAAATTGTTCAAAAAAGATTTGAGGTTTTTAAGGCTGTTTTGTCAGGAGAAGCCGATTTTATTGTTACCTCCGGGGCGGCTCTTTTCGACAGGCTTATTTCTCCCCAAATTTTTAAGGGCAGTATTATCCGCCTTGAAGAGGGGGACGAAATCAACCTTAATGACCTTTCCGCAAGGCTTTCCGCTATGGGCTATGAAAATTTGCCACAAACAGAGGGCTGCGGAACATTTGCCGTAAGAGGGGGCATAATTGACGTCTTTTCTCCCGGCAGCAAAACCCCTGTGCGAATAGAACTTTGGGGTGACGAAATCGACACAATAAGAGCCATTGACAGCTTTTCACAAAGGTCTGTTGAAAGGCTTAACAAAATCGAAATTTATCCCTTTAAGGAGCTTCTTTATTCGGAAGAGAGGCTTCTTTCCGCTGCGGTGAAAATCGAAAAGGAGGACAAAGCAGTAGCTGAAAGGCTCAGATCAGAAAAGAGCTTCGGCGGCATAGAGAAATATATAAATTATTTTTATGATAAGACTTATTCCCTTATAGACTATCTGCCTGAGGATTTAATTGTTGTCTTAAATGAAGAAAGCAAAATCAGGGCTGATATGGAAGGGGCTTTTAACGAATATAACAGAAGCCTTTCCGAAAGGCTAGAAAAGGGTGAAGCCTTAGAGGGCGAGAAAAATCTTATTCAAGACCCTGAGACGGCTCTTTCCTTCACAGAGGGCAAAAGACGAATATTTTTGTCTGAGTTTACAGACTATCCCAATGAAAACCAAATTGATTTTAAGTCCCGTTCAATAAAGGGCTATTCGAAGGATTTGGAAAGTCTCTGTTCCGAAATAAGAGATTATTTCAAGAGAGGCTACTGCGTAATAGGTGCAGTCTCCGGCACAGCTGAAAGAGAGCGTCTTGCTAAGGCTTTGACCGATGCCGAAATCAGTATGACCTCCAAGCTTACATTACAAAAGAATATGGTGAGCCTTATAAAGACCTATCTGCCCTCTTTTGTAAGCGATGAGCTTAAGACGGTTTTCATAAACGAAGCAAAGCCCAAAAGAGCCAAGGGCAAACGCCGCAGACGGAAGTTTAAGGACGGAGCGAGAATTGCGGACTTTTCTGACCTCAAACCCGGGGACTATGTCGTTCACGAAAACCACGGAATAGGCATTTACAGAGGGCTTGAACAGGTTGAAACAGACGGAATTTTAAAGGACTATCTGAGCCTTGAATATGCCGACGGCGGAAAGCTTTATGTTTCCGTAGGTCAGCTTGAAAGCGTTCAAAAATATATAGGCGGCGATACTGCAAAGCTTAAGCTTAACAGCTTAGGCGGTACGTCATGGGCTAAGGCAAAGGCTAAGGCAGGCAGAGCCGTAAAGGAGCTTGCCTTTGACCTTGTGAAGCTTTACGGCGTAAGGCAGATGAAGCTTGGGTATAAATATTCCCCGGACACAGTTTGGCAGAATGAGTTTGAGGACGCTTTTCCTTACGACGAAACGGAGGATCAGCTTGAAGCTGTTGCGGACATAAAAAGGGATATGGAAGCCGGAAAAATTATGGACAGGCTTGTCTGCGGCGACGTAGGCTACGGAAAGACAGAGGTTGCCCTCAGAGCTGCTTTCAAGGTTATCTGCGAGGGAAAACAGGCTGCCTTTTTAGTGCCCACAACCATTCTTGCAAATCAGCACTATCAAAACATTTTGGAGCGTTTCGCAGACTACCCGGTAAACATAGATATGCTTTCAAGATTTAAAACAAAGCAGCAGCAAAGCGTCACCCTTGAAAAGCTTAAATCAGGCGAGGTTGATTTTGTTGTGGGAACTCACAGGCTTCTTTCCGACGATGTAAAATTTAAGGATTTGGGGCTTGTTATAGTAGACGAGGAACAGCGTTTCGGCGTAGGCCATAAGGAAAAGCTTAAGAGAATGACAGAAAACGTAGACGTTTTGACCCTAAGCGCAACGCCCATTCCCAGAACCCTCCATATGAGCCTAAGCGGAATAAGGGATATGAGTGTTTTAAACGAGCCTCCCGAGGATAGACTGCCGGTTCAGACCTATGTTATGGAATATTCGGAGGAAACTGTCAGAACCGCCGTTTTGAGAGAGCTGGCGAGGGACGGTCAGGTTTATTTTCTTCACAACAGGGTTCAGACAATCGACGAAGCCGCCGACAAGCTCAGAAGACTTATTCCCGAAGCCAAAATCGGCGTTGGTCACGGGCAAATGAGAGAAAGAGAGCTTGAAAACGTTCTTACCGACTTCCTCAATAAGGAAATAAACGTTCTTGTCTGCACCACTATCATTGAAACGGGTATGGACATTCAAAACGTAAACACAATGATTATTGAAAACGCCGATTATATGGGCTTAAGCCAGCTTTATCAGCTGAGAGGACGAGTTGGCAGAACCAACAGACAGGCTTACTGCTATCTTTGCTATCAAAAGAACAAGACCCCAAGCGAAATTTCCGAAAAGCGGCTTAAAACCATTAAAGAATTTACGGAGTTCGGCTCGGGCTTTAAGATTGCCTTGCGTGACCTTGAAATAAGAGGAGCAGGGGATCTTTTGGGAGCAAGCCAGCACGGGCATATGGACAAAATAGGCTATGATATGTACTGCCGAATTTTGGATAAGGCTATAAGAGAGCTTAAGGGCGAGACAACGGAGGAAGAAATCGAAACCTTTGTTGACATAAACGTAAACGCCTTTATTCCCTCAACCTATATTTCCGACGAGGTTCAAAAGCTTGAAATGTATAAAAAGATTTCCTACATTTTGAACAAAAACGACTATGACGAAACCGCTGACGAGCTGACCGACCGCTTCGGCGAATATCCCAAAGTAGTGGAAAACCTTATGGATATTGCCCTTTTGAAGGAAAAGGCGCGAAAGCTTAAAATAATTTCAATTTCCGGCAGATCCGCTTCCGTCCTTTTGACCTTCAAAAACGGGGCAAACCCGGACACGGATAAAATTCTTTCACTGATTAAGGAATATCGGGGCAGAATAAGCCTTACTGCTTCCGGCGAAACCTATTTGACCTATAAAACCGAAACCACAGGCAGTAAGCTCATAGATGAGCTTAACGGTATAATCGATAAAATTTCATAAGGCTTTAGCTTTGCCTGCTTTATTGAAAATTATTTGAGGTGTAATGAGGTGTAATATGAAATTACTATCTTTATTTTCAGGCTGCGGAGGACTTGATCTCGGTTTTGAAAAAGCCGGGTATGAAGTTGTCTGTGCAAATGAATTTGACAAAACAATATGGGAAACCTATGAAACAAATCACCCCGATACTAAACTGATTAAGGGAGACGTACGTGATATAAATAGTGAGGTTTTTCCCTGTGAACCGGACGGCATTATAGGCGGACCGCCCTGTCAGTCCTGGTCTGAAGCGGGGACGCTTAAAGGGATTGATGATTCCCGCGGGAAGCTGTTTTATGATTATATCAGGATTTTAAAGGATAAACAGCCTAAGTTTTTTTTGGCTGAAAATGTCAGCGGTATGCTTGCCGGGAGACATTCTCAGGCTGTAAAAAATATTATAGAGATGTTTATAGACTGCGGTTATAATGTTACTTTAAATCTTGTTAATGCCAAAGATTACGGAGTGGCTCAGGAAAGAAAGAGAGTTTTTTATATAGGCTTCAGAAAGGATTTGAATATTAATTTTACTTTTCCTACAGGGTCAACAAAAGATGACAGCAAAAAAATCACACTAAAGGATGCAATTTGGGATTTAAAGGAAACTGCCGTGTCTGCTTCGGAAAAAAATGTTCACAATCCAAATTCAATAAATAATAATGAATATTTTACAGGGGCTTATTCACCTATTTTTATGAGCAGAAACAGAGTTAAAGCGTGGAATGAACAGGCTTTTACGGTTCAGGCTTCAGGCAGACAGTGTCAGCTGCACCCTCAAGCACCAAAAATGATAAAGTTCGGAAAAAATGACTGCCACTTTGCAGAGGGTTATGAACATCTTTACAGGCGAATGACAATTCGTGAGATTGCAAGAATACAGGGCTTTCCAGATGATTTTAAATTTATTTACAAGAACACAAATGACGCTTATAAAATGATTGGCAATGCAGTTCCCGTGAATTTGGCTTATGAAATAGCTTTATCTATCGGAAATCATCTATGTTAAAAAAGAAAGGCGGCAAATATGAGCAGTAAAAGCAATAACCAAGGCAGAGCATATGAGTATATATGCTTGCTGTCGCTATATGAAGAAATATATAAAATAAGACCGGTTGAAATAGAGGAAAACAGCAGCTTTTTTGCTGCTAAAACAGCATTTGAAACAATAAGCGAGGATTTAAAACAAACCCTTAAGGAAAGTGCCTTAGCAGCGGTTTATGCTATATTCGACAGAGAACCTCTTATTTTAGAAGATGATAGCGACGTACTTATTTTAAAAATACAATCTGACTCAAAGGGGAAAGAAGGGGATGTCAGAGATATTTTGATTATCCGAAGCGGTATTCAGTGGGAGATAGGCTTAAGCTTGAAGCACAACCATTTTGCCGTTAAACACAGCAGACTTGTAAAAAACTTGGATTTCGGCGAAAAGTGGTTTGACATACCTTGTTCAAATCAATATTGGAATGATATAAAACCTATATTCGATTATTTAGATGATGAGAAGAAAAAACACAATAAATGGAGCGATTTGCCTGACAAAGCTCAGATTGTGTATATTCCTTTGCTGACTGCTTTCAAAAATGAAATAATAAGAAGAAATAAAGATAATTCCGACCTGCCAAAGAAAATGGTTGAATATTTGTTGGGGGAGTTTGATTTTTACAAGGTCATAAGCATAGACAGCAGACATTTAACACAAATTCAAACATATAACTTAAGAGGAACATTAAACAGAAACGGCATTAAAACCAAACGTAAATTTATTGTTCCTTTAGCTTCACTGCCTACAAGAATTGTTCATATAGATTTTAAGCCCGGCAGTGATAATACAGTTGAACTGTATTTAGACGGCGGCTGGCAGTTCAGCTTCCGCATACATAATGCTTCAACATATGTGGAAACAAGCTTAAAATTTGATGTTCAAATTGTGGGTATGCCAACATCAATTATATCCATAGACTGTAAGTGGAATTAACTATAGTTAAAAAGTCCTCTGCCGACTGACAGGGGACTTTAGCTTGTTTTTTTGATTATTCGGCTTCAAAAGCGTCCTTGCCCATTCCGCAAAGGGGGCAAACCCAGTCATCGGGAAGGGCTTCGAAGGGTGTACCGGGGGCAATTCCGTTATCGGGGTCGCCGATTTCGGGGTCATAAACATAGCCGCAGAGGCCGCAAACATATTTTTGCATACTTTTTTTCCTCCTTTTATTTTCTTTAAGGTTATTATATCATAATTGAAAATCAATTGCAATAAGAAATTGTTATTATTAAGTAAAATTTTTATTCCAAATATAAAGTTACTTTTCCGGTTTTGAGAGTTTCTTTAACATCTATTACTCTTTGATTTTCCGAGCCTCTGAATTTAAGTGAAATATTCCTCTTTTCAAGTACAAACGGCCCGTCGATTAAAACATCCAAAAGGCTTAAAATCTCGTCTGTCTCGTCACAATGCTTTGAAAAAGAGGGGTCTTTAAGCTCCTCAAAGAGAAAGCCCGTAAACGACCAAATGTTTTTGCTTGGAACTTCCTTTCGGACACGCTTTATAAGGGGCAGAAGAACCGCCTGATTTTCAGGCTCAAAGGGTTCTCCCCCCAAAAGTGTCAGACCGGCGATGTAGGGCTTTTTAAGGGCTTCGATAATGCTGTCTTCAAGCTCCATTGTATAGGGCTTTCCGTAGGTAAAGCTTCGGGTTTCGGGCTGAAAACAGCCTTCACAGCGGTTTGTGCAGCCGGAAACAAAGAGAGTAACCCTGACCCCCTCGCCGTTTGCAATATCGCTGTAATCTATTGCGCCGTAATACATTTAAGCCTCCTGATGAACCGACAGGTGCATAACTCTGTCTTTAATCTCCTGTGTTCTGCCCTGATTCCAAAACTGCGTGCCTATATATCCGCAGGTTCTTCTTGCTACGTTAAGCTTGCTTTCGTCTCTGTTTCCGCAGGAGGGACACTCCCAAACAAGCTTTCCGTCATCCTCAACAATATTTATTTCGCCGTCAAAGCCGCAGACCTGACAGTAGTCGCTCTTTGTGTTAAGCTCCGCATACATAATATTGTCATAAATATGCTGCATAATTGCAAGAACGGCGGGAATGTTGTTCTGCATATTGGGCACTTCCACATAGCTGATTGCGCCGCCGGGTGAAAGCTTTTGGAACTTGCTCTCGAAAGTAAGCTTGTCAAAGGCGTTTATATTTTCGCAAACGTGAACGTGGTAGCTGTTTGTTATGTAGTTTTTGTCCGTTACGCCTTCTATAATTCCGAAACGGTTCTGAAGGCATTTTGCAAATTTATATGTGGTTGATTCCAAAGGTGTGCCGTAAAGGCTGAAGTCTATGCTTGTTTCTTTCTTCCAGCGTCTGCAGGCTTCATTAAGCTTCTCCATAACCTTTAAGGCGAAGGGAGTAGCAGAGGGGTCTGTGTGGCTCTTGCCTGTCATATATTTAGTACATTCGCAAAGACCGGCATAGCCTAAACTTATAGTTGAATATCCGCCGTAAAGAAGCTTGTCTATCTTTTCGCCTTTTTTAAGCCTTGCAAGAGCTCCGTACTGCCAAAGAATGGGGGCAACGTCTGAGGGAGTACCCTTAAGACGGTTGTGACGGCACATAAGAGCCTTATAGCAAAGCTCCAGACGTTCGTCTAAAATTTTATAGAAAAGGTCAAAGTCTCCGCCGGAAGAACAAGCCACGTCTACAAGGTTTAAAGTAACAACGCCCTGATTAAATCTGCCGTAATATTTGGGCTTGTTGTTTTCGTCAACATAGGGTGTCAAAAAGCTTCTGCAGCCCATACAGGTGTAACAGTGACCATCGCCGTTTTTGTCAACCTTATTTTGAAGCATTATCTTTTCCGAAATATAATCGGGAACCATTCTCTTAGCGGTGCATTTTGCCGCAAGCTCGGTCAAATACCAGTAGGGAGTGTCGGGGGTGATGTTGTCCTCCTCAAGAACATAAATCAGCTTAGGAAAAGCAGGAGTAATATATACGCCCTTTTCGTTTTTAACGCCCTTAATTCTCTGATTAAGCATTTCCTCGATTATGAGTGCCAAATCGTGCTTTGTGACAGGGTCGTCAACTTCGTTTAAATACATAAACACGGTGACGAAGGGGGCCTGACCGTTGGTTGTCATAAGAGTTATAACCTGATATTGTATAACCTGAACACCCTGACGGATTTCTCTCATAACGCGGATTTCGGCGATTTCCTTAATCTTTTCTTCGTCTAAGGGCATACCCTCAGACTTAAATTCCTCTCTGACCTCTTCAAGATATTTTTCTCTGCTTATCTGAACAAAGGGAGCAAGGTGTGAAAGTGAAATGCTCTGACCGCCGTATTGTGAGCTTGCTATTTGGGCTACGCTCTGTGTGGCGATGTTGCAGGCTGTTGAAAAGCTGTGGGGCTTCTCTATCATTGTTTCGCTTATAACAGTGCCGTTTTGAAGCATATCCTCAAGGTTTACGAGACAGCAGTTGTGCATATGCTGAGCAAAAAAGTCTGAATCGTGAAAGTGGATTATGCCCTTTTCGTGAGCGTCCAAAACATCCTCGGGAAGAAGAAAACGCTTTGTAATGTCCTTGCTGACTTCCCCCGCCATATAGTCTCTCTGAACGCTGTTTATGGTGGGGTTTTTGTTTGAGTTTTCCTGCTTAACCTCTTCGTTGTCAAATTCCAAAAGGCTTAAAATCTGCTCGTCTGTGGTGTTTGATTTTCTGACCATTGCTCTTTTAAAGCGGTATTTTATGTAATTTTTGGCTACGTTGTAGGCAGCCTGTTTCATAATTTCTTCTTCAACCATATCCTGAATTTCTTCTACACTCATAGCCCTGATCATTCTCTTGCAGTAGGCTTCGATATGATCGGCAATAGTCACAATCTGCCTTTGGCTCATTTTGTCCTCTTCGGATACGGTGTTGTTTGCTTTTTGAATGGCTGCGATTATCTTTGTAATATTAAAGTTTTCCTCGCTGCCGCTTCTCTTTAAGATTTTCAAAATAAATCCTCTCCTCAATATGTATATAACGCCTGAAGCTGTCCTTTAGTCAAAGAAACTGCCGAAAACTCCATATTTAAGCATAATAAAGATAAAATACTATATATAGTTATTCTTTGAACCAAACCAACTAAATCTTGTATACTATGATAGCCCATTAGCCCTAAATTGTCAAGAAGATTTTATAGATAAAAACCGACCAAATTATTTTGACGCCGTCAATTTTGTAATAATTGTAATATTTCGAAAGTTCTGCGGCGGCTTTATAAAAAAATATGCAGTCTGTTATATTTTCAATATATTGACAAATTTATGTTATTATTATATTATTAGAAAAAACAAATGAAAGGAAAATTTAAAATGTCTAATCCAAAGGTAATCATAGAAACAGAATATTGCGGAAATATTGTTTTGGAACTTTATCCCGAAATTGCGCCCAACACAGTAAACAACTTTTTATCTCTTGTTAAAAAGGGCTTTTATGACGGGCTTGTTTTCCACAGAGTTATAAAAGACTTTATGATTCAGGGCGGCTGCCCGGACGGCAACGGAACAGGCGGCCCCGGATATAACATAAAGGGTGAATTTTCGGGAAACGGCTTTAAAAACGACCTTAAGCACTCAAGGGGAGTTATATCCATGGCGAGAGCTATGCATCCGGACTCGGCAGGCTCACAGTTTTTCATAATGCATAAGGACGCTCCACATCTTGACGGTCAGTATGCCGCTTTCGGAAAGGTTGTTGAAGGTATGGAGACAGTTGATGAAATTGCTGAGTGTGTTACGGATTTCAGAGACAGACCTATTATGGAAATGAAAATGGTTAAGTTAACCGCAGAGACCTTCGGAGAGAATTATCCCGAGCCCGAAAAAATCTGACAGTTCCGAAATAAAAAGCTTCTGAACATACTCAGAGAAAATCTTTGCGGCAGTAAAATAATAAGGAGAAGAAAATGCTTGAAAACATAAAAGGGGTCATTTTAGACCTTGACGGAACATTGGTAAATTCCGGATTTGTCTGGAGCAGAATTGACGACGATTTTTTCGGAAAATACGGTATGGAGGTTCCGCCGGACTATACAGATAAAATTAATTCCGCCAGCTTCAGAGAAACAGCGGAAATCACAAAGTCTCTTTACGGCTTTTCACAGTCCGTTGAGGAAATTATGGAAGAATGGCGGCAGATGGCTGCTTTTGAATATGCAAACGAGGTTAAGCTTAAGGAAGGTGCTTTAGACCTTTTAAAGCATTTGAAGGAAAAAGGGTTAAAAATCGGGCTTGCTACCGCCACATCCGACAGGCTTTTTTTGCCCTGCCTTAAAAATAACGGTGTTTTGGAATTTTTTTCTGCCTACGCCTACGGAGACGAGGTTAAAAGAAGCAAGGAATTTCCGGATATATTTTTGCTCTGCGCAGACCGCTTAGGCGTTTCACCTTCCGATATTTTGGTTTTTGACGATGTTGAAAGGGCGCATATAGGCGCAAAAGCCGCCGGAATGAAAACCTGTGCAGTTTATGATGAATATTCCGCTTTTCAGTGGGAAAAGGCTAAGGCCGCTGCGGATTATTCCATAATGAGCTTTAAGGAGATAGTTTGAAATTTCCATAATAAACCAATGAAATCAGCGGTTTTCTGCTGTTAAAGTCTCGGGGTGTGGACAAATGGCTCAGATTATGGTATAATATAGCTATGAGAAAAACAAA
>JAJPZT010000001.1 GCA_021204175.1 Clostridiales bacterium | reverse complement strand
CCTATAATGTATAACGAGAAAAAAATTTCAAAAGCCAACTGTTTTATTGTTTTGAGAAGAAAACTTTCTTAATAATTCTGAATATTTCTTCGAAAGTCATTTATAAACGGTTAGCTACTTCTTTTACAAAAGAGAGTTAAATCTAAACCCTATGTCGATGAATTTCTACCAAAATCATTTGTAATTAAAAAAGTTTCAAAAAATATTTTTGTAAACAGGGCAATTCCTCCTTCATATTATATAAACAACTGTTTTCGGGATTTTGCCAACTTTTTTATTGAATTTCAAAATTTTTATTCTTAAAAATTCTTAAATTGTACTACATACTTTAGCTGTTTGACTTTCCGTTTTTTGGAACATCTTTTCTGCAAATTGAATTTTTTTCTTATGACCTATTGACAAAACGCATCTCAGGATTTAAAATATAAATTGTGTTAAAACTTCTTCGCTCTTGAAATTTTTTCAAAGTTGAAATTGAAAACAGCACTCAAAAAACAGGGTATTTGGTTATATGCAAGTACAGGAATCGTGCGCACCGTTTCCGAACTTGTTAGGGTTTACCACCCTAAAACCCGTTTGGTGGACACCCCCAACCCCCCGAGTAATTGCATTACTGTTTTTAAAAATCAACAAAAAAATTTAAAAGGAGTGAACATTAATGGCAACAAAAAATGAAAGGCTTTATGTGAAGGTGACTGCCGAGGAAAAGGCAGCCATTAAAGCAAAAATGGAACAAATCGGAATGACGAACTTAAGCGAGTTTGTCAGGTTAGCTGTGACAGTTAATCCTGTTGTGAATGTGGATATGAACGCAATTTACAAGCTGTCATATGAAATGAACAGGATAGGCAACAATATCAATCAAATAGCCAGAGCGGTCAATTCTTCAAAACATATTTACCAATCCGACATAGACGAAATTAATGCCAAGCTGAAACATCTCAACGATTTTATAGCTTTTATAAAACAAAAAGCATATTTATCGGAAGGAGCGTGAGCTATGGCATATATAAATCAGAATTTTTGCTTACGCAAAAACGGGCTGCCTTGAATTTTTTCTTTGAAAAAAATCAAGGTGCCCGCCCGACGTCTTTCGGGTTCCCAATGGTTGACATCAAAAACACGAGTGACACTCATTTAAAAATGCTCTCGAATATATTCTCCGAGATGACAAAACCCAAAACGGAGAATTAATCGACAGCTACTACTGCACACCTGAGTATGCGGAAATTCAGTTTGAACAGGTCAGAAGCAAAGGGGTAATTAAAAAGGCAACAACATTGCGTGGCATCTTTTTCAATCTTTCTCACCTGATGATAACATAACTCTGGAACAGGCTCTTGAAATCGGCAAGGAGTTAATGAGAAGATGTTACCCGAACTACCAGTATGTTATTGTTACTCACACTGACAAAAACCACATACACAATCACATTATTCTGAACTCCGTTGACTTCAAAACATTTCACAAACTAAATTTTAACAAAGGTATTTTGGCTCAAGTTCAGGCTGTATCAAATGATATTTGTATCGAAAACAATTTAAGTGTTATCGATAAAGACGGAACACTTTTTCAGAGGAGGGATTTAAGGAAACTCGCTTTTCTGAAAATTGACAGGTGTTTCAGTGAAATAACAGAAGAGATGAATCCGCAGGAAGAAATCTCTGCGGAGGAATCCTCCCAAGCAAACAACAAAGCAGAAAGCTATAGCAAAATCATTTTAAACAATCTTGAAAAAATCAAAACCGGTGTTAAAAATACTTTTATAGGATATGTCAAGTACAAAGCAAATGAAATCTTTGAAAAAACAAATATGCTTCCGGATAAGTTTGCTGAATCTATATGCAGCAACACAGATGATGCCTTCAAAAAGTTTGAGGAAAAGGAGCAGAAACGGAAAAGTCCCATCAAGCCCGAAACCTTAAAGAAAAATCTTAAAGAATCAATTTTTACGGCAATTGAAAAAACCTACAACAATATTCCCAAAAGCTTTACTCACAAACACCGGCTCAAGGCTGCCATTGATAAAGCAGTACATCAAGCCGTTGATTATGATGATTTTATCCGGCTTATGCAGGAAGCAGGCTACGAAATAAAATTCAGCGGCAGAAAAGGGCTTGCTTTCAAAAATGAAGATATGATGAGGTTTATATATGCAAAATCCATTTCCCTTGATTATTCTGAAAGTATGCTGAAATACAGAATTAAAAACCGTAAAGAGCCGCCCAAAGACGTAAAAAAAGAGAACCGTCTATGACGATAAAATAAAATCACGAAGCAAACGCAAACGGATTAAGGCTGAAATAGAGGCTTCACTAAAAAAGGCTTCATCATACGAAGAATTTATTGAAGATATGAAGCGTAAAAATTTTGAAATTAAACAAGGTATGCACCTCGCTTTTAAGGATTTGGATTTGGCAGCCGATGACGGCAAGCAGCAAAGATTTCTGAGGGCAAAATCCCTCGGTCCGCATTATACGGAAGATGCCATAAAATTCAGAATAAGTCATAAAGAGCAATACAAAGAAATGACCGATAACAAGATTAATAAGGTTATGACTGTTTCCTACAGCGAAGATGTAAACCTTATAAGCTGGAAAAGAGAAGAATACGGACAGATAACAACAAATTCAAGAAATTGGATTGTTGACAATCTTTTCGGCGATTATGGCTATGACTGCCGGGACTTCTACAACGGCAAACTTGATTTGGCTAACATAGAAATTTACGGAATGTTTCTCGAACAATATGACAAGCAGAAAGAAATTATTTCTTCAAATGATAAGAAAATCGTCGATATAAATAAGACAATGAATGATATACAAAAGCATATAAAAGCCATAAACAACTACTGGGCATTAAAACCTCAGCTTAAAAAATTCAGTGAACTTAATCCCGACAATGTGACCGGCAGTGAACTGACAGAATACAGGTCTTTCAGAAGCAGATTGCAGTATGCTTACAAAATGTTTGAAAGTTCAAGGGAAAAATACGGAACTCTTTCGACCAAAAAGCTGAAAAGCAGACAGGACGAATTAAAGGCAGAACAAGAACAGCTTCAAGAGAAGCTGATAGAATTAAAGCTTGCTTCCGATACTTGGGACAACATCAAATACAATTATGAATCCAAAGACGGTTGGGACTACACTCCCAACAAAGCCGAACTCACAAAAAGGCTTTGGGCAAGCCGTAAAGCCAAAGATGAAATAAAGCAACAAAAAGAAGCCGAAAAAGCAAAACTCAAAGAAGTTCAAGCAAAAAATATAAAACGGCATATAAGAGATTGGGCATTATAATTTCTCTATATCAAATAAAATTTCCTTAAATAAGGTAATACTTGGGAAGGCACAGTCTTGTTATTCATCGGGCTGTGCCTTTTCCTCATCTCTTGATATTGTTTCGATAACAGCCCTTGTAATAAACTGATTTATACTCTCACCTGTGACAGAAACGTGGTCGGTCAGCTTTGCTTTCAGACCGCTTTCTTTAGTCATTTTAAAATCTATACGGTCATAGTTATTTTTAGTATATTTTGCTACGGCTCTGCTGTGGGCTTCGGGACTTTTAGAATGTGATGCCATTTTTTATCTCCCTTTCTTTATAAAAAATTGCTGTCAAAATTATTATAGCGTAAAAATTTAAATTTTGCCATATAAAAATGCACGATTTTTCATTGGAAGATAAATATAAAATTTGTCATAACTTATTTTAAAATTCCTCTTGCTATATAACTGTTTATAT
>JAJPZT010000083.1 GCA_021204175.1 Clostridiales bacterium | reverse complement strand
TCCACTTCGTTTTCGGAACGTTTCAAAGTGGAAGTAAACTTTTCACTTCAGCAAAATTTTTCATTGAGACAACTGTTCTTTTGCGTTGTCTCTTTCTGTTGTTTCAATTACGGCTTCTTTTCAATATAACCAACAAAGTAAGTTCCTGACTCTTAGGCGGCGGGAACTTACTTTCCATTCAGTAGGGGTTACAAGCCCCTACTGAATGGGGCGTTGATAAACGCCGTTGGTCATAAGTATTTTTTGCGTTAGCAAAAAATGCGCATAGTCTTTGACAGCTTTGCTGCAATGATTTCTGCCTTTTATAATTCTTAGGTTAATATATTTAAACAAGATTTTCGGGGTTAAGACACAGAAGCTCCGGAACAACGAAAACTCCGTCCTTACGGATAAGTCTGTCGTCGAAATAAATTTCTCCTCCGCCGCACTCCTTTGTCATAATGAGAACCAAATCCCAGTGAAGGGCGCTTCTGTTTCCGTTGTCGGCGTCGTCATAGGCGTTGCCGGGGGTAAAGTGAATTGACCCTCTTATTTTTTCGTCAAAGAGAATATTTTTCATAGGCTTGGTAATGTAGGGGTTTACGCCGATTGCGAACTCGCCTACATACTTTGCACCCTCGTCTGTGGAAAAAATTGCATTGACCTTTTCATTGTCGTTGGCTGTGGCTTCAACGATTTTTCCGTCCTTGAAAACAAGGCTTACGTTTTCGAAAGTAAAGCCTCTGTTGGGGCTGGGGGTATTATAGGTTATTCTGCCGTTTACGCTGTCTTTTACGGGAGCGGTGTAAACCTCGCCGTCGGGAATATTCATCTCTCCGGCGCACTTTATAGCCGGAATGCCCTTAATCGAGAAGGTCAGGTCGGTATTTGGCGCAACAAGGCGAACCTTATCGGTTTTGTTCATAAGGTCAACGAGGCTGTCCATAGCCTTTGACATCTTGGAGTAGTCAAGGTTGCATACCTTATAGAAGAAGTCTTCAAAGCTTTCAAGGCTTGTGCCCATACTTTGGGCAAGTGAATTGTTGGGGTATCTTAAAACAACCCACTTTTTCTTAAGCCTTACGTCAGTAACGGGTCTCTGATAAAATCTGCTGTAGAGATCCATTTTTTCAGCAGGCACGTCAGCCATTTCAGCCGTGTTGGCGTTGCCGCCAATGCCTACGTAGGCGTCCATTCCCTCCATTTTCTTCATATCAACCTCGGCTAAAAACTTCCACTGCTGTTCTGTGGAGTTTAAAACAAGCTCTCTTGTTACGGAAGAGTCCGTAAGGTCAGCGTAGGGTACGGCCCCGGCTTTGTAAACCTCTTTAATTACAGCTTTAACAAGGGGCAGACAGGTAAGTCCGTTTGAGCTTATTAAAACTCTTTCGCCCTTTTTAACCTTAATCGAATAATTAACAATGTTTTGAGCCAGCTTTATGGTTCTTTCATCCATTAAAAATCAATCCTTTCAAAATTTTTTAACATACTTTATTAATAATTATAATAACCCTTGAATATTTTATTATTATGACTTTAATCTTAAAAATTTATTATGATTTTCGGAGCGAAAAACCTGTTGTTCAAATTTACTGATATACGGAGCGGTAATAACTGCGTCAGCAGAAGCAAAGGCTTTTGAAGAAATAAGCTCTGTTATATCGGTAAAGGCTTCCGCTATGCTTTCGAAAATGTTCTGTATAAATTCCAAAACAGAATTGAAAAATGATGAAATTCCGGAAAAAAGACCTTCAATTTTATGTACGCCGTCTATTTCAACACTGTTTATTTCTTCAAGACCTAAGCCTTCATACTGCTGAAGCTGAGACGCCTGACTGTTATCGGCGTTTGTTTCCGTACATACATTAAATTTTTCCGTTTCCGTTCCCGAGGTTATAACACTGCCGTTATCCAATGATACGGATAAGGTTTTGTCCTCCCCTGTTTTTCCCGATAAGCTGACGGCGTTATATTTGTCTGAGACGTTTTCCTGAAGGGCTATATATAAGCTGTCTGAAGAGCCTCCTGTTTTTTCAACGCTGCAGTTTTCCGTGTCAACTGTTATATCGTTTTGACCTTCCGTTGACATACTTATGTAGGAATCCTCTGAATAGACAGCAATTTCCCCGTTGTCAACAGAACAGTTAAACACATCTGAGGGCAGCTCAACAGTTCCGCATAATGTGCCTTCTTCAGTATCATCACCGAACCGGGGCATATATCCGCAGGCATCATTGATATATTCTATTGCTCCGTTGGCTATTTGGAATAATATATTTCCGCTGTTATCTGTTATTGAAATATCATCACCGCTGAAATCCAGCTTTATCAAATTGCCGAACAGTGTTAAAGCTTCTGTGAAATAGCTGTCTTTCAATAAGCTGATGTCATAAAATAAAATGCGTTTCTCACCTAAAAAGCTATAGCTTGATGAAATTTGAAGGCTTTCGTCTCTGTAATATCTCCAGCTTCCGTCCTCGGTATTTATAAGTAAAGCAGAATCCTTCTGTGTGTACCAGCTATAGGGATTTTGTAAAAGATCACTGTTTGAAGGCTGATTGCAGTCATACAGGGGGATATAATACCATTCGGTGTCATCACCTGTAAGCTGAACGGGCTTTATGTCGTTTCTTATAACCATTGAATGACCGTTCCAACCGTCGGTTAAATTTACCAAAAGAGGATTGGCATTATTTCTCGATAAATAATTTATAAGCTTACGATAGGTTTTATCTCCGGAAAAAACCTCCGCCTTTTTAAGCTCCTGAGAATCCTGAGAAATAAATGCTCTTTCAATGGCTTCTGTAATATCCGTATTGCCTTCCACTGTAAAAATAGTTCCGTTTGAGCCGTTTTTGGTAATGGTTTTAATGCTGTTATAGCCGAAGTTATATAAGCCGTCTTCATTTTTTTGAGGAAAGTATCCCGTTAAATCTATTTGTCCGTTATACTGAGCGATTGCCAAAAGGCTTAAGCCGAAACAGCTTCCGCTCCATTTTGTAAAAATATGGCTGGCTCCGCCCAATATTAAAGAGGATAAGCTTATGCCGTAGGTTTCACAATATCTTGACACAGGTATTTTATAATCGTCTGAATAGCCGAAGGCTTCACTTGCGTTTGCCAAAGCCCAGCCGTCTCTGTTTTTTATGAAGCCGTTGGGATCGACCTCCGCACCCTCTTCCATTGATTCCACTGCTGTTTGTTCTTCGCCTTCCCATTCGCAAATATAATTTTTTTCTCCGGCGAGGGTGTTAACGTCAAAATCTCCGTCATTCCAGGTGCCGTCGGGGTTCATATAATAAAACATAGCATAATTTTCGGAAAACATCTGGTTGTTGGGCTCTCCCGAAGCCCAATTTGTATATGTAACCTCTTCTCCCGTAACCCATCTCCAGTTTCCTTCGCTTCCCGAATCGGTAAAGCCGAAATAAGCGTTTAAATTGCCGGAGGCAATCAGCATAGCATACAGAAATATATTTTCCTCCTGCGAGCCTATGGTAGCTAAATGACCGCCCATTTCCTCGCATGCCAGGCTTGCCTCTTCCCACGTTTCGGCACCTGAAAACAGCTGATAACTGTTTCCGTTAAATTCCGCTTTTTCACTGATGGCATCATCCTCATCGGCATATACCGAACAAATCTGATTGGAAAATATTAACGCTATGGAAATAATAACACACACCACTTTTTTTAACATAATAACCTTCCCTTTCAAATTATATAAATAAATTTGCTCAAACATTTTTTATCGGTTTATCTAAGCA
>JAJPZT010000089.1 GCA_021204175.1 Clostridiales bacterium | reverse complement strand
GTCTATATGCCAAAGACAATAAAATTAATTTAACCCCTTTATTATTTTTTCAAAAAATGCTATAATCATTATATTGATAATTTTAAAAACATAATAAAAGGAGAAACGAAATGGACTATAAGAAAATTGCTGCCGAAAAACACGCAGAATGGAAGGGCAAAATCGAAATCAAGGTTCGCTGCCCCATAGAAACCCCCGACGACCTGTCAATCGCTTACACACCGGGAGTAGCAGAGCCCTGTCTTATGATAAAGGCTGAGCCCGACAGAGTTTGGGACTTAACCGCTAAGCACAACACCGTTGCCGTAATCACAGACGGAACTGCTGTTTTGGGCTTAGGCAACATAGGCGGCGTGGCAGGTAT
This sequence comes from Clostridiales bacterium, assembly GCA_021204175.1. Taxonomy (GTDB): domain Bacteria; phylum Bacillota; class Clostridia; order Lachnospirales; family CAG-274; genus JAJQCI01. The sequence continues at coordinate 22,985 of JAJPZT010000089.1, read as the reverse complement.
GCCCGTTATGGAAGGAAAGTGCGTACTTTTCAAGGAGTTCGGCGGAGTTGACGCAATACCCCTTTGCGTTTCGGCTCTCAGTCCCGATGAGGTTGTAAAGGCAATTTCTATGTTTGCAGATAGCTTCGGCGGTATAAATTTGGAGGATATAGGTGCTCCCCGCTGTTTCGAAATTGAGGAAAAGCTTAAAAAAGTTACAAATATACCTATTTTCCACGATGACCAGCACGGCACCGCTGTTGTTGTTCTTTCAGGCATAAGAAACGCACTTAAGCTTACAGGCAAGAAAGCTGAGGAAAGCAAGGTAATTATGTCGGGAGCAGGAGCTGCCGGAACGGCTATTGCAAGGCTTCTTTTAAAAGCAGGCTTTAAGGACATAACCCTCTGCGACATAAACGGCATTGTCAACAAAGAAAACAACTACGCCGACCCCTATCTTCAGTCTTTGGCTGAGGTCACAAACCCCAGAGGTCTTAAAGGCACTTTGAAGGACGGAGTTAAGGGCGCAGACATTTTCATAGGCGTTTCAGCCCCCAATCTTTTGACCGAAGAAATGATTAAATCAATGAATACCGACCCCATAATTTTCGCTATGGCTAACCCTGTTCCCGAAGTTATGCCCGATGTGGCTTTAAAAGCCGGAGCAAAGGTTGTGGCGACAGGCCGTTCGGACTATCCCAATCAGATTAACAATGTTTTAGCCTTCCCCGGTATCTTCAGAGGGGCTTTGGACGTAAGGGCAAGCGACATTAATGAAGAAATGAAGCTTGCGGCAGCCGACGCAATTTCAGCCCTTGTCAGCGAAGAGGATTTGAAAAACGGAATAATTATCCCCTCGGCATTTAATAAATCGATGTCGAAAAATATTGCTGCGGCAGTAGCCGAAGCCGCAAGAAAGTCAGGAGTTGCAAGAATTTAATGTATTATATAGACCCCGAAAAGCTTATGAGCTTTACCCCTGTTTCAAATTCCTTTATAGACCGCTATTTTGGGGCAATCGACCCCAACTATATAGCTGTTTATATTTACATAGAAAGGCAGTCTCTGAGGGGGAAGCTTCCCAAGGTTTCGGAGCTTTCCGAAAGATTTACATTGAACTCCGAAACGGTCGAAGAAATTATTGCCTACTGGGATTCGCAGGGTATGTTTGACAAGCCCCAGGCGCCCACCTATACCCCCACCGAAATAGCAAAAATAGAAGCTTCAAACTCCGAGGTTTCGGCTCTTGTTCAGACAGCAGGGGCAATTTTGGGAAAAGCTTTGGGTCAAAAGGAGCAAAGCACAATTTTAAGCCTTTACGACTATTATAACCTTCCCGTAGAGGTAATAACCATTCTTTTGGGGCACTGTGCCGAAGCAGGCAAAACCTCTATAAGCTACATTGAGAAAATTGCCAAAGACTGGGCTGAAAAGGGCATTAAAACCTCGGAAGAGGCGGAAGCATATTTAAAGCTTTATTACGGCGATTTTTCGAAGGTCTTAAAGGCTTTCGGCATAACGGGACGCCTTGCCAACGCAAAGGAAAAGAAGTACATAGAAAAATGGCTTCTTGAAAACAAGCAGCCCCTGAATTTGGTAATAGAAGCCTGTGAACAGTCAGTAATCAACACAGGCAAGGTCAGTTGGAAGTACGCCGACGCTACCCTTAAAAACTGGCTTGACAACAATATAACCACCATTGAACAGGCTCACAAATTCACAGAGGAAAACAAGCCCAAAAGAAAGCAAGCAACGAAGAGCGAAAAATCCTCTGCTCCCGTTAAGAAAACAAACAAATTCAATAACTTTGAAGAGCGTGACTATAACCCGGCAGACCTTGAAAATTTGGCTTTGGAGCTTTTAAAGGAGAACGAAGATGAATCCTGATTTATACAGAGAGATAATGCAAGATTATAACGAAAAGCAGATTGCGGCACAGCGTCTGAGAGAAAGCCGCATAAGAGAGGTCAGCCTGAAAATTCCCCGAATTTCTCAAATCGACACTGAGCTTTTGTCCTTCACACGCAGTCTTGCCTTAATTATGAAATCTGCGGATATAAGCCAAAGAAGCCTGAAAGCCCAAGGTCTTAAGGCTAAAACAAAAGCCCTTTTAGCTGAGAAAACCCGTCTTTTGGAGGAAAACGGCTACCCAAAGGACTATTTGGAAAATGTTTACATCTGTCCTCACTGCAGAGACACAGGCTACGTAGGAAACACCCCCTGTTCCTGCTTTAAACAGGCTGAAAGAGAAAAGCTCTGTGAAAAAAGCGCTATGAAAAGCGAAAACAGTGATGAAGCCTTTTCAACCTTTTCTCTTGACTATTATTCCGATCAGATTAACCCCAAGCTTAAAACTTCACCCAGAAACCATATGGAAAGGGTTTTTAAGTTTTGTTTGGGTTTTGCCACAGAGCCGAAGGGCAATCTGATTTTTACGGGCAGCCCCGGTTTGGGAAAAAGCTTTCTCTGTCACGCTATAGCAAAGGAGCTTTTGGAAAAAAACAAAGAGGTTATCTGCGGAAGTGCCTTTACGATTTTGGACAGGCTCATAAGCCACCGTTTCGGCAGAACCGACGAAACGGACTTCAAAAATAAGGTTATGAACACGCCGACCCTGATTATAGACGATTTGGGAACGGAAAATACAAATTCTGCCGCCAATGCCGAGCTATTCAACCTTCTTAACCACCGTCTTATAAATGCTCTTCCTACGGTTATTTCAACAAACCTATCTCTTGCGGAGCTGAAAGAGGTCTATTCCGAAAGAATTTTTTCACGCATAATGGGCGAATATACAATTTTGCCCTTTTACGGCTCGGATATAAGAATAATTAAAAGGCGTGAGGGTTAAGCGAAATAATATTTGTATTAAAATAAAAAGACAGTCGGTTTTGAAGAAATTCATAACCGGCTGTCTTAAGTTTTATTAAAATATAATTATAATTATTTTTTACTTCTGTCGATATAGTGGGTGTGGAGCAGCTTATGGGCTCTGGGCTTGCCCGGGCTGTCGAAAAATTCGTCATAAACCTGCTTCATAACGGGGTTTTCGTGTGAACGGCGGATTTTAAGCTTTCTGTCGGCGTCATATAAAACCTTTGACCTAAGACCCTTGAGGTCGGTGTAGTTTCTGACGCTGTCGCTTTGAACAGGCTGACCGCCGCCGTTTATACAGCCGCCGGGGCACGCCATAATTTCCACAAAGTCATAATGCTTTTCGCCGCTTTTAATCTGCTCGATGATTTTTCTTGCGTTTGAAAGACCGGACGCCGCCGCAACTCTCAGCTCATTACCGGCTATGGTATAAACGGCTTCCTTTATGTTGTCTGTACCCCTGACAGCCTTAAACTCAAGGGCTTTGGCTTTGTTGTCAAGCATATAAGCCGCTGTTCGAAGAGCCGCCTCCATAACTCCTCCCGTTGCTCCGAAAATAACTCCGCCGCCGCTGGCAGTTTCGAAGGGGTCGTCAAAGTCTTCGTCCTCAATGTCTCTGAAAACAATGCCTGCGCCCTTAATCATTTTGGCAAGCTCTCTTGTGGTCAGAGATACGTCAACATCCTGATGTCCCATTGTATTCTGCTCTTTACGAGTGATTTCAAACTTTTTGGCAGTACAGGGAATGACGCTTACCACAAAAATGTCGTCGGGGTCAAGACCGTTCTTTTGTGCGTAATAGCTTTTAATTACAGCTCCGAACATCTGCTGAGGGGACTTGCAGGTTGACAAATTGGGAATCATTTCGGGGTAGTAGTGTTCCACAAATTTAACCCAGCCGGGACAGCATGAAGTAAACATAGGCATAGTTCCGCCGTTTGAAATTCTCTCTATAAGCTCGTTGGCTTCCTCCATAATGGTTAAGTCGGCGGTTACGTTCATATTGAAAACCTTGTCTACACCGAGACGCCTTATTGAAGCCACCATTTTGCCTTCAACATCTGTGCCTATGGGCATATTGAAGCATTCGCCCAAGGTAGCTCTGATTGAAGGGGCTGTAAACATAACAACATGCTTTTTGGGGTCTGAGATAGCGTTCCAAACCTCGTCAATCTGGCTCTTTTCACTGAGTGCGCCTACGGGGCAGGCAACTATACACTGACCGCAGCCAACACAGGGAGAGTCTGCAAGGCTTTTTTCGAAGGCACAGCCCACATGTACGTTATAGCCTCTTTTGATAGGACCTATAACGGAAACAGACTGCATATTTTTGCATGCCGCAACACATCTCATACACTGAATACACTTGCTGTTGTCTCTGACGATATAGGGCGACTTGTCGTCAAGAGGATAAACTGCGTCGTCCCCCTTAAATCTGTCTTCGTCAACGCCGTAGTCGAATGAAAGCTTTTGAAGCTCGCAGTGGTCGCCTCTTACACAGGAGAGACACTTTTTGTGGTGGCTTGAAAGTATAAGCTCGATTGTTGTTTTTCTTGACGCCCTGACCTTGGGGGTGTTTGTTAAAACCTCCATACCCTCCTCAACAGGGTATACACATGAAGCCACAAGACCCTTTCTTCCCTTAATTTCAACAACGCATACTCTGCAGGCACCTATGCAGTTTACATCCTTAAGATAGCAAAGAGAGGGAATTTCTATATGCAGAGCCTTAGCCGCCTGCAAAATCGTATATCCGGCAGGCACCGTAATGGGTATATTATTTATTTTTAAACTTACCGTATCCATATAAACTGCCTCCTTACTTCTTTATTATAGCATTAAACTTACAGTTTTTAACGCACAAACCGCACTTAATGCACACGTCTCGGTTAATTTTATGGGGCTTTCTCGGTTCGCCGCTGATAGCGTTTACAGGGCAGTTTTTAGCACACCTTGTACAGCCCTTGCAAAGCTTGGGTACGATTTCATAATAAAGAAGGGACTTGCATATTCCGGCAGGACAGGACTTGTCAACAATATGGGCAAGATATTCGTCCTTAAAATATTTTATTGTGGAAAGAACCGGATTGGGAGCGGACTGACCCAAAGCGCACAGTGACGAAGCCTTCATATGAAGGGCAAGCTCTTCTATTTTATCAAGATCCTCCGGTTCACCCTTGCCCGATGTGATTTTCTCGAGAAACTGAAGAAGCCTTCTTGTGCCTATACGGCAGGGGGTACACTTTCCGCATGACTCGTCTACCGTAAATTCAAGATAGAATTTAGAAATATCCACCATACAGGTGTCCTCGTCAAGTATAATAAGTCCGCCTGAGCCCATCATTGAGCCTAAGGCAATAAGACTGTCATAGTCAATTGGGGTGTCGATGTGACATGCGGGAATACAGCCGCCTGAGGGGCCGCCTGTTTGAGCCGCCTTAAACTTCTTTCCGTTGGGAATGCCTCCGCCGATTTCTTCAACGATTTCACGAAGGGTTGTTCCCATAGGTATTTCAACAAGCCCTACGTTTGTAATTTTTCCGCCTAAGGCAAAAACCTTTGTTCCCTTAGAGCCTGCTGTGCCTATGCTTGAAAACCACTCTGAGCCGTTTAAAATAATTCTGGGAATGTTGGCGTAGGTTTCTACGTTGTTGAGAACAGTGGGCTTTCCGAAAAGGCCTTTAACAGCCGGGAAGGGCGGTCTGGGACGGGGCTCACCTCTGTGACCTTCTATAGATGTCATAAGAGCCGTTTCCTCACCGCAGACAAAAGCACCTGCACCTAATCTTATTTCTATGTCAAAGGAAAAATCCGTTCCGAAAATGTTTTCGCCTAAAAAGCCGTATTCTCTTGCCTGATTTACGGCAATTGTAAGTCTCTGAACCGCTATGGGGTACTCGGCACGTATGTAAACATAGCCCTTTGAAGCTCCGATTGAATATCCGGCGATAGCCATAGCTTCTATTATGCAGTGAGGGTCGCCCTCTAAGATAGAACGGTCCATAAATGCACCGGGGTCGCCTTCGTCGGCATTACAGCAGACATATTTTATGTCCCCTTCCGCAGCCTTGGCGAAAGACCATTTTCTGCCTGTGGGGAAGCCGCCGCCCCCTCTGCCTCTTAAGCCGGACTTCATAAGCTCGTCGATAACGTCCTGACCTGTCATTGAGGTCAAAACCTTAGCCAAAGCCTGATAGCCGTCTGAAGCAATATATTCCTCTATGTTTTCGGGGTCGATAACGCCGCAGTTTCTGAGAGCAACTCTCATCTGCTTTTTGTAAAATCTTGTTTCGTTAAGTGAAATTATGCTGCCGTCCTCGTGAACGGTTTCGGCATATAAGAGCTCCTTAACAATGTTGTTGTTTTTGAGATGCTCTTCAACAATTCTCTCTACGCCCTCCGGTGTAACCTGACTGTAAAAGCAGCCCTCGGGGTAAACAATCATAATAGGGCCTAAGGCGCAAAGCCCGAAACAGCCTGTTTTAACAACCAAAATTTCCTTTTCGATGCCGTTTTTAACAAGGGCGTTTTCAAGGGCGGCAATAACCTTTTTTGAGCCTGATGATGTACAGCCTGTACCTCCGCAAACAAGAACCTGTTTTCTGTAGCCTGTCTTTTTGGCAAGCTCCTCGCCCTGCTCCTGAACAACTCTGCGGACAAGAACAAGATCCTCACCGGCTTTTTTTATCTTATTGAGATCTTCTATGGTAATCATGCATTTTCACCGCCCTTTCGGCTTTTCTTTATGTATGAATCTATAATTGTGTCAACCTGGTCAACGGTCATTTTTCCGTAAACGTCGTCGTTTATCATCATAACGGGAGCAAGACCGCATGCGCCTATACACCTTGTGGAATCAAGTGAAAACAGTCTGTTTTCGGTACATTCTCCGCTTTTAATGCCTAATTTTTTCTCAACCGCTTCCAAAATTTTGTCTGCGCCCTTAACGTAGCAGGCTGTACCCAGACAAACGCTTATACGGTTTTCTCCCTTGGGAACAAGTGAAAACTGTGAATAAAATGTAGCAACTCCGTAAATCTCCGAAAGTGAAACATTAAGCCCCTCGGCAATCATACTTTGAACCTCAATAGGCAAATATCCGTAAATCTCTTGGGCTTCCTGCAATACGGGCATAAGTCCTCCCGGCTGTTTGAGATGCTTTTCGATTACATCTCTGAGCTGGTGCTCCTGCGCCGCCGTACCTCTAAAGCCGTGCACAGATTTTTCTGACATAAAATACCTCCTTATCGATATACTTATTATTTCGTGAGCAAAAAAAAGAATTTTTTAATAAAACTTTACGCAAACTTAACAAAAATCCTTTGTTTTTACCTGTTTAATGCAAAAAAACACATCATAATAAAATGATAACATAATTGTTCTTCAGTTTCAACAAAAATTGCGGTTAGCAATCTCTAATTTTTGCAGTGTCGGCAAAAGCTTTTAAAACACCTAAATATTTTGTTGATTTTTATTGCATCGAAAAAGTTAAATAATAAAAGAGGAGAGGTTTAGGAGCCTCTCCTTAAAACTGTATAAGAAACAATACCGAGAATTATAAGCAATATTCCCGCTGTGGGATAAATATATATCAAGCGGTTTGTTGTGCCGTAAATTTCAAGAATACCCTGAAAAATACTGCCCACAGTCAATGCGGCTATGCCGGAGTTATAAAGATTTAAGGCAAGCCTTCCGGGCAGAGGCAGCTTAAAAAACAGCAGCAAAAAATAGACCGTTACACCGCCGATTAAGGGAAAAGCGAATGCATAAAGCATATAATAGGAAAAAACTCCATGGCTGAAATATTCATATACGGCTCCGAAAATGGCGCAGAAAACGGTGCAAAACAAATATGTAAGTATTGTTTTGAGGATTGTTTTATTTTCAATATCCGATGTATACAATGTCGCTTACGCTCCTTTCCTTAATGGTTTTTCCGTTGGTTGTGGGGTTGTTTATAACACTGCCGTTAAAATACATTGTTGAGGAGCCGCCGCCGTCTAAATTATAGGCGGTTTTAACCCCCAGACTCTTCATAAATTCTGCAAGCTGAGACAGCGAAAGCCCGGCACTTTCCTCAGTACGTCCGTCTGAAACCACGAAAACATAGTGAAGGTCATCGATAATTCCTACAGCGGTTCGGGGGTTGCTTACCTTTGCTTTGCCTACCTCTTCGTCCTCTGTTACGGCTGTTTCACCGTCTGTTACCAAAGCCGGTCCGAAGGAAAGAACCTGTTCCGCTCCGGCGCTTATAAGCTCTTCTGCAGTTATTTCATCTTCCGAAATAATTTCAAAGCTGCCGTCATTATAAATTACCAAGTCCTCCTGACCCGAAGCAGGGGTATCTCTGTAAAGAACTCCGTTTCTTATAACATGCCCCTTTTCTCTTGCGCCGTAATAGTCTCCGTTTATTGCTAAAATTGCCTTTGCTTCCTCTGAAATTTCAGAGGTTTTTTCGGTTATGTTTTTTCCGTAGGAGCTTTGGGCAAGGGCGGTTTTTAAATATTCGGGAGAGGAAAGGACTATGTCGGCGGCATAAATTGTTGTGCCGTTTTCTCTGTATTCCGTTATTGTGATTTGAATGTTTTCGTCGCTGTATGAGCTTAACGATGAGGAGTTTTCTTCGGTGCTTTCGGAAGTATCATTATCGGCTGTTTCATTTTGTGACGAGTTATCAGACCTTGTGCGGCTGTGCTTTCCTCTTCCAGACCTGTGGGAGCCTGTATCGGTTTGAGGCTGTTCCGAACTGCTGCTTTCGGCTTGAACCGTTTCAGCCCCTTCGGCTTCCGAAGCAATTTCATCTTCCGAAACTACCGAATATACGTGGGAAATTACAAAGGTGTCGAGAGCAATATATATTGTAAAGGCGGTCAGAGCCGCAGTGTATAAAAATTCCCACCAATGCTTTTTTATAAACATTCCGCTTTTCTCCTTTCACTTTCGGTGTCGGTTTTTCTTTTAAAAATCAGCTTGTGCTGAACAAACCAGCTTAGGGCAAAAAATATTATTTCAGTAAAAAGCTTTGCGGCGTACCTGTTTACGCCCAAACAGCTTGTCAAAAAATTCAGAACCAGTGTGTTTCCCGTTAAAATAAGCGCCGCAAGTATAAAATATTGAAGAGCTGATTTTTTTATATCCGCATTGCTTTTAAAAACAAGCCTTCTGTTTAAAGTGTAGTTTGCACAGGCACTGACAATTCTCGCCGCTATATTTGAAAAAATCAAGCCCAAGCCAAAAAGGGAAAAGAGACTGTAAAGAGAGTAGTCAATAACAAAGCTTGCGGCGGATGAGGCGGAAAACTTGAAAATCTCCTTATAAATTCGGTATGAATCCTTGACGGCGTTAAAGTGGGAGGACTGATTTTCGGCTATGTAAATCGTTTTTATTTCAACTTCTTTAATGGGTATATTTTTCCGTGAGCATTCCAAAAGCACATTCATTTCATATTCATACCTTTCGCCGGATATTTTTAAAAGCTCCGAAATAAGACTGCCCTTAAAGGCTCTGAGCCCTGTTTGTGTGTCGTAAATTTTAATGCCCGTTGAAAGCCTGTAAATAAACCTTGTAATTGTGTTTCCGAAAAGGCTCTTAAAAGGAACGTCTTTCGAAAGCCGTCTGCTGCCCAAAATAAGGGAGCCTGGGTTTTCTTCGGCGGCTTTACAGACCCTTTCGGCGTCCTCGAGTGCGTGCTGACCGTCTGCGTCCATTGTTACGACAATGCAGTCTGAGGGAAAGCTTTTGCTTATATATTCCAAGCCCGTTTTGAGGGCTCTTCCCTTGCCCAGGTTTTTGGAGTGACGCAAAACAACCGCATATTTTTCCGCTTCGTTAAAGATACTTTCCTTATCCCCGGAGCTGCCGTCGTTTACAACCACCGTTTGAAACCCCTTGTTTTTTGCATTTTTCAAAATATCGATAAAACAGTCCTCCGGTTCATACGCCGGAATTAAAGCTATGTGTATATAATTCAATTTGCTCATAAAAACAACCCCTTCTTGCTTTTTTATGGAAGAAGTATAATCTTTTCAGGTTAGAGGGCTATTAAAGAAAGATTATTTTTTAATATTTTCCTCTTTCTTAATCTGCATTTTATCTTTCGCTAATTAAAATATAATGGGTTTGTTATAAAATTAAAAAACTACTTAAGGAGGAAGAAATCAATGAAAAAATATTTATCTTTATTTATTGCTTTAAGCCTTGTCTTTTCACAGGCAGCCTGCGGAGGTTCAACGGGCTCTGCGGAACAGACGGCAGAAACGGCTGAAGCCGACAACAGCTCCGTTTTGGATATTTTAACCGATTCTGTAACTACACAGGCTTTCACAGACGAAGCCGTAACCGCCGAGGATATTGAAAAAATTCTCACAGCCGGAATTAACTCTCCCAGCGGTATGGACTCCCAGCCATGGCACTTTACGGCTCTCACAAACTCCGAGCTTATAAGTGAAATAAGCGAAGCTATGAAAGCCAATATGCCGGCAGGGGTTGACACAAGCAAGGCAAAGGCTGATATAGGCAGCGCACCTCTTGTTATTATAATTTCTGAAACTGAGGGAAACGATTTCAACATAGGGCTTGCCTGTCAGAGTATGGCTCTTACGGCGAATGCTTTGGGCTACGGAACAAAAATTCTCACGTCTCCCTGCAGCCTTATAAACTCTGACTATAAAGAGGCTTTGGCTGTTCCGGAAGGAATGGATTGCGGTGCGGTTCTTATAGTGGGAAAAGAGGATACATCTCTTTCCCCCGACGAGGTAACGGCGGCTACGGACAGAAACAGCTTTGACGATGTTGTAAGCTTCGTGGAATAACAGGCGAAAATTGCATAGTATCAAAAAGAGTATCCGATGAAATTTTTTTGGGATACTCTTTTTTCAGCTTCGAAAAGCAAATTCGAAGTTGACAGAATTAGAATTTTGTGTTATTATTAAAATACAAAAGGGAGTGGCTTTGCAGCTACTCCTTACTCAATGATTATATTAAGATAACCGTTAGGTTTGGGCGCCCGACGGTTATCTTTTTGTTATGGTACAAATCATAAATAATTGTTATCATAGACAACATCACCTCCTACCTTTCTCATAATCCCGAAGTTAGCTGCTTAAATCATAAGCATCACCTCGGTCATATGTTTTTTGCGGTTATTTTAAAAAAGACTTCCGTTATTTTTGAATGACCGATATAGACCGTTTTCAGCCGATTTTTCCGATAAAACGGTAGTAGATTTCCACTGTTTGTTGTCTTTTTCCGTTTTCATCGATGATTTCGTGAACAAGGATTTTTTCAATAAGATTGTTTAAAATCTGCCTGTCGAGTTTGGTTATATGAGCATATTTTTCTATCAGGTCTGCAAACTCTTTGGCAGAGCGGCTTTGTTCTGTTTGTTGGGACAGAGTTGTTTCGATTTCCGTCAGGCACTTTTTAAGGTCTACTTCTTCCTTTTCAAGATTTCCTGACATAGAAGCGTAGCGTTCTGCAGAGATGCGTCCGAGAGCTTTATCTTCGTACATACTCTGTAAAATTTTACTTATCTCGGCAAGCCGTTTTTGAATTTTTCCCTGTTCTTTTTGTGCGGCAATCTTTTTTGCTCCGTATGTTTCGGCTGAAAGTCCGGCAAGATGGTTTATATATTCTTCTTTGTCGGAAGTAACAAGTTCGATGTTTTTGCTTATATCGTCTAAAACAATACTATATAGGTCATTGAAACAAATAAGGTGGGAAGTGCAAAGAATTCTTCCGTGCCTCATATAACTGCCGCACTCATATTTTGTAGTATATTGCGGCAATGCTTGTTTTCTATAGGCAAGAGAACTGCCGCAGTCTCCACACTTAACTAAGCCCTTGAATAGATTATTGGGATTATCAGTGTTGACAGGTTTTTTTATACTTAAGCGGTGCTGAACGGTTTCAAAATCTTCTTTGCTTACAAGTGCCTGATGTGTATTCGGCACTGTAATCCATTCGGATTTGGGCTTTTTATGAAGCTGTTTGTCTTTGAATGAATTAGTACCATGTTTACTGTTGACCATATCGCCCGTATATACGGGGTTTTCCAAAATAGCTTTTACACTGCGTACGCTCCAATAGTGTGCAAGCTCAAGTTCAGCTAAATCTGTGCTTTGCAAAGTGCCGTTTTTTTCTTTTTCGTAAGCAGAGGGTTTAAGTATATGCTCTTTTTTCAACGTGTTTGCTATTTGAAAACAGGTTTTGCCTTCCAAAGCCATAGCAAACATATGTTGTACTATCGGAGCATTTTCGTCGGGAATAAGCTTGTGTTTGTCATCAGGCGATTTCATATAGCCAAATGGCGCTTTAGAACCGAGAAATTCCCCGTTCAGACTTTTTGTTTTAAAAGCAGAACGCACTTTTCGACTTATATCTTTAGCATACCATTCATTGATAATATTTTTGAAAGGTGCAAATTCATTATCACCGTTTTTGGTATCAACATTATCGTTTATGGCAATAAACCTCACATTTTTTTGAGAAAAGAATACCTCCATATAATATCCTGTTTGCAGATATTCTCTCCCCAAACGTGACAGGTCTTTTACTATCACAGTTTCAACCCTGCCTGCTTCGATTTCCGAAATCAGTTTTTTAAAATTCGGACGCTCGAAATTCGTGCCGGAAAAACCGTCATCAATGAAGTATTCGCAGTTGATAAAGCCGTTCTCCTCTGCATAACGCTTAAGCATTGCCTTTTGTGTTTGAATACTCATACTATCGCCGCTGTATTCATCATCTCTGCTGAGCCTGCAGTAAAGAGCGGTTATTTTGTTAAATTGCTGTTTTTTCATATGTATACCTTGTCCTTTCCAAACAGCAATTCAAGATTTATATTAATTTTACCAGTAATTTTGGGCTTTGTAAAGGTCTTTTGCAGATATTTGTCTATCGTATATTGATAAATGCTGAAATTGCTGTTTTATAGCTTTTTATTTTTTGCTTAGACAGCATTTAGGAGTAGATATATTAGGAGTAGATATATTTTTTTGAATATGATAAAATTAAATCTGTTAAATACTGTCTGCTGATACAAAAAGTATAAAATACAGAATAAAAAATTGCATTGTTTGAAAGTTGTTCCAAAGTTGTAAAATTTCGTGCAGCAAAAGAAAAGGGTGATAGAATATGAAGCCTTGTTGTTTCAGCACTATTATGAACACATTATTGAAATATATGACCATAAGCAATAGTGGCAAGCAAATGACGCTGATGAATACTACTTTTGCCGAGTATAAAGAGAAAAAAGGAAAAGAGGATTTTGAGTTTGACAAGGGAAATGTCAGTAAATGGTTCAGCGGTGAAGATAGGCAGTCGCCTTCTCTTGTAGAATTTTATGATTCTGTTGAAAATATAAAAGCACTTATATTTGACGTTCAGTATACTGTTTTTCCGCTTCTCTATGATAAGGATAAAGCCGTTCAGGAACTTTATTTGTTGCTTATAAATGATTCAAGTCTTTCTGAAAATAAAAAGACTGAAATTTCAAAAGGCTATCCTTACAACAGCGAAGAAGACAAGGCTGCATTTGTAGGCAGAGTAATATTTTAGGCTTACAGCAAAATAAATTGCTGTATAATCCAAAAACAGGGCAGCCTATTGACTATAGTGAAAAATCACAAAATCCCGAAGATTATCTTTGTAATAATGTTATTCCGAAACCTAAAAGATATTTCTGCGGCAGAGAAACGGATTTACAAAGCATTCACTCTATGCTTGACAACGAAAACAAAATATTTATTCAAGGTGTAGCCGGAATAGGCAAAAGCGAATTTGTAAAAATATATGCTAAAAAGTATAGAAAAAGTTATACAGGCATAATTTATTTTACATACAACGGTGATTTAAAAAATATGATTACTGGACGAAGCATTGTTGCCGACAAGGAAACAGAGAGCGAAAACACTATTTTTAAAAGGCACAACGGCTTTTTCAAAAGCTTGAAAGAAGATGTGCTGATTATAATTGATAATTTCGACACCGTTCCGGCCGAGGAAGAATTTCTTGATGAAATGGTAGAAAGCTACGGCTGTAAAATTCTGTTCACTACACGAAGCAGTTTCGATGAAGATTTCTATACAAGCTATACATTAAAGGAACTGCCGCAAATAGAACTATATAACTTGGTTTCTAAAATTTACGGCAAAGCCGAAAATCACAAAGATACAATTATGCAGATTATAAGTGAGGTTCACAGTCATTCCCTTTGTGTTGAGCTTGCTGCAAGGCTTATGGGAAATGGAAGGATACCGCCAGAAGAGCTTTTAAAGCAGCTCAAAGCGGATTACGGAGTTATGAAGTCACAAAGACTTGTCAGCTTGAAAAAAGACGGTAAAACCGCTGTGGAAACTTATTACAACCATATACATAAACTTGTTTAGTTAGTTACTCTTACAGACAAGGGCAAATATATAATGCAAAATATGTCTATTATCCCCTACGATGGCATAGGACGCAATCTTTTTTGCCGTTGGCTTCTGCCTGTCGGAGTAGTTGATGATAAAGGGTACAAAGCCCTACTTAACAATGAAATTGACAATTTGACTGACTTAGGCTTTATACAAACAGACGGTTATGATAAAATCTTTCTTCATCCACTTGTTCAACAGGTTGCTCTTGATGATATAAAACCGGGTATTAGGGGTTGTCGAGAAATGGTTGAAAATTTGAAAGCACTGTTTCTTATAAGAAATGTTGATTACAGTGACAGAAATTATCTTTTCCGACTGATAGAAAGTGTTATAGAATATACCGAAAAAGATGATATTCCACTGTATATAGATTTTCTGAATGAAGCCTTTGAATATGCAAAGAAATATAAAATGGGCTTTTATATGGAGATTATATTGTCAGAACTGGAATTGTATATACAAAATATTGAGCCGAAAGAAACAGAAGAAGATAGTTTCAAATCAGCACAATATTGCGAAAGAAGAGCCCACTTTTTCAACAACAAAAGTATATTTGAATTGCTGTGTAAAAAAGATGTAGAAACAGCCTTGAGGTATAGCTTAAAAGCTGCGGGCTTATGCGGAGAAATCATAGATTTTAATCCGATTCTTGCCGCAGGCATATATTCCGATTTAGCGGAAGTGTACCGTAACAAAAGCCAATTTGATGAAGCATACAAATATTTAAAGCTTGCAGGCAAAATTATTTCGGATAAAAAGCTGCCTTTCGGCTATGATGTTTTTGCCATAGAACGTAAATGTGCAAACTTGCTTGAAAGTATGGGAAAATATTTTGAAGCTTTCTTGTTTGTTAATACTATTTTGCTGCAAATCAAAGACAGAAAATATAACCCCTTGGATATGGCAAACGTACTATGGGACGGCGGCTTTATTCTGCTGAAACTTAACCAAAGAGAAAAAGCACAAAATTATCTCGGCTCTGCCTATAAAATTTACTCCGATTTAAGGTCTGATGATATAGCATTTATGGACGAGATAGAAATAAAACTGCTGCAAAACAAAGTCATACCGCTGCCGCTGCTTAAAAAATTCAATATCAGCTTAGAGGATTTTGAAAAATAATATCGTGGATTTAAAAAATTCACTGTTGTGATATAAAACTGACAGTGAGTTTTTTTGCTGCACGAAACTTTACAACTTTGGGACAACTTTCACACAATGACTTTTTTCAAATTAAGGTTATCATTTTAGCTGAAAACAAAGTACCAATTACAAAACAGATTCAAGCAGTTTGAAAGGAGTGATTATATGCCTGAAAAGGAAAAAGAAAAATACGCTGTACTGTCCGAACCTTACGAATATAGGAGCGGCGGCAAGACAATTCTTGTATCGTCATTCTACAACACACAGGCGAAGGCAACAGCAGAGGAATTAATTATTAAAATGTTGGAAAACCGCATTTTAACCAACAACGTAAGCCCACTTGTCTCTTAGACAGTGGGTGCTTACGTTCCAGTCGGTAAAAGTTTTGAAAAACTTTACTGACCGGGGCGTTGTTAAACGCCGTTGGTTATAAGTATTTTTTCGTCAGAAAAATGCGCATAGTCTTTGACACGAAAAGGAGTGTGAATTATCATGAATTATTATTTTACAAACGAAAATCAGCTGACATCTTGTATGGCTTATCCGAAATATCTTTTCGGCACAAAACTTAGCGAGACAACGAAACTTATATACATAGTTTTGCTCGACAAGGCTAAGATGTCACTTAAAAGCAACAATTATATCGACAGCACAGGAGCTTTTATATACTTCCCCATAAACAAAATGGCAGAAGCAGTTAATAAAAGCGAAATGACTGTTAAGAATGCTTACTCGGCACTGGAGAAAGCAGACCTTATCCGCCGCAGCCGTCAGGGTATAGGCGCGCCTAACAAAATTTATGTAAAACTACCTGCCGCAGACAGCTTTGTGTCAACAAAAAATGTTTCTATGGCACAGGAAAATAAGGTAGCTTTGACAAAGCAGGACAACAAAATACGTACTGCCTACGGCAGTCAAAATAATGTATTCCTGACCGATGAAGAATATTCTGCCTTAGTAAGAGAATTTTCTGTTGTGGAAATTGAAGACTACATAGAAAGATTGTCATCTTATATGTTTCGCAGAAATAGGAAGTATGACAGCCATTCGGAAACTATACGGGATTGGATATTAGATGACAGACAAAAAAATAATCTCTACAATTAAGCCCACAAATATGTAAAGCTGTAAAGCTGATTTCGTAAAAGCTATATACAGCTTTTTTACGGAAAACCGACTTGCTGCCCGAAAAATATCATCGGCGGTAAGTGCGGCTCAGGCTGCATATACAGAATGGTTTTGCGGCTTCATATTTGGGGTTTTCCTACCGGCAAGCATAGCAAGTGTGCGAACACACTTGCCGCTTGTTGGGGAAGGAAATCCTCAAACCCCTCTGTCATTTTGGTGGCTGCCGCCCCCAAACCCCTGCTTTAAAAATCTGCTCCAAAGGAACAATATTACACAGCAAAAAATGAAGTCCCAAAGAAATTTTACAAGGAGTGATGCAAAAATGGGAAGAAAACGAAACGAAAGAATATATGTTATGGTTACAGAAAAAGAAAAAGCCGACATCATTCAAAAAATGAAAAATACCGGAATGAACAATCTCGGCGAGTTTATAAGACTGTCTGTTTCCGAAAAGCCTGTTATTAATGTAGACATAAATATAATCGCAAGACTGTTATACGAACTGAACAAAATAGGAGTAAACCTTAATCAAATCGCTAAGACAGCAAATATTACGCAAGGTTTTTATCCAACGGATATTGAGGAGATAAAAAACTGTATCAGAGCAATTAACAGTATGATAGATAAGCTCAATATATGGATAAAGAAATACCTAAAGGGAGTGTGATAATTATTGGCATACACAAAACTTACTCCCATAAAATCAACAGACCATTTCAGAAAAACACTTTCCTATATTCAAAGACCCGAAAAGACGAATAACGGACAGCTTGTTGACAGCTATGAATGTATACCCCAAGTCGCAGAAAATTTATTTGCTTTGGTGCGGAGCAAAGAAGTCATTAAGAAGGGTAACAATATTGCGTGGCATATTTATCAAAGCTTTGCACTGGAGGACAATATAAGCCCCGAACAAGCACTTGAAATAGGCAAGGAGCTTATGAAACGAATGTACCCCGACTTTCAGTATGTTATAGCAACTCACGTTGACAGAGAACATCTGCACAACCACATATTGGTAAATGCCGTTGACTTCAGAACTTTTCATAAACTACACAGCAATAAAAAGACATACGCAAAGCTGAAAGCCATAAGCGACGATATATGTTTGGAACATAACCTGAGCATTATTGATAAAGACGGTACAATGGAACAACGGCGGCATCTTCGGGATATAGCTTTAAGTGAAACAGAAATTTTCCTCAATGAAGCCGATTATATAAAAAATTGGGATAATCTCAAAGATAATATTCTATCTGAAATAAAGCCTAATATTGGCAGCAATACAAAATTGTCGGCTGATATAGAAAACAATATTACAGAGGGCTTTCAAAGATTTCAAGCCCAAACAGGAAAAGCCGAAAAATACAAAAATACAGAAACCGTCCATAAGGAATTAGATGAAATAATTTTGTCTGCCATTGAAAAATCTTTTGACGGAAAACAGAAATCTCATAAACAGCGTTTACAGGAAAATCTCGACAAAGCCGTAGATAAAGCTGCCGATTTTTTTGATTTTATTGCCAATATGCAGGATATGGGCTATGTTATCAAAAAGGGCAAATATTTATCCTTCAAAGACAGGCAAATGCAGAGATTTATACGGTCGACTTCTATCTCAAGAGATTATTCGGAAGCTGCCATTAAATACCGTATCAAAAACAAAGGAAACAGACAGCCCTCTCACAATCGTAAAGTTTATGACGATAAATACAATTTCGGCAAAAGAAAACGCTTAAAGAATGAAATTGACAGTGCCATAAGAAGGTCGAATACATTTGAAGAATTTATAACCGATATGGAAAGCCGAGAATTTGAAGTAAAACAAGGCAAATATCTTGCCTTCAAACGCTCCTATCCGGCGGTAAACAGTGATAATCAGCCAAGATTTATACGAAGCAAGTCAATGGGCTATGACTACTCCGAGGAAGTTATAAAATTCAGAATCGAAAATAAAGAAGAATACAAACAAATAGTACAGGATAGAGTCAAGAAAATAATTCCCGTAAATGAATATGACAACGCAAATGTAAAAAGTTGGAAAAATGCCAAAAATGTCAGTCTCAGAACCGAAACCACACTTTGGGTTGTAAAACGGGTTTTGGGTAAATACGGTGTATCTTTTAAAGACTATACCGAAAGTAAAAGTCAAAGACTATGCGCATTTTTTGCTGACGCAAAAAATACTTATGACCAACGGCGTTTGATAACGCCCCATTCAGTAGGTGTTCAGAAGTTTTGCTTACGCAAAACCCGTGCTTCGCACGTCCCGATGTCTTTCGGGTTCTCCTTGCACTCCTACTGAATGGAAAGTAAGCACCCACCGCTTAAGAAGCGGGGGACTTCCTTTGTTGGTTAAATTCAATGAGTTTGAACTGTTCGGAGCCTTGCTTGAAAGCTATGATATTCAAAAATCTGCTATTAAAGCAACAGAAGAAAGTCTTGCAAATGCAGACAGGCACATTGCCGAAATATTAAATATTTCCGAAGCCGATACCCCGAATGCACAGCCTTCAATTGATACGCTTAACAATTGGAAAACAGCAAGAAACCGCATACAGACCGATTTGGTAAGGCTGAAACTTGATTTTGAAAACTACGAAACCGCCAAAGCCAACTATCTCAGCAAGGACGGCTACGGTTTCTTATTCGATACATATGAAAAATTTGAAGAATTAGCCTTAAATGCTTGGAAACAGCGTAAAGACGCAGACATACACAAATGGCAGAACCGTCAATATGAAAAATATAAAAAAGAACCGCAAACAGTTAAACACAGCCGTTACAATGATTTGGGCAGATAAAAATTTACGAAGGAGGAGTGCCTATGATATTTGGATACGCAAAAGATTTTAGGCTATTTTGATGAAGATTTTTGATTGATATTCTGTAAATAAAGATGTATCAGGATTTGTGAGCAGAGAATAGGGATAGTCCTCTGCTCTCTTTATTTTTATAAGTTTTCTTTGATTTTTGCAATGAATGACTTTACTGTTTCAGACGGATGCTTTGCATAAATAATTCCGTAAGGCATTTTATAATCCCACATCATTGGAATTGTCACAATAGACGGATGAACATCTGTCCATATGTCTAATGTTTCCATTAGACAGCCGATTTGCTCACATTCATTAAAAATATTTGTGTCATAGAAATGCGGTGCATCTAAAACTGTGATTTGGGGGTGGTTTGTTTCGATTTCGTCTCTCAGTTGGTTTAATACGGGTGAATCTCCACGCTTAACCAACATAATTGTTTCTCCGTTTAAGTCATTCCAACATAGCATTTCCTTATTGGATAATCTGTGCTTTCTTGGGGCGGCAATCGCACATTCTCCCTGTTTTATTTGCAAGATGTTACAATTTTCTTTCCAAGTGAGAGAATCACACGGACCTACAAAACAGTCTATTTTTTCTCCCAATGAAGAAAGCATGGTTTCCATTCCCGACGGAGTGTCATCAAAAGGTACAATATGTATTGTGTATGCTCCGTCATCAATTTCCGACCATAATTCAATCAGCATTTTGCATGGACGAAGAATAGATGTGCCGACTCTTATTACCAGCTGTTCGTTCATTGCTGTCTGCTTTGCCTTGGATATGGCTTGTTCGGAAATTTTTATAATCCTCTTTGCTTCTTTGTAAACAATGCGTCCAGCCGATGTCAGGCTTATTCCCTGATTGGTTCTTTCAATCAGCTTTACGCCTATTCGGTCTTCAAATTTATTGATTTGATTCATCACAGAAGCAGGAGTAGTAAACAGTTCTTTTGAAGCCTTTAAAAAACTGCCCTGTTCTGCGGCAACTATAAAAGTATTAAGCTCACGGCTATACATAATTTCACCTCGCTTTTAGTTTTTCTAAAAACCATTTTAACATTTTGGTCGCTTCAATGTCAATGTTTTTTGGATTATAATATAGTCACAGACAAAAAGATACGAGGAGGGATAAAGCAATGGAGTATGTTACATTGATTAATGATGTCAAAATGCCGATTATAGGATACGGAACTTATCAGACACCTGCAAGAATAACGGAAAAGTGCGTTGCCGAAGCACTGAAAGCAGGGTATCGCTCCATAGATACCGCTCAATGTTATGGAAATGAGAAAGAAGTCGGCAAGGCCTGTCATAAATCCGGCATACCCAGAGAAGAATTATTTATCACAACAAAACTTTGGGGGTGTCACGGGTATCAGGATACGCTTCGTTCCATTGAAAGTTCTTTGAAAAGGATAGACATGGATTATATTGATTTGTTGCTGATCCACGAGCCAACAGGAAATGTCTATGAGATTTACCGTGCTATGGAGACTTTCTATAAAGAAGGAAAATTACGTGCAATAGGTGTATCCAACTTTATGGAAGAACAGTATTTGGATTTGGTTAATCACTGCAAGGTGTTTCCTACTGTCAACCAAGTGGAAACTCACGTGTTCCGTCAGCAGAAAAAACTGCGTGAATTAGAATGTCAGATAGGAACAAAACACGAAAGCTGGTCGCCATTGGCCTGCGGTCGAAACAATATTTGGAATAATCAAGTATTGACAGAAATAGCAAAAAATCATAATAAGAGTGTTTCACAGATTGCCTTACGATTTTTGGTTCAGCAGGGAATAATCGTAATTCCCAAATCCACAAATCCACAGCATATGAAAGAAAACATCTCTGTTTTGGATTTTGATTTGGAAACGGAAGAAATACAGGCGATTCAAAAGCTTGAGGTTGGGCGTAGCCTGTTTGGTTGGTGGTAAACAGAAAGGTGGTAAACTTATGGCAAAAAAGATTTTGGTTCTCAATGGTGCAGCCAGAAAGAACGGTAGCACCGCAAAGCTGATTCACAGCTTTACCGAGGGTGCCCGCAGTGCCGGTCATTCGGTGAAAGAGTTTTATCTTGACGGTATGAACATCCATAGCTGCAAAGGCTGTCTGCACGCAGGACGGGACACACACAGCCCATGTTCTCAAAAAGATGATATGGATCAGATTTATTCTGCTTTTGCAGACTGCGATGTTGTTGTGTTCGCTTCTCCGCTTTATTTTTGGACAATCACCGGAACACTGAAAACGGCAGCAGACCGTTTGTATGCAGAACTGGAATGCTTGGGTTACGGTAAATTTTCACGAGAAAGTGTACTGTTAATGACAGCGGACGGATCCGATTATTCTCAGGCTGTCACATGGTATCGTACTTATGAACGCAATTTAGGTTGGAAAAACCGAGGCGAGATTTTAGGCAAACGCAAAACAGAAGCAGCCTATAGGTTAGGTGCTTCTTTGTAAAAGTCCGATTGCTACGTGCTTAATGCACTCCCGCAATCATCCCCTGTATTCGCTGCTCCGGACTATCGTCCTACGCTGCTCATACCGGGGAGGTTGTCTGATATACAGCCATCTGTGCATACCCTTTTTGCCCATCTGTCTGTATATCGACAACGCTTTTATAGTAAATTTCACAAATATAAATATAGAAAGGAAGAATAGACAATGAAAAAGACAATATTTGTGGTTGGTGCAGGTAAAGGTTTAGGCAACGCAGTTGCCCGCAAATTCGGAGCAGCCGGATTCCGTGTGGTACTGATGTGCCGCAATGCGGAACATTTAGCAGATTACAAAAAGGAAATGCAGAACGAGGGTATGGAAGTCGAAGTACAGGCTGCAGATACTGCCGATCAGACCGTACTTGCCAAAATTATGCAGCAAGCTGTACAGACATATGGTGTGCCGGATGTGCTGTTTTATAATGTGGGTATTACTACAGCGGACGCAGATGTACCCGGCGGCATCAGCACAAAGGTTATGGAACAGCGGTATCAGGTGGATGTGATGGGTGCTTATACCTGTATTAAGCAGGTGTTGAGCGAGGAATTCAGCAAAAAACAAGGCACTATCCTGATTACCGGCGGCGGTCTGTCTATGTATCCCAGTGCATCGTATCTTCCCCTTTCTATGGATAAAGCTGCGCTGAGGGCTATGGTACTGGCACTGCACCCAGTATTCAAAGAGCAAAATGTATTTATCGGTACTGTTCAAGTTTGCGACACTATCGGCGGCTCTGAAAAATATATGCCGGAGAAGATTGCCGAACAATTTTGGAAGTTATACCAAGATCGCACCAATGCCGAGATTGTTTACTAAGTTAACTGATACGTGCAGCAGTCCCCTGTTTGGATGGCTGCTGTACTTTATTTGAAACGGAGGTACTGCTATGACAAATGAAATCTTGCTCACAGGCAAACCATGGAAGGGAATTCTCGCTTTTATGTTTCCGGTATTTATGGGTTTATTGCTTCAGCAATTCTATAATACGGCAGACACCATCATCGTCGGTAATTTTGCCGGTGAAACGTCATTGGCGGCTGTTGGAGCCTGCGGCGTTTTGACTATGGCATTTCTTGCACTGGCAAATGGTTTTTCCGCCGGTGCCTGCGTTCTGATTGCACAGT